>NZ_JBVJHP010000011.1:0-296192 GCF_055586745.1 Nonomuraea sp. NPDC049378
TACCGCCCCGACCTCCTGGACGCCTTTCTGGCACACACCGGCCTGATCACGAACCCGAGATCGACATGACACCCCGAACTTTCAATCTCTGTAGAGTCCGCTGCACTCGCAGATGCGGATGTGGCGGCGCTGGTGCGCCGCCGGCTGAAGGACTGGGCCGCCGGCACCTACCTGCAGAGGCTTTCCGCAGCGCTGGCCTACGGATCGGCCATTGGTATCCGGCATGTCAACGAGGCGCTCGCCGCCCTGCACACGGTTGCGGCGGCTGCAGTGCGCCCGGAAATGTGTGACGCTGTCGCCTATTCGGTGGCCGAGGTATACGCCCCGACCACGGCCTCGATCGTGCTGCGACACCTGGCCCGCTGGGCGACCGGGGAACACGTCGGGGAGCGGCTGACCGCTGCTCTGGCATTCGTTCGCCTGGTCACCGCCGAACATGAAGAGGAGACGTCCCCTCCTCTGTGGCGCCATGACCAGAGCGACGATCTCGCGCAGCTCTGGATCAACGCGCTCGGCTGGGGTTCATGCACCACCCGCGCGAACACACGCATTTCCTTCCACACCCCGTCAGCCTGGCGTCTTCTGGCCACGTGGGCAGAGCGGGCGGCTGCCGTGCCCGCGGTCGACGCCGTCGTCAACGAAGTGCTCGTCAGGACCCGGACGAGACTCCGACCCATGTGGACATTCCATCTGCACTTGTGGCGCAGGCAGCGCTCTATAACCAGCGCCCAGTTCGCTCGGTACAACCGGTTCCTCACGGAGGGGTGACGATGACATCCACCAAGCTCATCAAGCTACCCGTGCTCGTACAGCGCTTCACGAAAAGGCCCACAGCCGAGATCAGCCCGTCACAGACATCGACATCCGGTGAGGAAACGGCCGCCACTCCCGAGGATCATCCCTCTTACGTCTTCACCGCGCCGTCCCTGGGCGATGGCTTCAAATTCGTGGTGAACGTCTGGCTTTGGCGGCGATCGGCCACCGGCTCCCTCATCTTTCGCCCCTGGAAAGAACTTAAGGAGGACCAGGATCATTCGATCAAGGACTATGTCCGAGAAACCGTCCGGGACACCCTGCGCCGATACGGCATCTTCGACGCAGCCCGAGCGGAGCAGGCCGCAAGAGACGCCCTGCAGCGCTGGCTCAAGGAACGTCCATCCGACTCCGTAGCCGGCACCTGGCGAGCGACCATCGAAGTCGACGTTCCCGACGAAGTCCGACAGTTGCGCTGCGCGCACGAGAGTGAGCTCTACAGGATCGCGGCTAAAGCGGAGCAGGTCGAACAGCAGGTGACGAGGCTCCGCACCTCGCGAACGCTCTGCGAGCAGTTCCTCGCCGAGACCATGGACCGTGCGACAGCGCGACATGCGGTACGACTCGCCCAGGCGGTCGAAAGTGTGGCGGACATCACCGACAGCATGCACGACGAGCGCGAGGAAAAAGCCAAGAAACTCGTCCAACTCCTCGCCCAAATCGTCGATGCCCAGCGGCACGCGAACGCCTTCGAGCTGGTTATCTCCAGCGAGTCCGCTTTGCGGGCAGCGTTCGAGCGGCTGGGCATAGCTCTCCCACCGCCAGACCCCGACTCTCCGTTCGCGCTCATGGAAGAGCCGCGATGAGCAAAGTGTCGATCAGAACCGCGCTCACCACGGCGGCCATCCCGACCAGGAGGAGCCAGAACCCCCATCGAATGAGGCGATACTTCTGGCCGACAATCTGACTGACCCTGTAGAGCTGATCAGCGATCCGCTCTAGATCCAGCGTGGATGACCTCACCAAAGCGCTGGAGAGCGCCGCGGCGGAATCAAAGCGAAGCACATCCGCGTAATACATGACAGCATCGCTTCGCTCTCTGCGATCCAGGCGCGGGTAGACGGCGCGCGCAAGCACCACGACCGATGCCACAGCAGCGGCTGCTCCCGTCCACCACATCCACTCGATGGCGTTGGACAGCCTGAACGGTGACCAACTGCCTGCCAGCAGGCCACCTGCAACAGCGCCGAGCCCAATACCCACGATGCCCAGCAGAACCTGAGCCTTGGCGTCGGCCCGATTGAGCTCCTCGCGGGTCTCCGCGAGGAGCTGGATGCCGTAAGCGCAAGCGTCATCGACAGCCGCTTTTCGCTGGTCTTGAGTCGTTGGAGAGAGGGCCCGTGCGATCCTGCGGAACATGAGTAACCTCTTGGCTCGGGGAGAAGCATTTCATGGCCGGGAGCACCGCGTAGCGTGTCATACAGGCGATCAAGTACTCACGCTGCGGATAGCACGCATGGGTCTGCTTTCGATCGATACGCTCGCTCCCGAGTTGATGGCCGCCAGCGAAATCCAAGTCTCAGGCCCTGTGCTCCCGCGCCCAAAGCTCTCCAGGAAGGTGGCTAAATGTCCGATTCTGCGGAAGTGCTCGGAAATGGCCTCGGCCCCCGGTGAAACCGCAGGTCGTGGAGAGTGCTCCCCGCGCACGCGGGGATGGTCCCACCCGGTGGAACAACTTCGCCCGGTTGCGGCTGTGCTCCCCGCGCACGCGGGGATGGTCCCCCGTACGCCAGCGACTGCAACGCGAGCCGCAGGTGCTCCCCGCGCACGCGGGGATGGTTCCTGGCGCTGGTGGATGCCCGCCGAGAACGGTGGGTGCTCCCCGCGCACGCGGGGATGGTCCCGGCACCGCACCGTCCGCCAAGCGCGCTGCCGCGTGCTCCCCGCGCACGCGGGGATGGTCCTCCGTTCAGGCGGCCGCTCACGCGGTTCGCGGTGTGCTCCCCGCGCACGCGGGGATGGTCCGTCTCGCCAGTCCTGGCCGTAGGTGAGGGCGCGGTGCTCCCCCCGCGCACATGGGGATGGGCCCGAGCTGGACCGTGTCCTGCGCAAGGTCGTGAAGTGCTCCCCTCGCACGCGGGGGTGGCCCCACACCCTGGTGGGGACGTGTTCGATGGGTGGCGTGATCCCCGCGCACGTGATCCCCGCGCACGTGGGCCTGGTGTAACCCTCTACCTATAGGAGCGAACCCACGGGACGCGCGCTGCGTACATCCTGGCGTCTCAGCAACTCACAGCCGAGAAATGACCATGCTGATGCGTTATGCGCCTCTCGCGAGAAAAATGCAGCCGGGGGACAATGCGATGGTCCTCGTAGGTGCTGGAGACCCGTCATGACGACCCCGCCATCGCCGCTTCCCCAGCCGTCGCCTGAACGCCCGCAACCCGAACAGCCCGCCCATACCGACACGGAACCGGAGCCTCCTTCCTTGACCCCGCCGGCGGTGGCACAGCCACCCGACTGGGGGTATTCGGGGATCGACCCGACGCTGATGCACGACTTCGAGCGTGACCTCGGCCAGGCGGAGAACACGCTCGGCCGCAACGAGCCGCAAATCCGTCGGATGCTGCAGAACCTCGACCTGGACACCTCGCGGTTGAACGCCATGCGGGAGCTGGGCAACTGGATCGGGGCCAAGCGGCCAGAGTTACGGCGCCGCAATGAGACCATCCAGGCCGTGACCACAGAATGGGGCACGGATACGACTGGTGGGCTGCGCCCTTTCGACGAGGCGCTGTACAGCGGGGCTTCCGGCGACCCCGACGTGTACGCCGCCGCGCTCAAGCTGCGCGAGGTCGACCGGAACGGCAAGGTGGACGAGAAGACCATCGCCAATCTGGAGAAGCGGTCCGAGGACGAAGGTTTTGCCACGTCGCTGATGTACGCGTTGGGGCCGGAGCGGTTCCGGCATCTCATGGCGGCGCTGGTGTACCAGAAGGATGCGGGCAAGAAGCGATTACAGGCGGCGCTGGGCAAGGCGCTCGGCGCGGCCAGTTCGCGGCTGAACGCGTCATGGCAGAAGGAAATGCTGTCGAATCTGAGGGTACCGGTGGATCAGCACGGGCTATCGGCGCTGCTTCCTCATGGCACTTTCGAGCGGGACTTCCTGGTGGCCATCGCCAAGACGTTGGACGGTCTGGACCGCAAGTCGTGGAACGATGCCGCTTCAGCCGGCATACCGCAGGATCCGATGGTCGGTGTGATGAAGGCATTGGCCAGGCATCCGAAGGCCGCCCAGGACTTCTTCTCCGGCGATCCCAGCATCATGAAGCGGTACGTTACCGAGCGACCGATGTACGACGGGGGGAACGCTTTCGGCAAGGCGCTGGAGGCCGCGACCATGACGTACCGAGACCGCGACGGCACCGCGCAGAAGCCGTCGCTGGGATTTATTTCGGCGAAGATAGCTTCGGACTTCATTCGCTGGGAAGCTCAGCGCGTCCTTGCGGGCACCGAGGGCCCTTCCTTCGCGACGACCGGCACCACCGCGCGCATCCTTGCCGCGTACATCAACGACGTCAACCGCGTCGCCAAAGGCACCAGCGATGACGATTCCGCTGTGTTCGAGGTTGAGCGCACGCACATGCCCCATGAGGATCGAGTCTGGGGTGCCCAGTTTCAGAAGGAGGATCTGCGCCTCGTCATGAGAGACGCCTTCAAACACGATCCCAAGGCGTTGGCGGCTGTCGCGGCGGCGCAGACCGCTTGGGGAAAGAAGTTGCTCGACCATGGCGCTGCCCGAACTGCCGAGACCGGAGACGCCAGGCGCCTTCTGATCAATGCGGCAGAAGCCGGCGCCGGTTTCGGACTGATCACCGAAGCCAGCGGACTCGCGAAGATCAAGCAGGGCCAGGAATTGGACGCGGCCCAGGAACGGAACATGAAAGTTTTCATGGCTGTCGTCAACACTGGCCTCGGGATTCCGCAAGCAGCGGCTGCGGCTATAACGGCGGCAACGCTGGGCTCATGGACCAGCATGATCGAAGATGCCGCCAAAACCGACAAGAACACAGAAAAGGCCAAGTACGATGCCAACGTGGCGGAGAACAAGGCTCAGTTCTTGCTAGACCAGATCGCCGCGGACGCCATGCTCAGGCACGGGTTGTTCGGCAAGTCCGATCCTCCCGACAAGACGCATCCATGGGCTTCGCTACCAGGCCGAGAGAAGGGTGAGGATCCCCGAGATTCCCGCTTCAACTTCCTGAAAGACGATGGGAACTCTCTCATGACGCGCAAGGAGATGGCACCGCACGACGGCAACAGCCATCCGCGACTCCAGGCATACGAGACATGGCTGGAAGATGCCCTTGCCGGGAAACGATGGGAAAAGATCGATGAAGCATTGACGTCGGGCTTCAACAAAGGACATTCGAGGCACAATTAGCCATGAGGCAACATCTCGCATTACCCGTGACAGCTCTCACCGCTTTACTTCTGGTGACCGCATGCCAGCAGCAGGAGGAACGTCCCGTCAACACGATCCCCGTTCCCTCGGTCGCAGCCTCTCCGTTCATCTGCGACTACATACCGCTGGATGCCGTACGACTGATGACGGGTGTGCAGGATCCCCTCGTGGACGGGAAGTTCGACATGACCGCCGGTGAGGACCTGGGAAGCGAAAAGTGGGGTAGCGGCGGGTGCTTCGTCTACGAGCCGACAGGTGAAAAACCTAAGGTCCTGGATGTCAGCCTGTCCCCCGACGGGACCGAAGAAGAAGTCGCCTACCGGATCCGCAAAGGTGCCGCCCGCCTACCCGAGATCGTTCCCGGCTCGGTCGGGTTCACCTTCCAAGACGGCAGCGCCGGCAACACTCAGGCAGCGGCAGTGCTGGTACACGGCCATGACCGCGTCATTGTGGAACTCGTACGCGGTGTCAGAGGGCGCGACAACGCCGCCGACGTCGTGGCCTTGATGAAACTGATCGCACCGAAGCTGATCCTCGACGCTACCCCCATCCCCGAGAAGGTCGAGAACTGAACCGATGCCCGCGATGGTGAACAACCCGCTGCATGAGGTGCTCCAGCACGCCATTCGCACCATCGGCCCTATGATCGAGCAGATCGACACCGACGTCGACAGGCCCTGCCGAATGTTCCGTACCAGCAAGGTCTGGACCGGCCCCACCGCCAAGCAGTTCGACGCCCAACTCTCTGGGTTCGGCACCCGGGCCCGAACCGCCGGGCAAGCGATCATGGACGAGTTGCGGCAGGCGCTAAGCCGCACGCCGAGCGAGGTCACCGAGGAGGAAGCCGCTTCCATCAAACGAAAGTACGGCCTCGGCTGACGCCAACGTGACCACCCTTCCGTTCGGGAACAACGGCAACGTTAGGTATGCCATGCAGTGTCCAGCCATGGACAACCGAGGTGCTCGACTCAGGTGATCGCCCGGGGTCTGTGCGCGCAGCCGTCGTCGTGCGACACTTCTGCCGCGTCTTCCGTAACTTGACGTGATCTCTTGCTCGCCAAGCTAGCCGAGAGTCCATAATGTCCAATTCAGTGAAAGTGCTCAGAAACAGCTTCGGCGCTCGATAAACCCGCAGGTCGTGGAGAGTGCTCCCCGCGCACGCGGGGATGGTCCCGTCCTCAGTTCAACCATCAGCACCCCGCCCCAGTGCTCCCCGCGCACGCGGGGATGGTCCCGTCCCGGCCCACACGTACCGCTTGCCCTCACCGTGCTCCCCGCGCACGCGGGGATGGTCCCGTCGAGACGATCCTGAACGCCACGCACGACGTGTGCTCCCCGCGCACGCGGGGATGGTCCATCTCCGTCCACACGGCCCGCGCGTTCGTCCCGGTGCTCCCCGCGCACGCGGGGATGGTCCCTCGCGATCGTGCCCGACGGTCAGACCCCGGACGTGCTCCCCGCGCACGCGGGGATGGTCCCAGGTGATGTGCCGCGCGGTATGCCGTCGCGCTGTGCTCCCCGCGCACGCGGGGATGGTCCCCTGTCTCCCACGGAGTCGTTGTATCCGTGCTCCCCGCACACGCTGGGAGTTGTCGAGCGACGCTCCACTGGCCCCTAGCGCTGGAGGCGCCCCCGCCGGTGTCTCCAGCGCTCGGTTGGCCTACCGCAGGGCCTCGGAGATGCGGCGCTTGGCAATCTCGTCTTGGCCGACGATGCACTTGGCGTAGATCCGCAGGAGCACGTCCACGCTGTGCCCCGCCCACTCGGCCACCTGGGGAGCCGGAACGCCTGCGTTGAGCCAGGTGGAGACGCAAGCGTGGCGGAGGTCGTACGGCCGGCCCGCCAGCGGAGATGAGAACTCCTTCGCGGTCAGCGCCGTCTTCCGTGCGGCCTTCCAAGCCCGTCTATAGGTGATGAACGGCAGTTCTCCGCCCCGCACGCCGTTGAAGAGGCGACCGTCTGCATCATTGGCGAACTCGGCGAGATGGACGCGGAGGATGTGACCCAATGGTGGCGGGATCGGCGCGGTCCTCCCATGACCTTGAGCACGGTGTTTGAGTGCACGCTCCTCGCGAGCCACGCCGCTGTCGGTCCATTCGCGCCCTGAGTATGGAGCAGCCTTGAGCAGGTGGAGCTCCCCCCAGGCGTTCTGTTCTCCCGAGTCGTCGCCCTCTGCCAGCGGCGGGAGAGCCACGTTATCGCGGTGCAAGCTGATGGCCTCCTCGGGACGTAGCGCGGCGAAGTACATGAGCGCGAAGAACGCGACGAGACGCGGTCCACTCGGCTGCTGTGACTGCACGGCGGCCAGCAGGGCTTTGGCCTGGGCATGGTTGACGACGCTGCGCCGGTCCACCTCGTACGTGCTGGCCGGCGGTTTCCACTTCAGCGTCTTGAGCGGGTTCTCCGGCAGCACCTTGAGTTCGACGGCGTAGTCCAGCGCGTTGGACAGGAGCATCCGGTGTTTGCGTACGGTGTTCAATGCCGCGCGCTGACCGTTCAGGAGGGATGTGGCCGCGTCCAGCAAGTCACGGGCGAGGCCGGGGTCGTCGGTGAACGCGGAGACGGGTCTGGTGTTGGCCGCGAGCCAGCTAAGCACGACGGCGATCTCCTCGGGTGCGTGCTCTCGTTGCTTGGTGTTGCAGGCCCAGCGGTGCATGGCGGAACGCAGCGCACGATCTTCCGGCTTGCCGCGTGTCGTGCTGTACATGGCCGGAGTGGCGGCGGTGAGGGCGCGGGCGATGTCCTGTCGGTACTTCGGCGCGGCTGCCTTCCACTTCATGTCCACGTACTTGCAGACGAACTCGTACCAGCTCATGTCAGCGCCGTTCCTACGCCCCCAGGAAACCGGCTCCCCGGTGGCGCGGCTGAACGCCTCTCCCCTGCGTGCCGCGGACTGGATCTCCCCCCGGTAGGTGTCGGCCTGCGCGGCGTTGCGGAAGGACTTGCGCCACCCCTTTCCGCCCACCTTCCAGCGCACGTAGTACGTCGTGGTCGTCGTGCCCTTGTAGACCTCGGTCTTGTAGACGCGTACGTCGTAAGTGATGTCGTTGTTCAAGCGGCGTCCTCCAATCCAGCGAGCCAGCGGTCGAGATCCGCGCGGCGGATGCGGAGATCGCCGTTGGGCAGCTTCAGGCAGCGCGGGGCGCGGCCTTTGGCTCGCCAGTCGTAGAAGGTGGAGCGAGAGATCTGGAGTTCGGCGCAGAGATCGGCGAGGGTGAGCATTCCTCGCTGAGTGGTGGCGGTGGCCAAGAGCGGCTCCTTGCGGATCACGGATGGTTGGGTGCGGTACGGGCCCCGTGCTTGGTAGCTGTGGGCCGGATGGTGATCAGGACGAAGAAAGAAGAAAGAACGGGCGTTACGTGCTGCGGCCGGGTGGTGGTGATCGGCTTTGTTCGTGGCCGACGGAAGAAGGGCCGTCCTCCGGTGAGCAGAGCTCTGCTGTTGCGCGGGTCATGAGGGGTTGTTTCTTCTTTCTTCGTCAGCGGTGGTACGGCGGTAGCGGACCGATGGGCGGCCCCCGGTGGGCGTGGTGAAGGTCTCGTACTGGCCGGTGGCCGTTAGGCTGGCCAGCAACTCGTCCAAGGTCTGCTTGGGCACGTTGCGAGAGAACAGGGCGCTGATCTCCGAGCGAGTCAGGCCGGTGTCGGCGGCCTGGTCCAGGGCGCGGCGGATGCGGTCGATCTTCGGGTCACGCATCTGCTTGTCCAGGACGAACACCGCTGAGGCGATGGAGTAGCGGACCAGGGCGGCGGCTGCTCCGAGGTCGGCTGTGGTGATGTGGGCGCGGGCGTCGAGGGCGGCGTACAGGGCGGAGAGGCGCAGGCAGTACGGGGCCGAACGGCGGGTGAACTCGGTCCAGGCGTGGTCTTCGTCGTCGGCGGCGGTGAACTCCTCGTACAGCTCGGCCGACCACAGAGCGCGAGCGGCCTCGTCGAGGGCGATGCGCTTGATCTGGCGGGCAGCCTTGACGGCGTCGTGCAGCCTGCCGCTGAGAGCGGCCAAGAGGTCGGGCGCGACGCCTTCCGGGATCGGCAGGCGCTTGCTGCGCTCGACGTAGATGGGCAGGAAGCGGTTGTAGGAGCCGCCCGCCATGTCCGCCTCGGCCAGGCGCATGCGGAACTCTTTGGGCGTGATGTGGCCGATGATCGCGATGTGCGGGTTCGAGGCCCGGTAGGCGTTGCGGGTCAGCACCGCGAGGGTGCGGCCGTCCCACGCCTGGCGGAGCATCGTGCCGAGGGTGGAGCCCTCGCGCTTGGCGCGGGCCATGACGGTGGAGAACTCCGGCTCGGTCACCGACAGGCGCTTGTCCATCGTGCCGCCGGGATCGTCCGGGCTGTCAGGGTCGCGGATGCGCTCGATCAGCCCTTCGCCGGACGACAGGCCGGTGACGCAGAGGTCGACGTAGCCGATGCCGGCGTGGTGCAGGAAGATTTCGGCGGTGTCGGTGGCCTGGCCTTTGCGGCCAGAGCCGGTGCGGCCGAACAGCAAGGGCCAGATCAGGAGCGGGTGGCGGGTGTTGCCGATCTGGACGTACGGGCCGGGGCCGATGACCGCGCCGCAGGCGGACAGGGCGGAGACCAGGACGCCTACCGGGTCGGCTTCGGTGGACGGGTCGGCGGCCTTCACCAGCTCGCCGGGCAGGCCGTAGAACATGGCCGGGTCGGCGGCCGGTGGCGGGACTGGCAGGCCGATGCTCAGGTCGCCGGACTGATCGCGGTGCAGGCGGTTGATCGTGGCATGGGCGTCGAGGTTCTCCAGGATGGTGTGGGCGTTGAGGGGGTTGGTCATGCGATCCCCCGGCGTGGCTGGCGTGCTCCGGCGGTCAGGCCGGAACGGATGGTGGCGGCGGCCTCTCGGGGGGACAGGCCGGTGGCCTGGGCAGCGGTGTGCAGGGCGTCCTCGGTCAGGCGGTGCGGCAGCAGGCCCGTGGCGATGAGCTGACCGAGGGCGAAGGCGGCGGCGTTCAGAGTGTGGTTGCGAGTGCCCGGCCTGGCGTCGAGGACGTGCTGCAGTTCTTTCTGCAGTGCGGTCAGCGCGTAGCCGGTGGACTGGTTGCCGAGGGCGGCCAGGACGTCGGAGACGTGGACCTGATGAGGGGTGTGCTCGGGTCGGGTAAGGCGTTCTACCAGCCAGGACGGCAGGGGCGCGGGTGCAGTGGTGTGGATGGCGTCGTAGGTGCCCATGCCGTCCGGAAGCTCGACGTAGCTGCCTGGCGCGACAACGTAGCCGCCGTCAGCGCGGGTGTCGATCAACCAGCCGAGGCCTTGTCCCTTGGCGCCGGACGTGTTGCCGAGCGTCACCCCCTCGGGTGCGGTGAAGTACAGGTGGGTGCCGCCACGACGGGTGCGGACCTGGAAGGTCTCCAGCGGTAGCGGCTGGCCAGCCTCCTCGCACAGCAGGGCCAGGACGTCTGCCCCGTCGTTGACGCCAGGCCGGTCGTAGGGCGGCTGCTCCCCCGACTTCGGGACGTCCAGGTCGATGACGACCAGGCGGGACGGGCCGGTGGCGATGCCGATGTTGTACGGGGTGCCGGACCAGAAGCGGCGGATAGTGTTGGCGTCGGTCGTGTGGTGCTCCTTCCACTTCCAGCCCTTGAGCGGCACCTTGTCCCCCGGCGTGAGCGGGAAGACGTGCCAGCCTCGGGCGGCGGCGGCCAGCGCGTACGGCAGCGTCTGGCGGGACGGGCGAGGTGTCATGCTGATGGGTGCTCCTTGAGTCGGCCCTGCGGGGCCGGTGATCGGTTGGCGCATGGGCCCCGGCGTCGTGCTTGGTGGCTGTGCGCCGGGGCCGTTCTCGGGTTCAGCGGTCGTGGTACAGGCGGCGGACGTAGTTCCAGACGTGGCGGCCGAGGCGTAGGCGCAGGCCAGTGGCGTCGCAGCGGCGGCAGTAGCGGGTGCCCCGGCGGTGCGAGATGCGGCCTTTGCCGTCGCACTTCCGGCAGCGACCGAACGGGCTCACGTAGCACTGCGAGGCGTAACAGAGCGTGCCGGTGATCGCGGTGATAGCGGCGAGCAGGGCAGGGTGCACGATGGCCTCCTGAGCCGGTTTCAGGGCGTGGTCGAGGAGGGCCGCTAGCGTGCTAACGGCCTGGCCGGTAAGGGTTTTCGCTGCTAGCGGGGGTGCTAGCGCTAGCAAGGTCAGGTGCTATCGCTAGCAGCCCCCTCACGGGTCAGCCGGAACGCTTCTGGCGGTTACGCTCGGCGATGGCCTCGGTGAGGTCGTCCAGGCGGATGCCGCGCCGGGTGACGGGCTTGCCGTCGATACGGCGGCCGATGTCGCCGACCCGTATGCCGTGTGGCTTGAGTGCGCTGGTGAGCTGTTCGGACTTCCAGCCGGAGTAGACGTCGGGGCGGAGTTCGGCCAGGCGGGTGCACAGGGCCTCGTTCCAGGCCGCGTGCTCCCCGGCGGGCCAGACGTCGGCGAGGTCGGCCAAGAGGTCGAAGACGTCCTCCCGGGCCTGGGTGCCGGGTTCGGGCAGCGTGCCGGCCAGGCCGCGGGACTGCCTGGCACGGACGACGACCTTCTCGGCGTCGCGAGTGTCGAGGTAGTAGGAACGGCGGGCGGCGGGCTTGCCGAGGCCGGCCAGGATGCCCCAACCGGCCTCCACGACCGGCTGGAAAACCGTGGCGCGGTAGCCCTGCTTGTACATGGACGTGCCGAGAATCATGTCGTTCGCGGTCTGGTCGGCGACGCTCATGCAGTAGCGAGTGTTGACGTTTCGGGTGATGCCGGTCGGCAGGCTGTCCTTGTCCGGGATCTGCGTGCCCAGGAGCAGCATCACGCCCAGCGCGCGGCCGAGCTTGATGACCTTCTCGCAGATCTCCCCGGCTTCCTTGCCGTACTGCGGGTGCAGGAACAGCTCCTGGATCTCGTCCACCGCCACGATCAGCGGGTGCAGGCCCGAGCCCTTGAGCGAGGCCAGCTCCGGGGTGACCTTGTTCTCCGGGGCCTTGCCGAGGGCGTTGTAGTGGGCGATGCGCTTGGAGCGGCGTTCGCACTCCTTGTACAGCCAGCCGAACATCGCGGCGCACCGGGCGATCGTCTCGTCGTCGAAGCCGTTGCCGTACTCCGTACAGACCGGCTCCAGAACCTTGAAGTCCCCCACTCCCTTCAGCTCGTAGATGCGCAGCTCGGCGCGCGGGTCGAGGGCGGCAGCCAGGACCGCGAGCCTCAGCCCGAACGTCTTGCCCGAGCCAGGCTGCCCGCCGACCAACCAGTTGCGGAACATCAGCTCGGCGTTCACGGTCTCCATCCGTGGTGTCGTGGCGAACGGGAACGGCTTGAACACGTCCACCTGGCCGTCCCGCAGCAGCGGCCAGGGCGGCTGCTTCATCTGGGACGACGGCTCGTAGCCGACCCAGAGCGCGAGCCGTCCGGGGTGGCCGGCGGCCGGTTCCGGCCAGACCTGATCCAGCGGGAGCCGCATGGCCGAGGCGAGGCGGCCACGGCGGGCCACCACCTCGGCGGCCTCCACGCCGAAGGGCAGATCGACGATGGCCAGGTGGCCAGGGCCGTCCCGGTGGATCTCCTGCGGGAATGTGATCGCGTTCGGGTCCTTGCTCACCGCCTGGGTGATGCCGGAGATGCCGCAGGACAGCAGCGCGCGGCGGACCAGTTCGGCCGTGAGCTTGCGGTAGCGCGGGGCCTCGCTCACGCGGTCGGTGATCGGCTTGTCGGTAGGGCGTCCGGCTCTGGCCAGCAGCGGTACGGCGACGACCAGCGTGCCGAGCCGGACCCAGCCGGGCAGGTCGGCGACCAGGAAGGCCACCAGGCCGACCAGGGTGGCGACGCCCAGAGCCAGCAGGACGGACCAGCGCCAGCGGGACTGGCGTTGGCGCTGCTTGTCGAGCTTGAGCCAGGTCTCGGCGTCGTTGCGATCGGCGGCGTACTGGCGCAGCGCCCAGTTGCCTTCCTCGGCGGTGGCCCAGTGCAGCAGCCGGCCGATGGACTTGAAGACGCCGGGAATCGCGTACCAGAGCGCCTTGGCCAGGTACTTCGGTGCGCGGACGGAGTGATAGCCGAGGACGTACGCGGTGTCGCGGGCCTGCCAGGCGACCATCGCGCGGATGGACTGCCAGGTACGCAGCCAGGCCGGGATGATGGGCGCGCGGCGGCGCGTGGCCACGGTGGTGACCGGTACGGCGTCCTCGTCGGGCGGGTCGACCGGCGGACCGGTGACGTTGCCGTCGACGGCGATGCTCTCGCGGTCGAAGTAATCGTCATCGGGCTCTTCGGCCTGGCGGGCGCGGCGGCGGGAGTCGAGCGGTACGACCTCCGCGTCACCTGGTTTGGCCCACTCGAAGCCTTCGAGTTCGCGGCCGGGCACCGGACGGCGGTCCGGCTCGTGCGGGTCGTGAGTCATGATGAATATGCCTCGTTTGCCGTGACGGTTGCGGGGTGGCGGGGCGCGGCCACTGTTCTTGGCGGAGTGGGGGCCGCGCCCTCTGACGTAGCTGCGGTCGGACCGTGCGGACGGTCCGCGGTCGGCCCGGCGGTCGTGGTCCGGTCGGGCGGTGCCTCCGTCCGCAGGCGGGCCAGGAGTGCCCCGGCGCGGTCGGTGGAGACTGACCGGCCGGTCTGCCGGATGGCGTCGCGGAGCCGGTCACGGGTGAGCGGGACATCGCGTGCCTCGTGGTCGGCGACGATCCGCCAGCCGAGCGGCATCAGGTCCGTCACGTCGGCGCGGGGCCGTCGTGCGGCCTTCTTCGGCGCTCGGTGCTTGGGCTTCGGCGGCAGTGCCGGGCGCTCGGGTGCCAGTTGGATGTGCTGTGGTGCCAGCTCGCCGAGGCGGTAAAGCGCGCGTTCTCGGCGGGTGGCCTTGTAGCGCCACAGCCTGCCGTACCGGTCTTGCAGGTCCGTACGGGCGAGGATGCGGTCACGCTCGCGGCCGAGGGCGTTCGGGTACGAGCGAATCTCCCACAGCACCATCCGGCGCCACAGCGCGAACGTGGACGGGAAGGCCAGGAGCCACCGGGAGAGCCGGATGGACTCCATGCGGTCTGGCCGGGCCAGGTCGGCGCGCTTGCGGATGGCGTACGCGCCCACCTCCACCGCCACCACCCACAGGCCGGGCAGCATCGCGTGAGCGATGATCCCGAACAGGGTGTCCTCACCGGCCACGTTCAGGTAGACCGTGGCGGCTGTCAGCGACCAGGGCACCACCCGCAGCAGGCGAAGGCGCATGCCGAGCCGGGCAAGGACGATGTCCAGCGCCGAGAAGACGGCGATGCCGAGGTCTATGCCGAGTGGAACGATCCAGGCGAACCACCCGAAGGACGGCTCGGCGGCCTCGGCCACCGTGGCGAAGCTGATGACGAAGCCGAGCAGGCCGAGCACGGCCACGGCGGCGGCGGTGACCGAGACGGCGGTCTGCTCGCCTTCGGTCAGCGGGCGGGGCCCGTAGACGGCTGCGGTCATCGGCCCCACCGTCCCCAGCAGCGCGGGCAGTTGGGCCTGTCGCACCAGTTCGCCGGGTGGCGGGACCAGATGCGCAGCACCTTGTCTGGCGAGCCCGCGGCGATGACGGCGTAGCGCGTCACCTGACGGAGGCGGTAGCGCTCCTGGGCGATGCGTACCAGGTCGCAGGCGAGGAATCCGGCGGCGAACACCACCAGGTAGAGCAGTACGTTGATCATGCGGTTCTCCTGGGCGGGATGCGAACTTCGTGGTCGAGGTCGGCGGCGAACACGGTGCGGCGGCACTGTGCGCAGTAGAACTGGACGGGGCCGCCGTCGAGCCGCGTCGTACAGCGCGGGCAGCGGGCGGCCGACGGAGTGGCGTTCTTCATGTGACCTCCCTTCAGGTTCCGGACTGGGAGCGGACGAGGATGCGGCACATGCGGCAGTTGGACAGGCAGCGAGTGCCGTGATCAGGGCAGATCTCGACCTGGTGGCGAACGCCGCAGCCACGGCACCGGTACGCGCTACGCGAACGCCTGCCGCAGTCGGCGCACTGGAAGCGAGCCATCACGCGGCCACCTCCCGCAGCGCGCGTAGCTCGTCGCTGGTCAGGCCCGCCCAGATGCCGGCCTCAGGCGACACGGCCAGGGCGTAGACCAGGCACGCGGAGCGGGCCGGGCAGGCACCGCACACCGCCTTGGCCTTCGCCTCGCGTGCCTCTCGCTCGTCGTCCGGCTCGGGCTCGAAGGCGTCGGGGCCGGTGAAGAGCTGGGCGTTGTCGCTCTCGCAGGCCGGGCCCGCGTTGAGCACGTCATCGCGGAGGTCGTACAGGAACTCGTTCATCGGCGCACCGCCGACAGGGTGACGAGCGCCTCGGCGACGGCGAGCTGGTGGCAGCTCGGGCAGATGGGCGGGGTGGGAGCCTCCTCCTCTGGGGCGATCTCCTCGGCTCCACCGCAGACGAGGCAGAGCCACTGGACGGACGTCCAGGTCACCGGGCGCGTGGGCAGGTCGAGGTCGTAGCTGGGCTGTGTGTTGCCGGACCCGTGGGTCATGATGGAAGAACCCTTCTAGGGATGCCGGGGCGCGGATCAGGTTTGGCGACATGGGCCGCGCCCCGGCTTGTTCTGTCTGGTGGGTCAGCCGAGACCGTTGCTGAACGTGGTCAGGGCTTGGGCGATCGTCTGGATGCCGTCCACGGCGGCGTTCACCGCCACCGCGGCCTTGTGCGGCTGAGTGACCACGAAGAAGGCCGCGAGGATCATCAGCACCGTGGGCAGGAAGCGTCGGGGTCGGAGAGCAGGCATTGGTGGTGATCCCTTCTGGTCGTCATCGGGCCTGTCTCTCCTGGTGGGCCGGGCTCTCTCGCGAGAACCTGTCCTGTACAGGTATAGAACAGGCTTGGCTGCTCCGTCAAGCTCCTTTCGGGAGCCGCCGTGTTCGTGGCACTAGAAAACCGCGCAGGTCAGGGGGTATGGCAGCGTTCAAAAGACGGTGCAATTGAGCGGTTGGGGGTGCACGACGGCCAGGAGGGGGTGCAAACTGTGGGCGACATCTTGATCACTGAGGGTTGCCGACCCCTTGCGCGCCGGGAGTGCCATGAAGCTCCGAGAGCCGAATCACCAGCTCGCAGCGGTCATGACGCGAGCCGCGTGTTCCAACAAGGCCCTCGCCCGGCGAGTGCAGGATGTGGCGAGCAGCCATGGCGCGGACGTTCGCTGTGATCACGTATCGGTGAAACGTTGGCTCGACGGAATGCACCCCCGCGGAATGACTCCGCACTTCATCGCCGAGGCCCTAAGCCGCAAGCTGGGTGAACGGGTGAGCGTGCGGGACATCGGCATGTTGTACGCCGAGGCGACGCCGTTCGGGCCCAGCTCCCGCAAGCAGCAGCAGGCCGACTGCCTGGCCGGCGGCGTGACGGCCCTCGTGTCAGGCGACCTTTCGGCGAACCCTCAGGTGGTCGAGAGCGACGTCTCCACGGACTCCTGGAACGACTCCATGGTCACGTGGCTGGTGAACCCCGTACCGATCCCGAGACTCGCGACCCAGGGACGGCCGGTCACCGCCTCCAACGTCGACGCCATCCGCGAGACGACGGCCATGTTCGCGAAGCTCGACTACCGGTTCGGTGGCGGCCACGCCCGATCCACCGTCGTGCAGTACATCGCCATGGAGGTCGAACCGCTCCTCAAGCACGTTCGCCCGGACACGGCACTCGGCAAGCGGTTTCTCTCCGAGACGGCGGCCATGCTGCGGCTCGCGGCCTGGATGGCGTACGACACCGGCCTGCACGGTCTCGCCCAGCGGTACATGACGAAGGCGCTGCGCCTGGCGCGCGAGGCCGACAACCGGATGCTCGGCGGACGCATCCTGGCCGGCATGAGCCACCAGGCCAACTACCTGGGGCACTACGGCATGGCGGTCAACCTCGCCCGAGCCGCGACGATGGGAGCCCAGGGCGCGGCCACGCCTACGGCGATGGCTCTGTTCAACGCCATGGAGGCGCGGGCGTTGGCCTCCCAAGGCGACGAGGCCGCGTGCAGCCGGGCGCTGGGCGAGGCCGAGCGCTGGTTCGAGCGGCGGACTCCCGAGGACGATCCGGTGTGGCTGCGGTACTTCGACGAAGCCGAGCTGGCGGCCGAGTTCGCGCACTGCTTCCGCGACCTCGGTCATCATCACCGGGCTGCGAGCAGGGTTCTGGAGAGCGTGGAGCTCTCCGAGAGCCTGTATGTCCGGAGCCTGTCCTTCGTTAGGACCATCCTCGCCACGAGCCACGTGGCCGGCGGCGAGCTGGAGCACGGGCTCGCCGTGGCGCGCGAGGTCGTGACGACCGTGGCCGACTTGCGATCAGCCAGGACGCGGCGTTACGTACGGGACTTCGTCAAGCAGCTCGCGCGCTTCGGGAACGATCCAAGGGTGCGCGAGTTTCAGACGTTCACGGAGACGCGGCTCGCCCGCGCACGGTCGGAGGCTCGGTAACCGATCAGAACGGCTGCCAGGCGCGCGGCAGGACATCGTGCCGCAGCGATGCCACGCGCCGGTCGAACTCGGCGCGGACCTCGCGGCCGTGGTCGACGTTCTGCATGAGCCAGGTGGTCATGGTGACCTCCCGGATGCGGCGGATGGTGTGGAAGCCGGGCCACGCTGCGATGTCGAAGCCGTAGGCGTCCACCGCCTGTGCGTACTCCTCCGGCACCATCCACCCGAAGCCGCGGAACGGGAGGCCGAAGCCTGTGCAGAGATCCCACTCGCGTGGTCCCCAGGCGAACGCCTCGAAGTCCAGCATGATCACCTGGCCGTCCGGGCGGCGGAGGAGGTTGTTCTTGTGTCCGTCGCCGTGGATGTGGCCGGAGGGCAGGGCGAAGTCGAGCGTGCTGTACTCGGCGTACAGATCCTTGACCCGCTGCCGCAGGAACGCGATGTCCTCCTCCGCGATGGTCGTGGCACTGTCGAGACGATCCTCCACGCGGGCCAGCGGGTCGAACAGCGGCAGCAGCAGATCCATCGGCTTGACCACGTCGTGCAGTTTCCTGAGCATCGCCGCCGCGTCGATGAAGCCCGGCGCCGACCCCTCGCTGGCCTCGTACCGCCAGAACGTCACCACCCGCCCGTCGTACACCGTCGCCTGCGGACAGTCGGGGAACAGCCGCACGCTCGGGAAGCCGGCCTCCTCCAGCCACCTGGCGACCCCCACCTCCTTCTGCACATCGGGCAGGAGATCCGCGCTCCGGGCGATCCTCACCACCACCGGAGCCGAGGCGAGCCGGTACAGGGCGTTCTCCCCGATCCTGATCGGCAGCGCCCCGCGGCTGTCCAACCCGGCGTGCTCGCAGGCCGCGACGAACGCTCTTTGCGCGTCCTGCTGGGAGAAGCTCTGCGCGGTGGGGGACTTGGACATGGGTCAGCCTTTCCTGCTCGTGTTGCTCGGTGGCGAACTGGTGGCCACGAAACGGCCCTTGCTGGGGATGACGACGATCAGGCCCTCCTGCTGAAGCACTTCCAGGGCCTTGCGTACCGTGATGCGCGCCGTACCGAACCTTTCGGCGAGGACAGGTTCACCAGGCAGCCGCACATCCGGGGGGAACTCGCCGGCCTTGATGGCGGCGCGGAGCTGGCCGGCCACCTCCTCGTAGCGGGTGGCCGGCTTCGCGTCTTCTGCGGCCTGCCCCTGCACTCTGCGGCCACGGCCCACCTGGCTGACGACCAGGCCCTCGCGTTCCAGCTCTGCGAGCGCCTGCCGTACGGTGCCGCGAGCGACGCCGTACGTCTGCATGAGGGCAGTCTCGGACGGGATCATCCCGCCTGGTGGGTACTCGCCGGCGGCAATGCGCTGGCGGAGGTCGTCCGCCAGGGTGGCGTAGGCGGGCTGATCTTTGCCGTGAGTCATGAGGCTCCCTTGCCGAGCAACAACGAACTCAAGGCTAGAGAGATGAGCGCTCGTGAGCGGTAATGCGCGCTCATTCGGCGGACGGCGGACTCTGGCCCTCGGTCCACCGCCGGTTCGGACTCGGTGGCGGTGAGGCCGCCGCTCATGCGCGTCGCGGAACTGCCCGCTCCGCCCGCGACGCGATGCCATCAGCGTGCCTGGCCATTGATCAACAGAAGCCAGAGCTTCTCGGCCCTGCCTCGCTGCCAAGGGCCGGCGTAGGCGACGGCCTTGGGAGCGCTGCGTCGTATGCGCCGGAACCCGTACATGCCGCCGACGCCAAGGAACTCGTACGAGGTTTCGAGGCAGGCGCAGGTGTGGAAAATGACCCGGCGGCGCTCCGCCGTGCACGTCGAGCGGGTCTCGTCCTGCCAGGAGAGGACCACCTCTGGAGGGCCGGTCGTGTTCTGAGGGTGCGTGGTGAACCCCGGACATGGCCACTCCTCACCTTCCGGACTTGTCGGTTGTGCCATTAACCTGACCTCCCGCCTCGCGGTGTGGCAACGTTCCTGCACGTAAATGCTTATGAGCATATGCCTACCAGAGCACATGGGGAAGTGAGGTTGTGATGATGATCTGTTGTGATCGACTTCGGTTCCGATCGTCCGGTGCACCGCCAGCTCGCCGACATCATCCGCGCGGACATCGCCGCGGGCCGGCTGAAGCCCGGTCAGCCCCTCCCCTCAGAGACCCGGCTGATGCAGGAGTACGAACTGGGGCGGGTCGCTGTGCGGCAGGCGCTCGGAGTGCTGCGGAGCGAGGGACTGATCGTCACCGTGAAGCGTGAAGGCTCCTACGTCCGGCCGCAAGTGCCCGTCGAGCGGGTGGCCGTCGAACGGTCAGCGGAAGTTGCCGCTCGGATGCCCTCGCCGGAGGAGCGGAAGGAACTGGACATCCCCGAGGGGGTTCCGGTGTTCGTTATCAAGCAGTCGCGCAAGCGAAACCGTGTCCTGCCAGCTGACCGGACGATTCTCGTATGGGCAGGCGACGAGCAGCTTTCTCCGCCGAACTGACAACGGGTGCCCCGCGGCGCACTCCGGCGACATCGCTTCCTGTTGGAGGACTCGGAGACCATCCCCGCATGCACGGGGAGCACTCTCACCGACCTGCACAGCTAAGCGCCTTCGTTGCCAACCACGACCCGCCTGTCCGCGAACGAACGGCCTGACCAGTTGAAACCCGCCGCTCACGCGCCGCTGCCGACCCACAAGGTCACCCGTGCCAGCGCGCACACCCGATTCCCCGGACAAGCCGCGACCCGAGCACGGCGGTTCTCCCATATCCGAAACAGCCCCTCCCACCTGCGGGATACTTCTTCGTGGAGGAGTTGAGCTCAAACGATCATCGGAGACAGGCCGTGGATGCAGGCTGAGGCGGGCCTGGATCTTCCCCGCCTACCGCGTCCCAGGCCTTGGCGCTGCCTGCCATGCGGACGATGCAGATGCGAGAAACCCGGCCGGAATGACGGCACGCCACCACTGCAATTTGGGACGGCCTATAACTTAATATCTGGAACGTTCTCCCGGCCTATCATCGGTGTGACCTTTATCACACTCGGCCGAGACTCGCCGCTAAGTACCTGCTACATTCCCCGAGGCCAGAGACTGTCCGATAGATAGGTCTCGTTGCTGATTATCGCCCGGCGGGGGCGCTGTCATTCGCTAAGTAGCTATCAATAAAACTGTGTAGCCACATAGAATGGAGAGTTTTCCGTAACACGCGCTCTGCGCCCATCGAACACGTGCTCAAGCTAGGCTCCCTCTCATAGCGATGCCCTGGCCCTGGATCACGACAAGATTGCGGCCTCGACGAGATCCAGGGCCATCGAACATCCCCGAAGAAGGAGACGATCATCCATGAGCCTACCTCCTGCGTCGAGCCCTGTGTGGTCGACCCTAACCCTGGCTTCGCTCGCCGTCGCGCTCGCTTGGAGCGGTATGCATGCCATTGAAATCACGCAGATCATGACACCGATTGCTGCAGGTGCGTTCTGCGCAGATGTGCGTACTGCAACGCGGAGAATCGATACCTCCAAGAAGTTTAGGTCCGTGAAGAAGCGGCGAAACTAAACCGAGGCGTTCTAGCTCCTCGTTACGGTTTCGCGGCTCAGCAAGTACCGACGATGGAGATTGACTTCCACTAGCCAGAGTGAGGCTCATCAGAATGTTCAGCTCTGGTGGGCCTCGCCTTGAGGTCACTGCTAATGATCCTGACACTTTGCGCGAGGCGGAGCAAGGCTGAGCAAGCCGCAGCCATAAGCCTTGCCACGCCCGATCCCGTTGATCACCGCGGTGTTGAAGGCGTCCGGGTCAGTGACGACCAAATGCCCGTCGTAACAGACGGGATCAATGGTGATGCGTCGTGCCTCTCGCTTCTTCCCTACCAGCCTCGGAGCCAGGTTTGGGGTCACGTCAGGGGCCCCTTGACGGCTGGCAGGAATGACGAAACCATGCTGTTCGCCCTTGCCGACAAGCCATTCGATCTGCTGGACAGGCTGCCTGAGCGGAACACGTTTCCGCTGCTCGACGCCATTCTCAACACGCACGCAACGGGTCGGGTTGGCCATCAACCTGAACGAGAACTTCCGACCTGGCGCGATCGCGTCGAGCACGGGCCGCAGCGAGCGGACCTCCGCCGGCCTCAGAAGCAACCCTTCGGGGAGACGGCTCCAGTCGGGGGCCGTCTGACTCTGAACGTACTGCACGAGTCCACCACCCGCGACTGTGTCGATCCGCCAGAGAACACCATGCTCTCTGCGATAGGCAGCGGTCGGCGGCAGTTCAGGGTAGGCGGACATGACCGTTCGATGCATGTCATGAACGTCAGCGACGTCGCGCAGGAAGACACGAGATCGCTGATTGACGGTGAGCTTGGTCAGAAACACAACTTCTCTCCCGTGGTGATCATGTTGTCCGTCAGCGGAACCTCTCCGGTCCGTACGGTGCGGGGTACGAAACGCCGGTTACCATCGGCGAAGCTGAGCGGCTGGTCGTGACGTACCTCCGCCCCGAGCTCACTGGGCGGGCATTCCACGACGGTGCGCAGGCCGGACCGGCTCGTTCGGCCTTTCATCCGGGTGCGTGTCTGGGCCGAACTCTCCAACCATCCGTACGCGGCCAGCACCTCCTCAGCCTTCTGAGCTGTAGGCCCTTCTCCCCAGGCAAGAAGCGGCCGGGCCGGGACGTACGCTTTGCGGCCGAAGGACAGCCGCCAGCGCGGCCGCACCACTGCTGTGGCCACTCTGGTCAGCAGGCGCACGTCACCCTCCAACACCACCAGGAAGAGCGCATCGGCCAGGTAGTAACGCTCGCTGACGACGGTGCGGTGTCCCGAGCCCTGGGTGGTCGGGACGTTCTGCGTGACGTGGTAATCACGTTCTATGACGCCCTCACGGTCCACGCGCACAGCCAGGCGGAGCCGGGCCAGCTCAGCGAGGGCGGCGTCATCGCTGCGATCGATTCCCAACGCCGCCCCTAGTAGACCAAGGACTCCTGACTTCGTCGGCTCGGTCATGGTGTCGCGGATGATCCCGCGCGATCTGATGCCCCATGACTGCATCGGCGCGTCGAAGCACAGGGGCAGCGACACAGGGCCGTCGGACATCATCCGCCGTACTCCCCGGCGCCGGCGAGCACACCCTTGGTGAAGGCATCCAGACTGCCGACGACCTGCACGCCCTCGACGGCCGGGATCTCTCCGGACACGGATGCTGCTACGGCAGTGCGGATATGTTCACCACCGTAGAAGCCCTGGAGCTTGCCGAGGTGTTCGACGAGGCGCCTGGTCGAACCTTCCATGATGTCGTCCTCGACGACTGGCTTGAGGAAGGCGTTGGCGAGGTTCCACGCTCCACGCTCACGCACCACGCCCAGCAGCGTGTCCGGCATGGTGCGGGCTGCCATGGAGTTCTGCTTGCCGCTGGGCACCGCACTGACGAACGACAAGAGCCAGGCTCGGACGGTGCGTTGAACGAGGTCGATGTCGCCATGAAGGTTGTCCGCCAGTTGGGTCAGATCGACATTGGCGTAGCGGTAGTAGCAGGCGGAGTTGAAGTCGACCGTGCCGAGCATGTCCGCCCCGGACTCGGCATCCGGCTTAAGGTCGTCCACGGAGGTGTAGAAGTCGAACTCGGTGGCGACGACATGCGTCGAGATAGCGTGGGCTACCTGTGAAGCAGCGTCAACGTTCAGGTCCTTATTGTCCGCGATCATCCGGCCGAACAGGGCGATGTCAGCGGCTCGACCAGCGTCGAGAATTCGGCGAGCCTCAGCCAGAGCGGCCCTGTCCGGCTTGATCTTCGCCTGTTGGGCTTCCGTCTTTGCGGCGGCGAACGTCTGCAACGAGTCCCAGCGATCCTGGCAGTACCTCGTCAGGTGATCGATCGATTCGCGGCCGACGTACAGCAGGTACTGCGTTAGCCCACGTCCTGGGTCGAGCCCGAAACCGAGTTGCTGCAAGGCGGCCATCGCGACGACTCGCGCCTGGTCACGGTCGCGCTGCTCTTCGACGAGGCTGTCCACCACGCTGTCGAGCAGCCTCTTGGTGCGAACACCTACCTCGGACCTGTCCAACCCGTGCTCGACGAACAGTTGCCGGGCGGCGCGCTTGAGACTCTGGCTGGAGATCCGTCCTCGGACATGACCACCGAACGTAGCCGTCTTGGGTTGACCGACGTCGTCACGGTTGAGGTTGCTGACGGGGAAGGACTGGAGCAGGTGCAGCTCAATGATCATTGCATTGTCTCCGGGGAGTCGGTGGAGGGCTCGTCCTGTCCCTCGGTCGTCGTTGCCGAAGCCGGCATGTGAAACTCCTGGGCCCACTTGAGGCGCACTCTGCTCGCCTTGTCGCCGCGGTGATCCCGGCCGAGCAGGATGGTCAGATCGTCAAGCAGCCGCCCATAGTGGACGGGTACATCGTGCGCGGACAGCAACCGGACCGTCTGACGCAGGTGGTGGGGCATGGACCGCTGGTCCTTGGCCAGCAGGAGGGACAGACGCCGACCGACTGCAGGACTTTCCACCTTTCGGTGGAGCTTGCCGAGCGATGCGCCCAGCGAGCGCGGTCCGTCACCACCTCGCCAGTTCAACGGGTGCAGAGCAAACAGACCACCTACGAGCAGCCAGGTGTCGACTTCCTTGCTGTCCTGGGGTGGATCCTGCTGGAAGACGATCTCGTAAGCCTGATACTGCCTGCCCGCAACGAAACTGTTGCGCAGCCTTGCGAGCACCCGACGTGCATCGGATGCCCTCCGCGGATCATTCGAGCGCAGTGCGCCTTCCAGACCGTGGAGGTACTTGATGTACGTATCCCGCCGTATTGCCAAGGGATCAGGCATCTGGGTCCTCCGGTCCAACGACGTAGGCCGCGATCTGGGCGTGAAATAGGCGTTCCGCCTTGCGCAGGCGAGCAACGAAGAGGGCGTAGTGTTTCCCGAGCGTGATCATCGCGCGTCCCTCCGCCGGTGACCCGGCGACCCATCGATCCGCCGCGGCAGTGGCGAGTTCGATGACGCGCCGACTCCATGCTCGCGTAGCGGGTGCCTCCGAACGACCGGCCTTACGAGCCCTGCCCACATCGATCAGAAAGGCTCCAAACGGCCGGGACAGGCGTGGCCAGTAACCGTGGCCGATGTCCGACACCGGATCGGCCCGGAACTCGCGGTGATACTCGGCCTGGAACGAACGCAATGCGGAGCCTGCCTCGTCCGCGAGGGTGATCGCGCAGCCGACCAACGCGCCTAGACTCTCGTCACGTGCTCGGAGGAGCGGTACGGGTGCTGGAACCTCCTCCTCCAGCCACGTCTCGACGACCGTCGCCTTGGAGTCGAGGTGCTGCCCGAAGACACGTAGGGTGTAGACGGCGTCATCGGAGATGTAGCCGCTTCCGACCAGTTCCGCTATCTGGTCGAGAGCGGCAGGCCGCTGCCGGTTCTTGCCCTCTTCCCAGAGATCGGTCAGGAGAAGCTCGACGCTGTGGCGCCAGATGCCGCGCAAGGGATGCAGTCTCACGGGCAGCATGGGAGCGTCGCGTTTGAACCGGCCCTTGGCGTCAGTGGGCCGCCGATAGGCCGCCATCAGTTCCTCGTCCGGCAGGTGCGCGTCGAGCCGTGTTCCTGGCGTGATGACCACGCCATCCACCATCGTGCTTGTGTCCTGCTTGGCTGCGGACAGCAAGACCCGCCTCGACGGCCATGTCAGCAGGTCGGTCCAGCCTCGCACGGTGCGCTTGTCCGGTCTCGGCGAAGGCCCAGTCTGTTCTTCCCAAACCGGCTGGTCGTCCGGAGTGGTCATGCTCGGCTTCTCGTAATCTGGCAGGTAGACCAGGGCGTTGAGCAGGAGGGTCTCCTTGAGGTTCGCGCCCTCCACCAGAACGACTCCGAACCAGTTGCAGGGAGCACGCTCCGACGACTTGTCCTTCTCGTAGGGGGTTTTCATCCCGCCCGGATCGAAGGCATGGAGAGTCACCAGCCACCGGGCCGCCTCCTGTGGCGTCAGCACGATCTTGTCGCCGGACGTTGTGTGGTCGAAAAGCGTCACGTTATTGCCGACCGCGCGGTAGGGAACGAGCTTGGCCGCGGTTGCCGGCGTCAGGGACCTCAGCTCTGCGCACTGCATGAACGGCACCTGCGGGTGAAACAGATCGAACCGATCCCGATGGCGTTCCAGGTACTTCCGAAGCGGATCCGCGGGGATTCGCTCCGTCGCCCACAGGTCTCGCCAGGCCGTCTCATTAGACGGTCCGTATGCACGATGAAAGACGGCGAGAAGGAGCCTGTAAAGTGCTGCCGTCATCGTGGGAGCCTCGGCCGCAATGCGACGAACCGTGTGCGCTGCCACAATGACGTCTTCAAGCCCCATGACTGTGGCCTTGCCGTCGAGGTCTACCACCGGAATCCAAGGTTGGGTGAGCAGATCGAACGATGGCGCCTTATCCGGTGGAGACTCCTCCGCGACGTCTTCCACGTATATGCCAAGACGATCGTGATAACACAGCACGTGCCCACCGGCTACGCATCTGCCGTCGACTAGCAGCATCGCCCTGTGCTCGTACAGCCACGTGGAAACCTGGAAGAGCGCCGGTACGGGGGTCGCGGCAATGGCCCGTACGACCTCTGTGGGCATCTCAGCCGACGCAGTCAGCGAGACGGAAGCGTCGAGCAGCGTTCGGACCACGTCCTCGTCGGGCGAGTCGGGCGCGGTCAAGTCGACCGGCTCGCCGCCGACGACCGGAACGGCCCGACCATCTTCAGAGACTTGGAACAGCACGACGTCGATGGAAGCAACGTCATCGGAGTTCTCCACTGCGTGCATCACCTGCTTCGCGTTCGGCCTGCATGCTTGCTGTGCCTGGTCAGCTCTCCGAGATGAGTGACCGCGTTCGGATGCGGCAGATACATCAGCCGAGCATTGCGCTCAGCCACCTTCTGCGCCCGAGCAAGCTTCTCCGCCGCGATCTGCCAGGACTCCTCCCAGCCGTCTGGGCAGGCGATCGCCTCGGCTGGACCGTAAACCGCATCGACGAGTGTTGAAAGCTCATCCGGCACGTTTAGGGAGGTCCTGTCCCTCAGGAGCGCCCAAGTCCGCATGAGCGTCATCGGCGCGTAGACCCTTTCGACGTACGGCGGAAAACGAGGCCCTGTCTCCGTGTCGGTCACCCCTGTGATGGCCAGAACAAGCTCGCCACGGGCAGCCGTCCTGTCGTGGCGGTGCAGTCGGCCAGCTCGTTGGATGACCCAGTCGATGGGGGCCAGGTCGGTGAGCATCGCGTCGAAGGAAAGGTCTAGCCCTTGCTCCAGGACCTGTGTACTGACGGCGATCGCTCGAGGCGGCCGTACTCCACCCTTGCCGAAGGCGGATTTCAGTTCCTCTTCGACAGCACGACGCGGGCCGGCGGCCAACTGGCCATTGATCATGTAGAGCCTGGGTCGCACCTCCGCTGGCAGGTCGGCAACTCTTTCTTCGAGAGCCGTGTAGGTGGCCACGGCCCTGCGGACAAGGTTGTGCATGACGACAGCACAGCCACCATCCGCCACCTGGCCCAATGCCCAATCAACAACGCCTTCGTCGTGAACCCGGGTCAAGTGAAGCGGACGGTTGGCGTTGAGGTCGGACACTCCGGCCGGCTCGACCACCGGCTTGCCGACACCAGCGACTGTGACCCGTGGGTAGCCGGTGAACGGCGCCAGCTTCGGCGCCTCTCGCGGCAGGCATCGCAACAGGCCGGACTGCCAGGCCGCAACCAATTCCTCCCGCCGAGCGGAAGGCAACGTGGCGGACAGCATCACCACTGAGGTTCCCAAACGCCCGAGCCAAGCGAGCAGCCGGTCGAGCAGCGTCGACATGTAGGTGTCGTACGCGTGGACTTCGTCGATGACGACAACCTTGTTGGTCAACGCAGCTAGTCGTACGAAGACGTGGCCGGAGCGAATGACCGCCTTCAAGGCTTGATCGATCGTTCCAACGCCCACCGGGGTGAGCAGGCTCTTCTTCCGCGTGAACCACTCCTGCGCCTGGATATCGGAGTCGTCTCCGTCGTCCCGTCCCACATCGGTGGGCTCGGCACTGCGCTCATTGAGGTGGTCTACTGCGGCGGAGTGAACCAGCCGAACGCTCACCTCTTGGCCCTGGCCGAGTCGGTGTAGCAGGTCCTCCAGCTCAGTCAGCATCTGATTGCTGGTCGCCTGGGTCGGCATGCCAACGTACGTGCCTAGGAGGCCAAGGCCACGCATCAGAGCCGCAGCGGCTTGAACTCCAGCCTTGGACTTACCTTCTCCTGTAGGAGCCTCCACGATCACTAAAGTCGCTTGATCACGGCCCGCCACTACACGCTCGACGACAGCCTGCACTGGCCGTGGCCGCTCGTGGGGAAACAGCTCGATGAACGAGGTAGGCGGTTCCCAAGGGCGTAGCTCCAACCGTTCCACGGCCGCAGATGCGAGCTCGGCCGCTCTCTTGCTGTAATGCAGAAGATTCGGTAGCTCGGCGTGAGGGAAGTTCCTGATGTCAGACGCGATCCAGTCACTGACCGTGGTCAGAGCGGCAAGTCCCACAGCGGCGGCGCTGCTCAAGTGCACGTCCTGCCAAGCGTCCTCTCCGAGAACTTCAAGACCGCGCACCGTGATGATCTCGCTCACGAGCTCATCACGCCAACGTTCCCAGGTCGGGCCACCATGGTTGTTCACCTCTCGCTGTGCCTGTCCCAGCGCAGTGCCGTCGGGGAAGTACCCGTGGTGCCCACCTAGCGCGACAGCGATCCCCTCGGCTGTGGCGAAGGGCGCTCCCCAACGGAGGAGAAGATCCTTCATGTGCATGGCCGTCACCAAGCCATGAGGGGTGTCGATGCGTCGGCCGAGTCCTGCCCTCTTCTGAACCCGTCTCAGGTCCGCAGCCGCCAGTTCATCGAACCTCGCCAAAGCAAAGTCGATCTTGAGGGCCTGAAATGTAGGACTCTGTTTGCCGAGGTCATGGAGACCGCACAGCGTCGCGATCCAGCTATCGACTTTCCCAAGCGGCTCGAAGGCGGCATGTAGTTCGTCCCGACACCTCGGCCCGATGAGCCTGCCTAGCAGCAACTCGGCTACGGAAGCCGTGTCGATAATGTGGCAGACGAGAGAGCGTGCCTGGTTCTTGTCTGCTTTCCCCCAGGCAGACCAGATGACCGATTCGGTAGTCATCGTACGATCCGATCGAGCAGGTCAACGGCTTTGAGGAAGTTGGCTTGGGCGACCACCAACGCGGCGGCCAGCGGCACGAGAGAACTACCTGCGCCTTCGGCGAAGCTGTCGACGACCAACCATGTTGGCGCTCCGGAGAAGAGGGCTGCGAGCGCTGCGACGAACAGGATGTTCATCATGCGTAGCTGCTGTATCCGCTGTTCGTCAGGCCGGGCGGTCTTCGCTAACCTGGACATGCTTCCTCCTGCGACTCTGATGGGCATGGGAGCACGGGTGGCCTCCGGCGCAACGGAGGCCACCCGCATATTTCAGGTCTTGCCACGCCAGGTACGGCATGGCCCGCGTAATAGAGCATCCCCGCACAATGCGGGGAATTAGGGACATCGCGACCTATGAGGGCACATCTCCGAAGTGAGGGAGAAACGTCGCCAGGTCCGTATCAGTCACCCTACACACCGACACTGTTACCGGCGGACCGATCGGCAAAAGAATCTTTGCCCTGAAGCTCTGCCGGCGACTGCAACTTATAAGTTGCTGTGCAGCTTCCAAAGAGCCACCGATCAAGCGAGCCGAGACAACGCTACGCAGAGGCGCAGCCCGACCCACAAGGCGCGTGTGCCAAATACGTGCGCAACCGTCACCCATCAACGCTCGGATACCCCTTTGGAGCTGGGAGAACGTTCTCTAAGCTCATCTGACTCCTAAAGCGGGTGCCGCAGGTTCGAATCCTGCCGGGGGCACTCACCTAGATCGGCATTTCAGGCCCCTGACCTGCGGTTTCACAGCCGCAGGT
This sequence comes from Nonomuraea sp. NPDC049378, assembly GCF_055586745.1. NCBI lineage: Bacteria > Bacillati > Actinomycetota > Actinomycetes > Streptosporangiales > Streptosporangiaceae > Nonomuraea > Nonomuraea sp. NPDC049378. The sequence goes on from NZ_JBVJHP010000011.1 coordinate 29,512, forward strand.
CTTTTGATTTGCACCCTTGATAGGCAGCCACCGGTGCCCGCATGCAACCGTAAGACCATGATCAGGGGACATGCGCGGGATGATCTTGATGGCGTTTCCCCAGGTCGGACCACATTTTAGGCCGCCACGTTCGCCGGTACCCGCTTCCGGCCGCACGGCACGGGGGAACACAGCCAGCCTGATCATGCCGAATACGTGCGTAACCTTCGTTTGAAGTTCACATCACCGGGCCAGTACGCGGGCCGCGCCGGCGACAACGGTGGTCGCTGGCACCCAGCCGGCCGCGATCAGCCGTAAAAGAGCCACTGCGTCGCTCCCCCTGGGTTGAACGCCGACTGCTGGTCCGCATCGACAATGGGAAGCAGCAGATCAAAAGCATGGATTACGGCACTTTAGTGCGGAGACTCGCCCAGCTTCAGCGGAGGCGACACCGAGTAGACGACACTGCCGATGGCCAACAGGGCAACGGGACAGGTGGGCTGCCCGCCACAGCTTGTAGCCGACACCAACCGTGACGTCCCGCAGAAGCCTCACACCCGACCGAGCAGCGGCCGATCACGCTGCTGACAGCTGACGTCGTTCCTTGGCGTACAGGACGGCACGGGCCTCATCGTGCTGGCCCTCGGCAATGCAGGAGACGGCGAGCTGTTCATACGGCTGCGGGTGGAACTCCTCGCCGGACAGCCAGCGCACACGCTCACGCACGGAACACCGCGGCTCCAGCACCGTGTACGTCAGCCCGTCTACAGCCCACGCGCGTCGCGTGCGGCGCCACCGGGATTAGCAAGCACCGCCCCTCAAAGGCCAAATCGAGCGTGATCTGGCTCTCGACGAAACGGACCTCACTGTAGGCCGACACGCCGCCACACACCACGTCCGAGCCGACCTCGTTACGGGTGAAGCGCAGCGCAACGGCGCCCGGCTTGTCGAGTATGACGCCGCCGAGCAGGACCTGGACGGAGGTACGGCTGTTGCGGATGCGCACCTCACCGCAGGTTCGCAGGTAGCGCAGCCGCAGTGGCCCTTGGAGACCTCTCGACCAGAAGACAGACGTCGCGGCCGTTGTCCAGATGCGCGCCCTCCAGGAGAAGGCCACCGCCGATCGTGGCGCCGACGAGAGTGATCCGATCGGCGGCCACGGTCACGCCCGAAGCATCGAGAGAGCCGATGGACGCGTGGTCGAGTGTCAGGCAAGGCCCATCCTCATTACGCAAGTCCGCGCCCGCCAGTCGCAGGCTCCATCCAGCCGAGCGCCGACCAAGCGGATCTCACCCGTGGCCGCGAACCCTTCCATACACCAGACGCCGCCGTTCACAGCCATCCCGCCACCACTCGACGCCGCACCGGCGCGACACTTGTTGGCGTCGGGAGAGACCTCAGACAGGACATTTCCGATGACCTCCTCAATCAGCCCTGCGGGGTCGCTGACCGGCTGCGAGCCGACGGCGGCATGCGCCTGATGAACGTTCACATAGGTGTCAGCCTCAGGCTGAACGGCGCCAGACTGGACCGCCGCCTAACGCACCAGCGATGCGGCCCTGTCAATGAACCTGTCGACAGCCTGCCGAACCTCGCCCATGCGCTTATCCAGTTCCTCGAGGGTTACCAGCGTGTGGATGTCAGCAGCGAGTTCCATCGCCGCGCTGGCGAGCCGTAGAGCCTCATCATCGTCCGTGAGCAGGCGTACCAGGCAAAGCGCTTGCCACGCAGCTGCTCGACTCTGGTTCTGAATCGCCTTGGCCTCCGCGTACGCCTCCGGGCTCGCGTCTGCCCGTCTCTTGGCTCCCCAACGTGCCCCCTGCTTTACACGAAGATCTAGAACAGCGCCGGCAAAGACGCTATAAGCTTTCATGCGCTCCTGACGGAGCCGCTCTGTCCGCGTGAAGCTCTCGGTACGGGCGACCGTCCATCTCTGGAAGAGGAAGGTCGTGAGTGAACCTAGAAGGGTTCCTGCGATAGCGATGAGTGCAGCGAATATAACCTGCATAACTTCAGTTGAGCACTACTGCGCTCGATGACAAACTCGGCCCTACCCCGAGGCGGGGACACCTTGAGTGCCGGATGATGGAGATCCGGACACAAGGAGGTCCACGTGGCGATGAAGTCGTACCCGCCGGAGTTCAAGGCCGACGCCCTCGCGTTGTATCTGTCCGGCCCGGGACGGACGCTGGCCTCGGCGGCTGAGCACTTGGGGATGTGCAGGCTGAGGCGGGCTGGGGTAGCTGGGCCGTCCTACGCCGAACTTAGCTTGACGCCCATTTGAGCCCTAACGCGGAATATGTCCCCAAATGCAACCTCAACCTGCATTGATCATTTAGCTGGAAAAGTCCCCCAAGTCGTGCTCATGCACGTGCGGGCTTATCATCTGGGTCAACAAGTGGTGCTCCTGAGGGGGATGCGCCCGTTGGTGCGTCTCGCGGGAGACACATGGAACATGACGTTGACGTCGAGGGGCTATCGATCGAGTTGCCTTCTCGATGGTCCGATTCGATCAAAGTTGACAAGAACATCGCACGCCAGCTCCTTTGTCCACCACGCAAGGCCCGTCTTGTCAATGAGAACCAGTCAGTATGGGCGGCCGCAGAGGACCAGCGCTGGCCTGTCATCAAAAGCCCCGCCCCGGAATACGTGCACCTCGTCCGGAAAAAGGAGCGGTTCGCCTGGGGCGGCCCCTCCGCGGCGCACGCTCCGGCCGGAGTAAGGGCATCTCTCGAGGGAGCCTTTCGTCTGCCCGGCCTCGACGCGCAGAGCCCGCGAGGGTTGCGTGCACCCCAGACCGGCGCTCTCCTGGCCGTCTTCGCCCACTGGACCACCGGAAGCCAGCATCCGGCAACGGTCGTGATGCCCACCGGCACGGGCAAGACTGACACGATGGTGGCGATCTACGCAGCCGCGCGCCCGGAGCGCCTGCTGGTCCTCGTACCCTCCGACGTGCTGCGCGGTCAGACCGCGAGCAAGTTCGAGACCCTTGGCATCCTACCTGAACTGGGCATCGTCACCGGCCCGTTCGAACGCCCTGTGGTAGGCCGCGTGGAGCACCACTTCGAGTCGGGCGACAGCGCCCGCTCCTTCGCGCAGGCGTGCAACGTGGTGGTCACTACCCCCGCCGCCCTTTCGGGCTTCCCCGAGGACGTCCGGACCATCTTCCTGGCCGAGTTCAGCCACCTGTTCATCGACGAGGCACACCACGTGGCGGCCAGAACCTGGAGCGAGATCCGCGACGCCTTCGACGGCCGGCCCGTCGTCCAGTTCACCGCCACCCCCTTCCGGTCGGACGGGCGCCCCCTTGGCGGACGAGTTGTTTACGCCTTCCCGCTGCGCGAAGCGCAGGCTCAGGGATATTTCGCCGGCATCGACTACATCTCCGTGCTGAGCTTCGACGCCCCGGACAGGGACATCGCCGAACGCGCCCTGTCGTGCCTGCGCACCGACCTCGACAACGGCCGCGATCACCTCCTCATGGCGCGGACCAGCTCGATCAATCGGGCCAACGAGCTGCTGAACCTGTACGAAGAGCTCGCGCCGGACCTCAACCCCATGGTCATCCACAGCAAGCTCAGTGGCAGAAAGGCCAAGGCCGCCCTCGACGCGCTCGATCAACGCCACTCCCGTTTGATCATCTGCGTGGGGATGCTGGGGGAGGGTTTCGACCTGCCGCAGCTCAAGGTGGCGGCACTCCACGACACGCACAAAAGCCTCGGCATCACGCTGCAGTTCATCGGCCGTTTCGCCCGCGTGTCCTCAGCGACGGTGGGCAACGCGACCGTGGTGTCCTCGCGATCCGACGCACCGTTCGACGAGCAGCTTCGTCAGCTTTATGCGGAGGATGCCGATTGGAATCTCATCGTCCGCGACCTGTCCCAGCAGGCCGTCGGCGAACAGGAGGACGTCAGCGACTTCGAGGCCGCCTTCGGCTCCGGGCCGGAAGAGGTGTCCATCAAGTCGGTGCTGCCGAAGATGAGCGCGGTGGCGTACAGGACTGGCTGCCAGGACTGGACCCCGACGAACGTCTACCAGGTCTTCCCCGAGGAGAATCTGCTCACCTACCCCATCGCCGTCAACAGACGAGATCGGGTGCTCTGGTTCGTGACCCAGGAGCAGGCTCCCGTCCAGTGGGGCCAGCTTCCCGCTGTGGAGGAAGTCGTCCACCACCTTTACGTCATGTATTGGGACGAGGCCCACGGCCTGCTGTACATCAACAGCACCAACAACGACAGCCTCCACGAGGACCTGGCCACGGCCGTGTGCGGGCAGACCGCGGACCGCATCACCGGCAAGCGGATCTACCGCGTCATGGGCGGCATTGACCGGCTCGTGCCCACGAACGTCGGCGTCCTGGACGTCAGGAACCGTAACCGGCGCTTCTCCATGCACGTCGGAGCCGACGTCGCGGAGGGCTTCGCCGATGCCGAGAAGCACACCAAGGCTCAGACCAATATCTTCGCGACAGGGTTCGCCGCTGGCGTCCGCACCAGCGTCGGAGCCTCGCTCAAGGGCCGGATCTGGAGCCGCCGAACCGCCGAGTCGCTCAAGCACTGGGTCGACTGGTGCGATGAGATGGGGCTCAAGCTGCTCGACGACAGCATCAACATCGCCCATGTCATGGACAACTTCATCCAGCCCGAGGACCTCGAGGACTGGCCGGAGCTGACCGTCCTGGCTGTGGAGTGGCCGCTGGCCCTCCTGGCCCGTAATGAGGACTCCGTCCAGCTCTCCTACGGCGGCGTCTCCTATTCCTTCCTGGAAGCCGAGCTAGAGGTGACACCCCACATCCCAGACGAAGCCGTCCACTTCATCATCCGCACGCCTGCTTGGCAGGTGCCCTACGCCATCTTCATCGAAGACGGCCTGATGCGGGTCAGAGCCGCGGGCGACGGTGAAGTGACGATCTCCACGTCCCGCCGTGACCTCTCCGCCACCGAGTTCTTCGCACGCCGCGACAATGTGCTCCAGGTCCTCTTCGAGAACGACACCCTTGTCTGCGCGCCCGCCCGCCTCCTGCATCCCGTACGCGACATCCCACCCTTCGATTCCGCCCGGCTTCAAGTACCGGACTGGACGGGCATCGACATCACCAAGGAGTCGCAGGGACGCACCCGCGACGCCGACTCCATCCAAGCACGGATGATCCAAGTGGTCCTGGCGCGTGGCCCCTGGGACGTGGTCGTCGATGACGACGGCTCCGGCGAGGTCGCCGACATCGTCGCTCTCCGCGAGACGGAGCGCGAGCTGCACATCCTGCTCGTGCACTGCAAGTACTCATCGGAGCCGCAGGCAGGCGCACGGGTAGAAGATCTCTACGAAGTGTGCGGCCAGGCCAACAAGTCAGCCGCCTATCGCCGCGACATGACCGCCATGCTGAACACCCTGATCAACCGCGCCCGGAACAGGCAGAGGAAATACGGTCATAGCGGCATCGAGGCCGGCACCTCCGAAAGACTCGTCCGCTTGCGGGACGCAGCCAGGACTCGTAAGCCGCACCTCACCATCGCCATCGCGCAGCCAGGCATGAGCCAGACCAGAGCCAGCCGTAAGCAGATGGAACTCCTGGCCAGTACCGAGGTCTATCTCCGCGAGATCGCGAATGCCGGTTTCGAGGTGTATTGCAACGCATAGATGAAGAACGGGCGACGGACTAACGGGATCGATGCGGGACTTCACCGCCGGGCACACCCGCGGTGGGAAGCAGTGCCGGATTTCCTGGCGGCGCACCCGGCCAGGCGGTACCGCTTCCGAAACGACTGGAGCTCTCCTAAAGCGGGTGCCGCAGGTTCGAACCCTGCCGGGGGCACTAGATCCAATCAGCGGCAGAGCGCCCTTGACCAGCGGAAACGCGAGTCAAGGGCTTCTTCATGTGTCTGGCCGTCTCTGATCGTCTCCGGCTGATCCTTCCCAATGCCTTCCCAACAACGCAGCATGATTCTGGATGCGAGGCGTCTTGATGACGTGCGAGGCAGAGCTCATTGCCGCATGGCCGCGCCCATCAGCAGGAGCTACCAGCGGCGCATATCCCAGTCCGTCACGTCGTCGGCAGCAGCGATCCGTTTGTCCACGTAGCTGGCCGCCTGGTCCCACCAACTGCTGTACGACACAGGGCCGAGCGCAAGACGAAGGACACCTTCAGGCGGGTCCTGCGGCGTCCGTGGAAGTCCAATCACCTGGTAGGCGGCGACGCTGTTCGCGTTGAGCGACCTCAACCGGTGCAGGGCTTCCGCCAGCCACGGTTCAGGTTTTTCACCGGGAGGCTGAGGCGCCAGCAGATGCGGCTCGATGTGCGGCCTCAGCACCTCATGCGCGATCGGCAACGCCGTCAGCGCGATGTTGTCGAGGTCCTTGCCCTGTTCCGGCGGAACAACTAGCCTCGGCGATTCACGGCTGCTGGTGAGAGTTCAGACCGGATGATCGGTTGAACAGCAAAGAGTGCTCCTGATCTGGAAGATTACGGATTGTCGAGATCAACAACCTTCCAGAGCGAGGAGCACTCTTCGCGTGCAGACTATCCCGAAGTGGATGCAAGGGCTGGCGGTCACGGTCGGCGGTCACGGCGTGGTCTCTCACGTCGGTACGGCGGGGCTGCGGATGCTGGCGTTCAAGTCCGGCCTGACCAGCGAGCTGTCGGCGGCGTTGCGGGTACGGGGCCGGCAGGTGGTGCATGACCGGGGCCAGGTGCTGTCCGATCTGAGTGTGATGATCGCTGATGGCGGGACAGCGATCCGGCACATCCGTACCCTGCGCGATCAGGGCGAGTTATTCGGGCCGGTGGCCTCGGCGTCGACGGCATGGCGGGCGTTGGAGGAGGTGACCGCCCGGCAGCTCGACAAGATCGCCGCTGCTCGTGCGAAGGCCCGGCGGCGAGTGTGGGAGTTGATCGCTGCCCGGCACGGTGGCGTGCCGGCCTCGCGGACCTGCTACGGCGACCTCGGCGACTGGGTCGTGATCCGGCTGGATGCCACGATCCAGGTCTGTCACAGCGACAAAGAGGCGGCGGCGGGGACGTTCAAGGGCAGCTACGGGCTGTTCCCGCTGACCGCGTGGTGCGACAACACCGGCGAGTGCCTGGCCATCAAGCTGCGTCCGGGCAACGCGGGCGCCAACACCATCACCGATCACCTCGAGGTGCTGGCCGCCGCGATCGCACAGATCCCGCCGAAGCATCGCCGGCGGATCCTCATCACCTGCGACGGGGCCGGCGCCACGATCGAGCTGCTGCAGTTCATCACCACGCTGAACACGCGCAGCCGCCGGGCCCACTACTCGGTCGGCTTCGACCTCGACCAGCGGGCCCGCGCCGCGATAGCCGCGCTGCCCGCCGACGCGTGGTCGTGCGTGCTGGACGACACAGGCCAGGCCCGCCCTCTGGACAAGGCGGGCACCGCCGAACTCACCGGCCTGCTACGGCACTCGACCGGCGGTGACAAGCTGGCCACCTGGCCGGCGGGCATGCGCATCCTGGTCCGCCGGGAGAAACCCGCCCCGGGCGCCAAGCTGACCGACTTCGAGAAAGCGCGCGGCTGGCGCTACCAGCTGATCGCCACCAACACCCCCGCCACCGCCCTGCCGCTGCAGCAGGGCGAGGCGCGCCACCGCGTCCACGCCCGGGTGGAGGACTTCATCCGGTGCGGCAAGAACACCGGACTGGCCGCCCTGCCGTCCTGGTCGCTGGCCATCAACCAGGCCTGGATCATCGCCGCCGCGATCGGCTGCGACCTGCTGTCCTGGTTCCGCCTGCTGTGCTGCGAGGCCGAGCTGGCCATCGCCGAACCGCCGACGCTGCGCTACACACTGCTGCACACCAGCGCCCGCCTGGTCCGTGGCCAACGGCGACGCACCATCAAGATCCCCTGCACCTGGCCCTGGGCCCACCACCTGCGACGCGCCATCGCATCCGTCCTGGCGCTGCCCGCTCCTACCTGAGCACCAGCCCCGCCCCTGACACCCGACCGGCAAGACACCACCGGCCCGTGGACCCGGCACCACCAGCGTGACCGCCGACCCACCCCGCTGCCCAGAAACCCAATTGAAGATCCACAAATCATCCAGCCGTCACGCTGGGCGAAGCCACCCAAACCCGTGAATCATCGAGGCTAGGAAGGTTATCTTTACGGGAACAGTGAGGAAGCGGAACATCGGATATCGCGTCCTGAAATTCTCCGTGCGGTCACGGAGAGCCAGCTTGAACGTCTCACCTTCGCGGCTGGTACGCGGCAGCCCTGGCAACTTCAACGTCAACGGGTGCGCCAAGAGCTGCTGGCGGCTCATCGTTCGGCTATCGCGAAGAAGGTCGCTGAATTGACTGCGATACGGCTCGGGACTGTGCGGCGGTATTGACTGAGAGATGCCGTCGAAGTACATGCATAACCCGCTGAACAAGCCCGAATGGATCTGCGCGAGAACAGCTCTCTGAAACCGCATCAGCCAGTAGAACCGCCCCGACTGTTCGATGTACTCCCATAACTCGGCGTCATTATCATGACGTCCGCGATCATCCCAGTCGTCGTAGTCGTCAGGGAGGTCCGGCGCTTCAAACGGGCTGGACTCATCATCCTCGTCATCGGTGAACCGGAGCCGGTTGGCCATCGTCAGGTCGGCGACGACATCGCGGCCCGGCCGCGTGACAAGTCTCGTCCGCCCGGCGCGCCCACCACCGGCGTGTGAAGCGCCGGCTGACCGCCTGGACGGCACGGTCGTAGACACCAACTCACCTACCTCTCCGAGCCGGGGCGCGACAGCGGCCCACGGATCGGGAAGGTCTGACGGCCCCGTCAGCTCAGCCCGCGACTCCTCACGGTTCCACGCCTGATCCAGATGCACGTACAGGTATTTGACCTGCCGGTCGTCCCGGTAGAGCACGCTACGCCGGCGGGGAAGAACGGGGGAGTTGGCGCGGCCGAGAAGATCAAGAACGTTCTTGGCGAGACGGTGAATCGCCGGCGGATTCTTACGCGTGGTCTCGAAATGCAGGTCCAGCGCAACCGGCCCCGTGAAGGGTCGCCGCTTGGCAGCGACCATGTGGTCGACAACCTGCTGCTGGAAGGCAGCAGCTGAGCGGTGACCTCTGGCCCCCTTCTGCTCCGGCTCACCTTCGATCGTCATGTACAGAGTTCGGAGCAAGCGGATCTGTCGCTGGAGTAACCAGAAGTCGTCCGGCACATTCCACGTTTCTCTCACTTCCACCTCCCTGCCTTTCCATAGGAGCACAAACGGCGCGAGGACGTAACCCCAATACGTTCTTCATGCTGCCGGCCACACCGCCAGGCAAGCCCTCTCCACTTAAAGTGCCATTGCAGAGGCGTCCTTACATACAAATCGGTTCACTATCGTGCACGATAGGTGCCTCGATCACGCCGCCAATAGTCACGCACACAACAAGATTATCCCTTAGCCTCGGGGCTGATGAATGCGTGTTCAGCAACGACGGAGTTAAGCCATGCGAAGGCGTCCTGCGCTGTCTTCACATGCGCTCGCAAATCTTCGCCAGGACCCAACGTTTTGTGGCCAATGTGGGCGACTTTATTGCGCGCGACGAATAGGTTCTCGACAGCCTTATATAAGGTTGAGTTCTCTTTCTGCAGCGAACGTCCACAAATCGCGTCCATGACTATATGGAATCTCAGAACTACAGGAAGGTGTACCTGCTGGTGATGTTTGGTAATTACATCGACCAGACCAAGCTGTGATGGCTGAGCTACCTTGGCGATCGTTTCTTTAACCTTCACCTCACAAGCTAGCGCCGCTAGGAGAACCCCCATGCGCAGGTCGGGGTGAATCGCACCTGTGGCCCAGTACTCCGCGTCGGCGAGCAGCGCCTCGGCCAGAGGTGGTTCAGTTTCATCCACGGCTGTCAGGAGGGCAGCATCATGGTTGGCGAGCGTCACCGCTCGCAGCTCTGCACTCGCGCGCACGCCCGATGGTAGCAAAGCCTAGCGGGATGTGCTCCCCGTTACTATCGAAGAGAGCGGCCCGCATGTTTTCGAGTTTGATACTGCTCGGCCCCAATAGGCTTTGACCACTCAATATTCGGATCCAACGGATGTACTGCGTGACCAGTTCGCTGGCCACCTGCGCGCCAGTTCTGTACAACTCTTCCGCGCGTTTTCTCGTTTCCTCTAGGAGATCCCGTTCTCCCGCAGAGAACTGATCCGCCTTCAAATCACTCGGAATCTCAACGTAGACGGGTAAGTATTTGAAGGCCGTTTTGATCCTATGACCATTGAGATCTTCGACGTACCCGCCCAACACGCCGAACTGGTGATCGCCCATGTTGACGGGACCGTCAGGCAGAGTGACAGTGCAGGTGTACCCCTGGAACTCGATCGAACTGCCCAACCCGACCAGGGACTCCTCGACCCAGAGATCTTCCACTGAAAACAGGAAGAGCGCAGTAACGAGTGACATAGTCCTGATCATGCCAGTTTCTCGGCAGCACGTCTCGGATTCTGCATGGCAGCAACCACGACCCGGTAGGGCCGGATGGCTCCAGTGCGCGTAGGGCATTTGCACCAGGGTCACTGAGCCAACCTTCGTTGCCCGTCAAGCTAACGATCAGCCGGACTGATGAGACGATAGCGGTCCGTGGAGGAGTTCACTTAAGTGATCGGGCTCCCTGAAGCATCTACCTACTCGGCGAGTGCGGAGGTTGTCACTTCAGGAATCTTGGCAGAGCCCTTAGAGTGATACCCCCGAATAATGAGCGGAAGGATCATTTTCCGGGCGCGGGTAATGAGGACGATGGCCAACGCCAATAAGGCAGCGATGCGTCAACGTGCCTCAGGCTCACTGGGAGACTCGCGCGGGCTGTCGGGCCGGATCTGCGCCGTGGAGCGTCTCGCTGCCCTGACGGTCGACGGCCTGGGCGATCAGAACTGCGGCGAAGGCCAGCACCGCCATCGCGGTCCGCACCGTGTGCAGCGTCCACCAGCGTTGGCGGATGTCCGCCCAGTCGGCTGGCGGCTGATCAGCGTTCCAGGAGGTAGCGAGCTGGTTGAGCGGCTCCAGTTGGGTAATGGTGAGCACGATCGTGGCCGCCAGCAGCAGCAGGCTGGCGACGCTGAGCCCGAAGGCGAGCCAACCACGCTGGTAGGACATGACGCACGTTGTCAGGAGTAGCGCGACGCAGGTGAGCAGGATCACCGGCATGGCGCGGCCGTAATCACTATTGAGCGCCTGCCAGTACCGCACGTAGGCGGGTCCGGGCAGCGAGCGCAGCGACGGAGCGAGGACGGTGAAGACGACACCTCCGGCAAACAAGCCGAGCAATAACGCGGCCGCCGTCCGAATGATCACCAGTGGCAAGGGGGGCATGCTCGCCTACTTCCGGTGTTGAGTCTCACGATTTGGCTAGATAGGAACCTTTTCATTTGAACGTAATCTAGTCAATTGTCTGGCACCATGGTCCCGATGAACGACAAGCCAAAGCGTCGATACGTCAGCCACCTGCGGCGCGAGAACGCCGAGGTGACCCGGCTGCGGATCGCCGAGGCCGCCCGGGCACTCATGCTCGAGCGCGGCTATGCCGCCACGACTATGGCCGACGTGGCGCAGGCCGCAGGCGTCGTCGTACAGACGCTGTATTCGTCGTGCCCAGGGGGCAAGCCAGGTCTGGCTAAGCTCGTCTACGACGTCAGCTTGGCCGGCGATGGGCAACCCATCCCGCAGAGCGCACGACCGCAAGTGCAAGCGATCATCACTGAGCCTGATCCGGTGCAGAAACTGGCCAGGTTCGCGGAAATGGCTATGACGATCTTCCAACGGATCGGACCGGTGCATCGCGTTCTTCGTGCCGCCGCAGCGGCCACGCCCACCGATGCCGGATTGACTGATCTGCTGGCAAGCGCCGAGCAGCAACGATTGGCCGGCAGCCTGGGACCGGCCGAGCACCTGGCGGCGGTCGGCGCGCTGCGCACTGGGCTGAGCATCGAGCGGGCCGCCGATCAGATCTATGTCTTGACGTCGATCGAACTGTTCGAGCGATTCACCGAGATTTGCGGTTGGAGCGTGCGCGACTGCCAGGACTGGCTGGCTCGGACACTGGCCGAAATTCTTCTCGACCCCGCTCAGCGCGGACACCGCTAAGTGATCAAGACTGGGCAATCTTCCCGTGGCCGGCGAGCCGACGCTCACCTCTGCTGGCCTGCCTCATTTCGCCAGCCGCGAGACTCCCGACCGAAGCTCCCAGCTGCTGTCATCCAGAATTAAGCACCCGCACCGCAGAGAGCTCCCCTAAAGCGGGTGCCGCAGACATCCGATCTGCCTAAGTTGTCAAGCCGTAGCTTTCATCGCGGTGGGAAGGCGACGTGCTCGTTGTAGGTCATGCCTTCTTGCAGACGGTGGTGAAGGCAGCCGAGCAGGCGGTTGAAGGTGTTGCGGAGCGCGCTGGAGTGGCGATCTCCCTCGGTGCGTCGCCGGTCGTAGTGGGCTCTGGGGCCTGGTACTCGTAGGGAGGCGAAGGCCCAGACGTAGCCGGCGGCGGCCAGGCGCTGGTTCTTCACCTTGCGATGATGAACGACCAGGTTCTTGCCCGAGGCACGGGTGATCGGGGCTGCGCCGGCGTAGGCCTTCAGCGCGCGGGCGTCGGCGAAGCGGGCGCGGTCGTCGCCGAGCTCGGCGAGCACGCGGGCGCAGGTGATAGTAGGTCACCTCCCCGCCGCAGGTCTGGTAGATCGGGAAGACCCGAAGTCCCTCCTGCGCGATCACTGCCGGCTCGCCCGGCTGGATCTTCTTGTTGAGCGAAGTGTTGGGTGCGCCTACAGCGCCTGGTCGCCGGTTTCCGCCGACGCCGGTCGACTGTGGCGGGCGGGAAGGGTGGTCGCCATCCTTCTGTACGCGCCGTCGTACCTCATCAGATTCTCGTGCCGACCCGCTTCCAGGATGCGGCCCTCATGCATGACGAGGATCAGGTCCGCATCGCGGACCGTGGCCAGGCGGTGGGCGATGACGAAGCATGTCCTCCCCCGGAGGAAGGGCTCCAAGGCGTCGTGCACCCGCATCTCCGTGACCGTGTCCAGGTGGGATGTCGCCTCGTCGAGGATGACGACGCCGGGATCCGTGAGCAGCAACCTGGCGAGCGACAAGCGCTGACGTTCTCCTCCCGACAGCCTGGCGCCGCCGGCTCCGACGACCGTGTCGAGGGCGTGGGGCAGGGATTCGATCAGCGGCCAGATCTGCGCGGTTCGGCAGGCCTGCGCCAGCTGGTCGTCTGTCGCATCCGGACGCGCCATCAGCAGGTTGGCGCGGATCGTGTCATTGAAGAGGTGACTCTCCTGAGAGACCACTCCGACGGCGGCCCGCAGGTCGCCGAGCCGAAGGTTACGCAGGTCCACTCCGTTGATCGCGATGCTTCCCGTGGTGGGATCCCAGGCTCGGCTGATCAGCCGGGCCAGCGTGCTCTTGCCCGAGCCGGTGGACCCGACGATTCCCACCGTTGTGCCCGAGGGGATGCTGATGTCGAGATTCCGGAGTGTCCGGCGTTCCTCTCCTGTGAGGTCCCCGGCCAGGGATCTCAGGACGGTCGTGTCCGCGGACGGATAGTCGAACGAGAGACCGGAGATGGTCACGGACATCCCGCGGGCGTGCCTCCCGGGCAGGGGGACGGCATCGCTCTTCTCCCTCACCAAGGGCGGGAAGTCCAGGACTTCCTGGACCCGCGAGAAGCTCACCCAGCCGGTCACGAGGTCGGCCTTGACGCTCGGCAGGATCGTGAGATGTCCGTACAGGCGTGCCAGAAGGGTCAGGAGCGTGACCATGGTGCCCAGGCTCATGTCCTCCTTGATGACCCAATATCCCGCAGCGATGTTGACAGCAGCTGTCGCGGTGGTCATGAGGATGTTCAGTGAAGAGCTCAGCGCCGCAGAAAGGGTGGCTTTCCTGACGGCGAGGGAGCGATTGCGATGTGCCTGGTCGAGAAAGAGTCCGATCTCGTGGCGGGTGTCGCCATACAGATGGACGAGGTCGATGCCCCCGGGGGTGCATCGCTCCGTCACCAGCGAGTTCAGGTCCGCTTTCGCCTCCAGTTGCCGGCGGCTCACGGTCTCGAGGACGCGCCCCATCCACGCGGACAACGCGTATGCCGCGGGAGCGAGGACGACGACACCGAGAGCCATGCGCCATTCCAGCAGAAGGATGGCGCAGAAGGAGACCACGATCATGACCGTCGCGTTGGCGACCAGCGGCATGGACACCGTGACGATCCGCTGCACACCGGCCACGTCTCCGTCCAGACGGGACACGATCGCCCCGGTCCTGGCCGCCTTAAAGAAGCCCGGCGCCTGCCTCAGCAGGTGCGCGTACATATCCGTCCGGAGATCGAGGATCATGTCCTCGCCGAGACGTGTGGCGAACCGGCGTTCGATCACGAGAGCGGCCGCCAGCGCGACTCCCGACACGGCCAGGGCTCCTCCGAAGAGCCACACCGCGTCGAGGTCGCGGCGCGCTATCCCCTCGTCGATGATCTGCTGGCCGAGAAAAGCGGGGACCACGGTCAGGACGGATTGGACAAGGATCAATATGGCGTGCACCGCGATCCGGCCGCGATACGGGCGAAAGAACGCGACGCGCCGGCGGCGGCGCCTCGATCGCGAGGTCATCTATGCCTTGAGGTCATGCTTGTCACCGACGAGGACAGCGGTGGCGGCGTCAGGCCGGAGGAACTCCCTCGCGAAGTCGCGCACGTCCGCGGGGGTCACCTTGGACACCTCGGCGAAGTGCCTTCGGGGCCACTCCGGTGGCAGCCCGTTGCGCGCGAGTTGGAAGACGAGTTCGGTGAAACCGGCCTGCCCCGCCGTCTCCAGCCGCATCCCGCCCAGGAGGTGTCGCTTTGCGTGATCGAGTTCGTCCGGGGAGGGGCCGGTGCGGGCGAGTTGCGCCAGATCATCCCTGATGATGTCCAAGGCCGCGCCGGCCACCGAGGGCCGGACGTTGGTGGCGATGGCGAGAGCGGGGCCGAGAGGGTCGGCGGTCAGGGTTGACTTGACCCAGTACGCATACCCCTTTTCCTGACGTAGCCGGTGTGTCAGCCGCGAGGAGAAGTACCCGCCTATGACCAGATTGGCGAGGGCCGCCGCGGGGAACCGTGGATCGCCGCGACTCACGCTGGGCAGCCCGACGATCAGGGCGGTCTGAGCCGCTCCCGCGCTGTGGACCACACGTGTCGTTCCCCGGGCAGGAGGCTCGGCCGCGCCCGGCGGTCGCACCTGTTTCCTCGGCAGGCCGGAGAAGGCCAGGTCGGCGACCTCGAGCATCTCATCCAGCGGCCGCGGGCTGGAGACCACCAGGACGGCTCCGCCGGCCAGGACATGGTCGCGCTGGAAAAGCCGTACGTCCTCTCCCGTCACCTTGCACACGGCGTCCACCTCTGGAGACAGCACGGCCAGCGGGTGATCCCCGTACATCTGGGCGAGCAGTTCCTGCCATGCGACACGACCGGGCACGCCGTTGCCGAGCTGGAGGCCTCGGGCCAGCTCCTGGCCGGCCCGTCGTACGGCTTCCTCGTCGCAGCGGGGATCCGCCAACGTCTCGCTCATGGCCGTCAGGCCGATGTCGAGATCGTCTGGGAGCCCTACTCCCTCGATGGTCAGCGCGTCGCTGGCGCAGGCCCCGGAGAGATGGAACCTCGTTCGCTCGAGAAGGTCGTCGTCGAACATCGCGGCCGAGGCGATGGAGCCGGCGGCCAGGTCCGAACCCCACACGGGGATGGACAGGTGTAGCAATGCCAGCGGGAACCGATCCCGGTGCACGGCGGTGACGGTCAAGCCATTGTCCAGCTCCACGGTTCTTGACCGGGGGTGGACGATCTCGTCCGTTGTCAATGCTGCCCCTCGTTGACGAGTTCGATCGACAGCTCCGGCTGGCTCAGGAGAAGCGTCGCCGCCTCGGCCAGGTCGCCGGCTGTCAGTGATCGCTGGATGTCGCTTGCCGCCAGCGCGGTGGTCGCGTCATCGTGCAGGAACTCCGCACGGGCGAGCCGCCGGGACCGCGTGAGCGGGGAGTCCAGCGCCTGATGCAGGATGATCCGCTCGTGCGTGCGCAACGTCTCCAGCGTGCCGGCGGGCACCCCACCGGCGGCGACGTTCTCCAGCTCCTGCTGTAGCAGCTCCGCCACCCGGCAGGCGTGGATGCCGGGACCGATGCCGTAAGCGGCGAGCATCGGAGGAGAAAGGCAGTACGACTCCTGACCGTACATGCCGAGTGAGATCTGGAGGCGGGTGTCGACGTCTGGGCTCGATCTCCAGCGGTTGTTCGCACTCAGTTGCAGCACGGCCGCGAGCACCTGGAACGCGCCGTCGAGGTCTGGGCCGGTGCGGGTGGCGGCCCTTCGCGCCACGGCGCAGGCGGGCAGGGGTACGGACGGCTCGAAGAGACGGTGATGCCCACAGGCGTTCGGGTCGATCTCGATCGGCCGCGCTGTCGGCTCTGTCCCCGGGGGAATCTCGCCGAAAAGGCGTTCGATCGTGTCGGGAAGGTGGTCGTCCAGCTCTCCCGAAAGGGTGAGAATGGCGTTTGCGGGCGTGTAATGCTCGGCGAAGAATCTCTCGGCTTGCCGCAGCGTCAGCGCGTCGATGTCCTCGAGAAGTCCTGCCGGTTCGTACGCGGCGGCCATGTCGTCGAACAGCAGAGGGGCGAGCCATCTCCAGGGCAGGTGCCGGAAGGGGTGGCTCTGGCCGGTCCGCACTTCCTCTTTGACGACGTCGCGCTCCGTCCGGAAGGAATCCTGCGAGACCGTGAACCCCTTCATACGGTCGGCTTCCATGGTGAGGATCTGCCGGACGCTGTGGGCGGGGATTTCCTGGTAGTACTCCGTGAAGTCGAGGTGGGTCTGCCCGTTCACGCGCCCGCCCAGCCCCAGGACGGTGTTGAAGTGCGACAGCGGGCCGAAGTTCGCGGATCCCTGGAACATCAGGTGCTCCACCAGGTGGGCGAGACCGTTCTGGTCGGGCCCGTCCCACGCGGCGCCGACACCGTACACCATGGTGATCGCTGCGGCGCCGAGCCTATCGTGCCGGTCGAGGACGACCCGTAGTCCGTTCGGGAGGACGATGCGCTCGACATGGGCCGCTTCGGTGATCGCCTTCATGTCACTTCCCCCTGGCGATCAGGTAGTCGGGGAGGAAATTGCGGTTTCCACCTCCGTCCAGCAGTCGTGTGATGAAGAGCAGCGCTCCGGCGGATCCGGTGAAGAGGTCGGAGCTGACCGTCCGCAGATTCTCGCCGGGCATGTGAAGCAGCCCGTCGTACTCGACGCGGTACAGCGTCAGTACGCCGGCGGCCTTCTCGGCGGCTCCGTGCCAGAGGCTTTTCTCCTCCGGCAGGAATTCGGCGCAGTCGAGAAGATACATGCCGAGCCCGGCCAGGCCCGATGCGAGGGTGGGCCAGAGCACCCACCGGTTCGCACAACCGTGGGCCAGCGCTCTCGCCTGATCGAGCATCTCCTGGTCGTCCAGGGCCACCCCGTATCGTAGACACGCGGTCCCGAGGCCGGCTGAGCCGGACTCCCAGTAGGGTCCCATCCGGGGGGAACCGGTGCTCGCGGGGTCCATCAGTGCCTGGAGGCCGTCGTCGTCCCGGATCGACACGGTGTGAGGAAGGACCTTCGCCAACCCTTCCCGTCCGATCTCCGCGTGACGCTGATCGCCGTCGACGATGCTCAGGTAGAGCAGGAAGAGCGCGATACCCGGGGCGCCACCGGTGAATCCGGGAATCACATTGTCGACCGTCTGGCTCCGCAGCCCGCGTTCGGCCAGCTCCGCCATCTGCCGGGCATGGTCGAGGTAGCGCTCATCTCCGGTGCGCTCATAGAAGTGCAGACAGGTGAGCCCGGTTCCGGCCGCTCCGGAGCCGAGGCTCACGTCGCCGCCCACCTCCGTGGAACGGCTTCGTACGAGCTCCATCAGCTCCTTCGCGTCGCCGAGGCGCTCGAGGTCGAGGAAGGTCCAGGCGATGCCGGCCGTCCCGGTGTAGAGCCCCGAAGAGAGGACCTGTGCTTCGAGGTCCTGCCGGCCGAGCCAGTCAGCGAGCTCACCCCCCGGCTCCGCGGGCAGCGCTCGGAGGATGCCCGCCGCACCGTAGGCGACGCAGTACCGATTGGTCTCGAACACCTGCTTGGCCGCGGGGGAGACCGGTATGTTCGCTCTCTCCGGGTAGCGCAGGGACTTGAGGATGCCGTCCTGAAGCCGGTCCCGGAACTCACGCAGGTCGAGCTGCTGGGCCCTGCTGGAGCCGTCCCTGTCGTCGATCGAGAGCTTGGGCTCCAGCAGTGAGACACGAAGTCGTTCGATCTTGGCCGGGTCGGGGCGGTCACGTCCGGCGACGATGTCGATCAAGGGCTTGACCTGCGCGTGAATGCCCAGGCGCAGCGCGGCGGAGCCGATCAGCCGCTCGTACGTGCTCTCCGACCAGGTGACGAGCTGGCTCGTGCTGATGATCCGGGACAGAAGTGCGGCTGCCAGCCCGTAGTAGTCGTCCGCGACATTGGCCGGATCGCCCTTCTGGTCGTCCTTGCTGGCGAATCCCGGCGTCCTCATCGCGGAAGAAGGCCGGCCGATCTGCGTGGCACCCTCGAGGTCGATGAACCGGACAGAGTCGAGTTCCTCGTCGACGACGATGATGTTGCTCGGCGACACGTCCCCGACGACATAACCGAGGCTGTGAATGCGCTCCATCGCCTCCAAGGCGGCTCGCCACAGCCGCGCGCTCCGGAGGAGAAAGTCGCCTCTGTGCTGCTCGACGTCGCGCAGGAAGTGTGGCGGTTGGTGCCATCGGCCGAGAGTGGAGAGCGGGCGCCCCGTGACAAATTCCTGCACGAGAAAGAAGTTCTCCCACTCGTGGAACGAGTCGATGTAGCGCGGCGTCACCTTGCTGCCGTCCAGCTCCTGCAGAATGTGCGCCTCTCTGCGCAGCTGCTCGACGGCATCGCCGATCCCGTCGATCCAGTTCGTGCCCGGACGCGCCTCCTTGATGACGACGCGTTCGCCTGTGAGCGTGTCGTCGGCGAGATAGGCACCGCCTCGTGATGTCTGCGCCATCGCGTGAGTGACCCTGTATCGCCCCGCCCGCAGGTGGATCTCCTGCGGTGGAGCATCCAAGGAGTCGTCCTGCCCGAACGGATCGCTCACCCACGGAGGCGCGACGTAGTACGGATTGCGCTCGTCGACGTAGTCGGCACCGTCCGGCGTTCGGATCACTGCCACCTCGACGCCGCCGACGCCGGTCTTCTTGGTGGACTTGATGCCGCCGTAACGGTAGTAGAGACATCTGCTGTCGCGATATCGACGGTCGGACAGGACGTACGGCCCTCTGAATTCCTGGAGCTCCGGATGGAGGTCTTTGAGCACCTGCTTGAAATGTGCCTCGTCGACGGGGTAGATCGTGATGAACTTTCCTGCGCCGCCACGCGGCCACATTTTGCCGTTCATGAGGCCGAGAATGGTCGGATCCAGGGCGAACTTGAACGCGACGTCGTGGTCCCCGCAGTAGCGGCTCACTCTCCTCAGGACGTCTTCGGCGTGTGGCGGGATGCTGGAGACGTGGATCTTCCAGCCCTGCTCGACCGTTCTGGTGCGCGGCCCGTAACACGAATACCAGGAATTTTCCCTGAAAATGGTCCAGCTGTCTCCGAGAATATCGGAGACGATGTCCCGGTAGTCCGGGGAGATGGTGAACATGTTCGGGGAGGAAAACTCTGGTGGAGGGGCGACCTGACGATTCATCTGCACTCTCCTGTGACGGAAAACTGGATATGTCGACGTGAAGAGAAGAGACCTATGAACGGCCTTCGCGTTCGGGAGCGGGAAGCACGCGACTCCCGCAACACCCGAACGCGAAGGCCGTCACACGCCTACGGTCGTCCCGTCACGCGCGGCGGGCTCGACGGCGGATGATCATCGTGAAGGGACGATGTCATGTCCGTGCCGGCGAAAGGAGCGGCGTGCTACAGGGCCAGCGTTGTGACGTTGGCGCCGTACCGCTGGCCGTCGTCGCCCTCCGCTGCGAAGTACGACCGGTCACAACATGCGGCAGAGCTTCCGCCGCTGGTGCAACTGCCCAATCGCGTCTCGATACCGCTGATGTGATCCTGGAGCGACGCGTTCTTGATGCCAGCCTCCGGCTCGATTCCCAACCTCTGCAGGGCGAGTACCTGTGTTCCCACGGTTTTCCTCTCGTCATGGCCCGTGGCGTGCCGGCGCCGTATGACCGGCGCCGGCCGACGGGCGGTGTCGTTGTGGAGCTGCGATGGATACTTGCTCGCCCAGCTATATGCCGGATATACACGCCATTTATCCCGCGCGCTGAAGAGTCACGCGAAACCTCCGCTGCACCGCCCGCGCCGCACTCCTACATCCGGGCCGGTGAGCGCTTACGGTCGGGGGCGGCTGTCA
Organism: Nonomuraea sp. NPDC049378; assembly: GCF_055586745.1. NCBI lineage: Bacteria > Bacillati > Actinomycetota > Actinomycetes > Streptosporangiales > Streptosporangiaceae > Nonomuraea > Nonomuraea sp. NPDC049378. The sequence continues at coordinate 49,881 of NZ_JBVJHP010000011.1, forward strand.
GGCGGGGTGGCGGAGCGGGCTCGCAGGGCGAGGTCGAGGGTGTCGAGCGTCCAGGCCCAGGAGGCGTCGGTGTCGCGCGGGGTGTGGCTGAAGGAGCCGGCCGCTTCCAAACTGACGTATCCGTGGATGGCGCCGCCGAGGAAGCGTACGGCGTCGGTCTGGCAGGGTTCGGGCAGGTCGTAGCCGCGCAGCAGAGCGCGCAGCATCTCGGTGTGGCGAGGGCCGGCGCTGCCGGCGGCGGTTTCGGGATCGAGTTCGTGACGGGAGGCGGCGTAGCGGCCGGGGTGGGTTCGGGCGTAGTCGCGGTAGACGCCGGCCAAGGCGGTCAGGGCGTCCTTGCCGGCGCGGCCGGCGATCGCGGCGGCGGTCTGGTCGGCCATCTCCTGCAGGGCCAGCAGCGCCACCCGTACCTTCAGCTCGCGGGCGTTGCGGATGTGGGCGTACAGGCTGGGCTCCTTCACGCCGAGGCGGCGCGCCACCGCCGAGCCGGTCACGTGGTCGAAGCCGAGCTCATCGGCCACCTCGGCCGCCGCGCGGGTGAGCCGTTCGGCGGTGATGCCCGCGCGTGCCATGACGACCTCCACTAAGCAAATTAATGTTTTGCCTAATTATATTAGGATGGCATAGCGTGCGGGACATGAGACCGATGGCAGAGAGCGATATCCGCAGTTCGTTCGTGAACTGTTCCAAAGGCGAGGCCAAGCGGCTGGGCCTGCCGGCGGGTCTCGCCGAGCAACCATGGCAGGACCTCGACTTCCTCGGCTGGCGCGATCCCGGGGCACCCGACCGCGGCTACGTGGTGGCCGAGCGCGAGGACGGCCACCTGGTGGGGATCGCGTTGCGGGCGGTCCAGGGGACGGCGCGGGGCTTCGCCTCGCGCAGCATGTGCTCGTTGTGCCTGACCATCCGCCCCGGGGGCGGGGTGGCACTGATGAGCGCGCGGCGCACCGGGGAGGCGGGGCGACTGGGCAACACCGTGGGCCAGTATTTCTGCTCCGACCTGGCCTGTTCCCTCTATACACGAGGCAGGAAGCAGACGGCGGGGGGCGACTTCGGGGAGACCCTGACGGTGCAGGAGCGGGTGGCTCGCACGCGGGACAACCTGGCCGCCTTCATCGCGAAGGTGGTCGCGTAGGCCAGGCGGCCGCCGTCAGCGGTCCCTTCCGGCTCCCGTGCGAGGGCGGCGAGGAGACTTCGTTCTGCCCGGAATGTCACGGGTCACGAGGCATGTTCGGCGCCGACCAGCATGGCCAGGTGGGCGGCGTCGCCGAGCAGGGTCCCCCTGCGCTTCCCCTGTAGCCTGGGGCCTGACTTGCAGTATCTGCACATTTGCAGGAGGTGGGCGTGCGGTTCAAGGTGCTGGGTCCCATCGAAGTCGAGACTGAAACCCGCTTCATTGACCTTGGGCCGCCGAAGCAGGTGCTGGCAGCTGCGGTGTTGCTGTGCCGAGTGGGCCAGGTGGTCACAGATGACCTGTTGGTGGACGTGCTGTGGAGGGATGAGCCGCCACCGAACGCACTGGGCAATCTGCGCCTGTACATCATGCGACTGCGCAAAGGCCTCGGGAAGAGTGTCATCGAGCGCAGCGGCAACGGATATCGGTTGTGCTGTGAGCCCGGCCAACTGGACAGCCAGGAATTCTTGACGCTTGTCGACCAGGCGAGGAAGGAACGACGACCAACCGAGGCAGCCGACCGGTACAGAAAGGCGCTTGCCCTGTGGCGGGGCCCGGCCTTCGGGCAGCATGCTGAACATGCGGTGCTGGCATCGACCGCGCGGTGGTTGAATGAGCAAAGACTCACCGCCATCGACGAGTGGATGCAGGTACGTATTGATTTAGGGGAGCATGTCGCACTACTCCCCGAACTGAGCCATCTGGTCGCGCAATACCCGCTGCGTGAAAGCTTTCACGGCCACAGGATGCTCGCCCTGTACCGGTCCGGGCGGCGGGCCGAAGCTCTTGACGCCTACCAGGCAGTGCGAGAGACGATTGCGGACGAGCTCGGTGCGGACCCCTCCCAGCAGCTGAAGGAGCTCCATCAGGCCATCCTCACCGACGATCCGTCCCTGGCACCTGCGACGGAACTCCGCGCGGAAGCAGATCGAGTGGTGCCTCACCAGTTACCAGCCGACCTACCCAGCTTCACCGGCCGTGCAGGTGATCTCATACGGCTGTGCAACCGGCTCACGCAAGAGACCGGGACGATGGTGATCACTGTGCTCAGGGGCGGTGGCGGAGTCGGCAAGACCTCGCTCGCCGTACGCGCCGGTCATCAGGTCGCCGAACATTTTCCCGACGGAACACTCTACGTGAGCCTGCAGGGGTTCACTCCCGACAGCAAACCGCTCGAACCGATCCAAGCCCTGGGGTCGATGGTGCGCTCCCTCGGTGTGGACACCGAGAAAGTACCCACGGACCTGCATGAAGCAGCGGCCCTGTTTCGGTCGCTGACGTTCGGCAAAAGACTACTGATCCTGCTGGACAACGCTTACGACAGCGCGCAGGTCCGGCCGCTGCTGCCGGGCAGTCCCACGTGCGCCGTCCTCATCACCACCCGGCGGACCCTGTCCTCCCTAGATGGGACAGACGGCCATTCGCTGAACGTCCTACCCTGCGACGAGGCGTTGGAGCTGCTGACTCGGCTGCTCGGCGACGAACGGATGGACGGCCAGGAGGAAGAAGCCGCCCGGATCGCAGCGTTGTGCGGATATCTTCCGCTGGCGCTCAGCATCGCCGCAGCCCGGCTGAACGCGCGCACGGAATGGCCCCTGGAGAAGATCGCCGACCGGCTCGCCGTGGAGGACAGGCGGCTCACCGAACTGCAACTGGAAGATCGGGCCGTCCGAGCCAGTATCGCCGTCAGCCACCAGGACCTGAATCATCTTCACAGCAGAGCATTCCGGCAATGCGCCCTGCCCGACGGCCCCGACCTGCCAGTGGACGCCGCAGCAGCGTTGCTGGATATGCCCGAGCCCGACGCCGAGGACCTCCTTGATGATCTCGTCAGCCTGGGGCTGGTCGAAAGTCCCTCTCCGGGCCGATATCGCTATCACGACCTCGTCCGCCTGTCCGCCCAGGAACAAACCGCCGAACTGGACTCCCAAGAGGACCGGGACAAAGCCCTCCACCGTGTGCTGGCCTTCTACACCACCAGTACGGTGGCCGCGGTCGGCATGGTGTCCCCGAACTGGGTCATGCCCGGCTCCCTCCTCCCAGCCGAGCACCCCGGCCGGGCCCACCGAGACCCGGCTGCCGCGCGAAAGTGGCTGCACGAGCACGCTACGCACATGATCGGTGCCGTCGCGCACGGGGCCAGACGCCCTCGCTCGTTGCCCCTGGCCGCAGACCAGCTCTACCTCCTCAAGTGGATGGCCTATTCCGGAGCAGGCACGACCGGTATCGTGTCGACCGCTCACGCCGTGATCGAGAGTGCCGTCCGCACGGGAGACACCCGCAGCGAGGCACTCGCACGTCGGATCCTCGGCGGCGTGTACTCCGATCGGCCGCCTCTCGCCGAAGCCGAACCTCACTTGAAGCGGGCAGCCGAGCTCTCCCGCGTTATCGGCGATCAGCAGTTGCTTGCTGACACGCGCTACGGTCAGGGGCGACTTCACCTCCGCCAAGGGCACCTGACGGACGCAGTCGCGGCACTGACCGAGGCTGCGGAGCTCTGCAAGCATCTCGACCGGCCATACGGCGAAGCCGTAGCTCTTTCCATCCTGGCCCAGACCTATGTCAGAAACGGCCAACATGACCGCGCGCTGGACGCCATCGAAGATGCCTATGCTGCGAGTCACCGTAGCGGTTCCTCCTCCGCGCTCGGGCTTGCCGCCCATATGCGCGGCACCCTTCTGAGCGAGATGAACCGCCCCTACGAGGCCATCGAATCTCTCAACGAGGCGCTGCGGGTCTTCGCTGCGGAAGGTGCGCAGTACAACGAGAGCGACGTACTGATCGATCTCGCCAAGACGTACCGCCAGGTGAACCAGCACAATGCAGCCATCGACACCGCGACGCGGTGCGTGGCGCTCGGCCGTAATACCGGCAACGAACTCGTCATCGGACGTGCCCACGCCGCCATCGGGCAGTCTCTCAATGCGCAGGGCCGGCGAGAAGAAGGGCACGCACACTTGAGAGATGGCCTGGCAATCCTCGAACGGCTGGGCGCGCCAGAAGCAGACCACATTCTCACGCTTCTCGCCACGGCGGAATGAAGAGCCCGGTCCCGCGCTGTACTCTCGGGCCCGTTGAGGCGCCCGGATGCCAGGCGCACTCCTGTTTGTCGGCCAACATCGCGATCCTGCCCACGTCTCTCAGGGCGTCCCGTCAACCTGTGGTCGCCCTGAGAGCTCCAGTACCGAGACCGGACGAGGTCGTGCGCCGGCATGGCACCCGTACCTCAGGAGGCCTTCCACGTCACGGGCTCGGCTCCCTCGGCGGTGGAGGAGAAGGTGACGGTGACGGGCTTGTCGCCCTGGTCGACGAGGTACACGCCGCACTGCTGGACGCTCTTGCCGGGCTGCACCATGCCGTAGGGCGCGGAGGATGGGCAGCCCTCGGGGCCGTTGCTGCCGATCGCGATGAGGGTGAGCTTGCGCAGGGTCTGGCCGCTCTCGGTACGCAGGAAAACCGCGCTGTCCATGCCCGGGTACAGCTTGGACGTGCCGTTGTTGCGGTACGCGAGCGTGACGAAGTACACCGTGGCGGCCTTCTGCCTGGCGCTCAGCTTGTACTCGGCGAGCGCGCCTGCGCCGGCCTTGCGCACGCTCTTCAGCTTGACGGTCAGCGGCACGTCCTTGTCGTTCGTGTCCTTCCACGTCACCTTGGCCGGCTCTCCCGCGGCCAGCACGCCACCGCCGATCTCGCCGCCCTCCACCTTCCACGTCCTGGTGGCGGACTCGTCGCTGTAGGAGACGGTGGCGGGCTTGGCGTCCTCGGGCAGCATCACGACCCGGCACTCGGTCGCCGCCTGGCCGGCCGTCAAGGTTCTCGGGGCTTTCGTGCCGATGCACGCCTCCAGCGGGCCGGTGCCGGGCGAGGCCAGGGGGTTGCCGCTGAAGAACGAGACGGCTTTGCCGGCGGTGCCGTCGGCGAGCGCCAGGCGGAAGTTCCTGACGGCCATGGCGGGCTCGACCGTACCGGAACCGGTGTTGGTGATCGACACGGTGAGATAGTGCGGCACCATGCCGCGCATGTCGTCGTCGAGCCGTACCCCGTCGAGGTCGTCCTCCGAGCCACGCGTGAGCAGGGTCGGGTTGAGCGTCAGCTTGTGCACCTTCTTGGCGCGGTCGGTGTAGTTCACTCGCCGCGGTGCGGTGTCGAGCGTCAGCGGGGTACCGGGCGACGCGGGCTTGTCCGCCGCCTGCGTCTTGTCCGCCGCCTTCGGCTTCTCGCCGCTGGCGCTCTCGCTGGTGCCGGCGCCTCCACAACCGGCCAGGAGCAGTGCGAGAACACCCGCCCCGGCGATGGTGCTGATCCGTCGGCTGACGCGCTGCACTACGAACCCCCGTCGTTCCTGACTCCCGTTGCGAAGGACCACCCTAAACGTGACCTGCACCGCTCCTCCGGTCGGTGCCGACACCGCGGCATGACCAGCCACCTCGACACCCAATCACCGCACGGCAACCGCTGCCTGACCAGCTCCACCTGCTGGCGAGGGAACCTGTAGGCGTACCGCTCCCCGCTGTCCACGACAACCGGCAGAGCCGCGACCCCACAAGCGCGCGCGGGCACCACGCCGCGGCGCGGGACGCGGGTCGTTCGACAGGGCGAATCATGCTTGACCGAGACTGTGCTCTGGCCTTCGATCACGCGGATTCGCAGATGCAGAGTTGAAGCGGCGTATCCACGGCAAAGGGTCGCCCGGACCAGTCGCCGAGGCGCTCGACGAGCCGAAGGCCGCCGAGGGAGACGAGCAGCGGCAGTTCCTGCGGGAAGTTGCTCCTGATGTCGAGCGGTGCGACGACGAAGTCGGGCTCGGAGTCAGCCGAGAGGTACCACGTCCCGCGTGTTACTTGCGCGGGCGCGTCGTAGATCTCAGCGACATCGACGCTGACGTTGCCACGGTCAGGATCCATGAACGACTCGCGGGTGCGCCGCACGCCGTCGGCTTCGGCAAGCAGGCGCACGCTCGGGTTGAACACATCGAAGACGAACCGTCCTCCAGGCGCCAGATGTCTTCGAACCGACCGGAAGCAGCTCACCAGATCCTGCTGATCCAAGCGTGTGCGCCGACGGCGTGTCCGCCGGTGGCTGCGTAGCAGGATACGGGCCTGGTAGTGCCGGTGGTTGCGGTAGCCGCGTCCGGTGCGCTTGATGTGCCCGACCGCGGTGTTCGCGGCCTCGGTGTTCGCGGCCTCGGTACGGGCGTTGGTGACCCGGGTTTCGACGAAGGTCTCGGTCTCGTCCCACCAGTCGTCGATGGTCTCCCACTGTCGCCAGGCCTCGGGCAGGTCAGCGGCCACGGCGGTGATGCCGAACAGACCCCGGCCGGCTGTCGGGGGTGTCGAGGTCGGCATCCCGAGACTCTCGAGTGGCACCTCGACGAGGTGTTCGTGCGCACGTAGGCCGAACACCCGAGGAACAGCCATCCCTGGATGATGTGCCCTGGGGACTGGTGGAGAGTCTCCGGCATGCGCCGAGTTCGATGGAGGGATCCTGCCTTCCGGCATGTCTGCCGGCACGCCTCAAGAAGCCCTCGATCGTGCCTGCGATCTCTAGCTCAGTCGCTGACCCCGAAGGACTTACGGGCAGGACCACTCAGCGAGGTGCTGCGAGGACATCCCGGAGTACATCCTCCAGCGTGACGCGGGCCAGCTCGCGCCGGAGGGTCTCCTCGATGCCGTCGTAGATGCGCTGCATCGCCGGCTGGATGCCGTAACCCACCACGCATCCCGGGTCCGGGGCGGCGCGGTGCAGCGCGAACAGCGGGCCGGGTTCCACCGCCTCGTACACGTCGAGCAGCGTCATCGACTCCAGGTCGCGCGCCAGCGACCAGCCCGCACCCACCCCGCGCCGGGACTCCACGAGCCCCGCCCTGCGCAGGTCGCCGAGCAGCCGCCGGATCACCACGGGATTGGTGCTCGCGCTGGTCGCGATCTGCTCGGAGGTGGCGACCTCATGGCCCTGGCGCTGGTAAAGGCCGACCCAGGCCAGCGCGTGGGCGGCGATGGTCAACCTGCTGTTGGCGCTCATGAACTCGTTCCCCTCGATCGCAACCTCGATCTTACGGCTCCTGTCGTAACAACTAAGGTTGCAACAAGCTGTCGTAACCATTATGGTTGCGACAGTTGGAAGATGGTCAACCGTGAGGTGAGAAGAATGAACAAGCCGCTGACGGGCAAGGTCGCCTTGGTCACCGGAGGGTCCCGCGGGCTGGGAGCCGCGACCGTACGACTGCTTGCCGAGCAGGGCGCCGACGTCGCGTTCACCTATGTCAACTCCGAGAAGCTGGCGCAGGCCGTCGTCGACGAGGTACGCGACAGGGGAGCGAAGGTCGCCGCGTTCAAGTCCGACCAGGCGGACACGAGCCAGGCGCCGGCGCTGATCGACGACGTGGTGGCGCACTTCGGTGGCCTGGACATCCTCGTCAACAACGCGGCGATCGGGGTGAACGGCACGGTGGACGACCCGGATGCCGACACCGCCGCGCTGGATCGGATGCACGCCACCAACTACCTCGGGGTGATCGCCGTCCTCCGGGCCGCTTCCCGAGTGTTGCGCGAGGGCGGCCGCGTCATCACGGTGAGTTCCGGGTTCGGCACTCGAGTCGGCGTCCCGGGCGTGGCCGACTACGCGGCGACCAAGGCGGGAGTCGAGCGGTACACCATGGGCGTCGCCCGCGACCTCGGCCCCCGGGCCATCACCGCCAACGTCGTGGAAGCCGGGCTGATGACGGGCGGCATGGAGCCGCCCGACCCCGAAACCCTCAAGGCCCTGCTCAGCTCGCTGTCCCTGCAGCGCATGGGACACCCCGACGAGATCGCCGCGGCGATCGCCTTCCTGGCGAGCCCCGCTGCGTCGTACGTCACGGGCGCCGTGCTGGACGCCCACGGCGGCTACAACGCCTGAGCCGCAGCGCCGTCGGCGCGCCCCATGCTGGAACCTAGGGGGCGGTGGTGTATCCCCGGTTCACAGTAGGCGAAGAGAGTGGTGTGGCTGGACCCGGACGCCGTACGCCCCGTCGCCGTCGCCGGGCCCGTCCAGCAGGTGATGGGCTGCACCCCGGGAGGCCGCGGTCGCGGTGGCACACCTGCTGGTGGCCTCAGGCGGTAGGCGGGTGGCCGTCCCTGGCGGGCCCGTCGCGGAGGCGTTCCGCCGGGCGATCGACGGCCTCATCCCACCGGAGCCCGCAGCAACGACACCTCCCCCTGGCCGGGCGCGGCCCGTCCACCGCCGTCACCCCGGTGGCGCGGCATCCGCAAACCGGCGAGGCAAGGCCGTGCGCTGCGCGAGCGTCCTGCCGCCGGCCGCCGACGGGTGGACGTACCTGTCTGGCGGCAGCCCAGCGTGGCACACACCAGACGCCGCACCCGCATGCAAACCACCACCCGGCGGTCATCGACCGGCACGTCGGTCACCGTCCTCAGCTGGTATCCGTGCACCCGTCCCGACGACGCCCCGCACACCGGACAGACCTCGGCTTCCCCTTTGGGCCTGTCGCATCTCATGGACTTGAGGCGCGCCTTGCCTCTATTCAGACGCGCTTCCTGACTCCCCTTGAGTGAGGTACCGGTGAACACATGGCAACCGCCACCGCGCCTCCTCAGGATCGTCCCAGTACTCCCCGATTGGATTGAACGGTTCTCGGATTTCGATACCTCTGGCCCCTGGCGTCTCCCAAAGGGACAGCGCACCTTCACCAGTCACCTGCTCATAAGGATGGATCGCAAGTGAGCGCAGTGACTCGAACTCGGGATACAGCTTTTCCGGCAACCTGCCCGCCGACCGACGATATTGGACACGCTCTCTTACAGTCAATAGGTTCTTCAGCCAATGCACTCACTCAACCTTTGTCCAACCTTCACCTTTCGACGACTCAATCAACGCCCAGAAGTCATCTTCACTCATGCTGTGGTACCGTTGCACATTTCCTCCTTAGTGTTTGAGTCGTTCATTCGCCGGCAGCACCGGTCAAGATATAGGGCGGGGTTTGGCGTTCCCGTTCTCGGGTCCAGGCGGTGCAGGGTCGAGGCGACCCGGCGCATCGACTACCGCTTCGGCACTGACGAGGTTGGTCACCAGCTTTGGACGGCCAGGATGCCCCACAGCCACCGGCGTTCTCACATTCCGGCCACAGGTGCCCTCACATGGCCTGCTGGATCCACTCATCGGCTGCGGGCAGGAGAACGGAAGGCGTTACCCAATGGGGTGTCCACGCCTTGGTACTCGTCGGCGAAGGGCCCGGCCAACCACAGGTCAGAGTTATTCTGCCTGCATTCTGGCACGGAACAGGCCGAACGGTTGCGCGTTCAGGACGCTGTGCGGCTGATTTGATGCAGGCACCGCTTCATGATGACGACGACGGCTTTTTGATCGTCGGTGAGATGTCCCATGAAGGCCTGGCTCGCGACCGCGTCCGCGGATCTGGTGGGGTCGTCTCCCAGCGCGTCCAGCAGCACCTTCACGGCCGCACGGCGCGGTGTCCAGTCGGGGCCAGGTTCTCGTGAGACGTCGTCGCGCAGTAAGGCGACCTGGCGGCGGACCTCCCGCCGCCGGGAGGTGTCGTCGTCGCCACGCAGGAACTCCAGCGCCTCATCCGTTGTGGGATGCAACAGCTGCGAACCCTGTACCACCGCCTCCGTCATCAGGTAGCGGATGGGAGCTACCTTGTCGGGCGACAGATCGTCGAGGATCGCCCGTACTTCGGGTCGGTTCAGTACAGGGTGGTTGCGTAATTGATCGGGGACGATGTCGTCGGGGAGCGGATTCTCGACGAGCAGGCGCGTGAGGCCGCCGTCCAGCAGCCACTCTTCCGTGAGGCGGGCACCAGTGATGTGCTCCGCCGCCAGGAGCGAGGCGGCTTGGAGCCCGATGACATCATCGGTGCCGACCGAGCCGATGACCGAGTCGATGACCGCGCCGGCGTCACCCGGAAGGCGGCCGGGACGGGAGGGGGAGGACGTCAGCCGGACGGCGAGCAACCGCCCGGCGGCGGCGTAGCTGAGCCGGTCGTACTGGCCTCCGTTGAGCAGAACGTTCACCGCTCGCCCGCGGGCCGACAACGCCTTCAGCACTTCGGGTCTTGCTCCCTCGCATCCATTCGGTTCGACGACCAGCGTCCAGTCGCCGATCGTCCCGGCGACCAGACTCGGCAGGATGCCAGGGATGTCCGCGGTGTACTGCTCGAGCTGGGCGTCCTCGAAGCTCAAAGACTCGGCCGCGGCGAGATCGGCGCCGAAGGCTCGCGCCACGCCGTCCAGCCCTGATGCCTCGCACCAGGTCAGGCAGGTTGGATCGGAGAACCACGCGGAGACGAGTCTCTCGTAATGAGTAAAGTCGTCTTCCCTCATGCCGCGGTCTCCATCGTGAGGAGCCGGCGGGCGTCCTGGAACGCCCGCCGGCTCAGCGCTTACCGAGCGGGTGGATGCCCGTCATAGATCTTCACATAGAACGTGTCTCCAGGGAGCACCCTGTACCGCACTCCGGCCGACGTGGCGCCCGCGCCCCCGGAGCGGCAGGTGACCGAGCCCTTATTCGATGGGGATCTGGAAGGCGAGCAGGCCCATGCCTAGGCTGTCGATGACGCGCGGGCCGGCGCGACGGTGGGCGACGTACGCCACAGTGGCGCGGGCGGGTGCCGGCCGGTCCAGCGTCAGCACCAGGCCGCGACCACGTTCCCAGACGACGGATTCCACGACGGCGTCCGGTACCCGAAAGTCCGACGCGGCGCCGTCCTCGACGGTCAGCGGGTGGGCGGGTGAGCGGAGTCGCACCACCAGTCGGTGCGGGTTCGTGTCGATCCGGTGGGCCGATCGAGGGTTCGGCGGTGCGACCCTGGGGGTGCCTGGGCGGTACAGGTCGTCGAGCAGCATGGCCGCGTTGTGCTCACCCAGGGTGCGGTAGCCGTCGATGTAGGCGAAGTGGCAGCCATCGTGGCCGTTGAGGCCGGTCGTCGACAGCACCCGCAGGTTGCCGACGGTGTCCGGCAGCCGCCGCTGGGCGTCCCGCAGCGCCACCGGGGTCGCCTGGTCGCATGGGGAGTTCCGGACCTGGTGGACGTGGACCGGCAGCTCGGCGCCGTAGTCCTGGCGCCAGTCCGCGACCAGCTCGGTGAACCCGGAGACATGTGCCTCGGCGTCGTCTCGGTCGGCCTCACCCTGGTACCACAGCATGACGTCGATGGCGTCCGGCCCGGTCAGGCCGGCCCGGGTTAGGCGTTGCAGCAACATCCCGTAATTGGTCGCGCCATCGGTGGGAGCGCTGTCGTTGCGGGCGAAGTAGCTGATCGGCCGGCCACCACGGGCACCGTTGATGATGGCGATCGGGATGCCGAGCCGGGCCGACATCAGCTGTCCCGTCCGGACCGCCCACTGGCCGATCGCCGCGACCCGCTGGATGTTGTCGCCCGTGGCATAGGTCCAGCCACCGATGGCGGCGGCCAGTCGCGGGTTGTTGTTGTTGGAGGTGCCGTAGGTGCGAACCCACCGGGACCGGTCCGCCTCCGACGAGGTCGAGTTCGGCTGTCGGCCGGCCTGCGCGTTCGACTGGCCCTGCACGACGATGACGTCACCCGCGACGACGTCGACCGCGCGGGCGATGCGGCGGCTGTCGCCGTCGACCGTGAGCGCGACGAGTTCCAGGTCGGTCGACGCCAACGCCACAGGCAGCGAGACGGTGAAGGAGAACCGCGGTGCCGCCGGTGACACGGTGGCCCGTCGGGTCGTCCGGCGGCCACCGCGGGTGGTCCGCAGTTCGACCTCGGTGACGTCCGGGTCGAGTGCCACCCCGCGGACCGGCACCGGCACGCTGGTGGCGATCCGGCCCGGGCGGGGCACCACCTGCCGCGAGATTGGGGCGGTTTCCACCCGGGCAAGCGAGGGCCGGGCGTAGAAGGTGAGCCGCCTGGCGGTGTGGTCGCCGGCATTCCTGGCGGACGTCCAGTCGGGGTTCTCACCCGGGGCGGCGCCGATGCCGACGTCCATCGCCTGAGAGCCGGCGGTGAAGGCGTTGACGGCCAGCACCGGAGTCGCGGTGGCGGCGTCCGCGGCCCGTGGGCCGCGGGCGTCGCCGGCGTCGGCGAACGCGTGTACCTGGAACGAGCCGTACCCGTTCGCCCACAGGACCGCGTCGTCGGCGTCGCGGGCGGTCTCGGACGCTCCCGGTACTTGTCCCGAACCCGTTGCGTCGTACTGGTTGGGCCACATCTCGACCCAGCCGGAGCCTCCGTCGACCTCCCGCACGCCGGGCACGTTGGAGGCGACCGTCAGGTCGTCGACGAACTGGTGCCGCGACTGCTCCATGCGAGTCGGCAGGCCCAGGTCGTCGGGGTTCGCGCTCAGCGCCTCCATCGAGGTCCACACCCAGGCCGTGCCCGCCTCGGCGGTGAGCTCCAGGCAGTAGCCGACCCGGTCGAAGCCGCCGACCAGGCCGGCGGTGTCGTCGAACATGTACGGCGGGGTCGTGTCCCGCCAGTTGGCGACGGTTGGCAGGTCGAGCACTCGCACCAGCCGGTAGCCCGCGGCCTCGGCGTCGCAGGAGGTCGGCGGGGCGCCGGTGGTGGCCGGTCCGGCGGCGGCGACGCCGGTGATGGAGACGGTCGCCGCGGCGAATACCAGGGCAGCGCATCCGATGGCTGACATGCAGGTGTTGAGCCGATGGCGCGGCATGGGCACTCCTCCATGGGCTGGGGTCAAGGGGAGTGAGCCGGTCAGCCGAACGACAGCCAAGTATCGCGCAGCGGCCGCTGCCCGACTCCGGGCTTCGTCCAGTCGCACACGCCCGAGGGGAAGACCTCCAGCAGCCGGCGGCGCTCGGCCGGGCTGAAGGTGACCGAGTAGTCGCTCCAGTCGACGGCCTTGCGGTGGCAGGTCACCACGTCGTCGGTGAGCGGGGCGCCGGCTGTCAGCCGTGGGGTGGAGTAGGCGGGGAACAGCTGTCCGCACTCTCCGGTGTTGTCCGCGGTGAGCCGTTGCACGATCTTGCGAGGCTCGGCGTCGCGGCTCCAGCAGGCGTCAGTGAGATCGCCCGGCTTGTGGCGCACCACCTTCTGGTGTGCGGCCAGCCGGGAGCCGTCGCCCGCGATCGCGGTCAGCCACGCGTCCATGCTCGTCAGGGCGTACCGCAGGGTGGGGCTGGTCAGGCTGAACCCGCCATACCGGCCGTCCTCCACGAGGATGACGTGGTTGTCGGCGTCGCCGTTCGCCGCCTCCAACCGGGCCCTGGTGGCGTAACCGTGCGTCATCATGTGGATGTCGCCGTTCGCGGCGTCCTCGGAGTAGGTCCGGTAGTCGATGATGGGGGTGCCGGCGAGGCCCGCGCCACCGGAGAGGATACGTCCGGTGCGGTAGGCGGCGTTGCGCGCGATCGGGTCCGCCGCGGTGCGCCGGGGCGTCGGCCTGGCGTCGAGGTCCAGGCCCCCGATGCCCTGGTTGAGGTCGAGGAACTGCTGTGTGCTGATCCCGCCCGAGTCCAGCGCGGCCAGTCCGTACTGCACCCCCACGTTGTCCAGCGGCCGCCGGGCGAACCCGGTGGACGGGTCACGTCCATAGACGTTCACTGTGTGGTCGTAGACGTCCGCGCGCGCTCCACCGGGGTTGGTCCGCGGGTGATAACGCAGTTCCGCGGGCAACTCGGCGGGGAACTCGGCGACCGGGTCCAGCCGTTTCGCCCCGTTGCTGAGATTGCCGATGCTCTCCCACCGAAGGAAGCCGGCGACCTGGCGCTGCTCCTCCCGGCTGAACGTGCCCGGGGCGACCTCGGCGAAGTAGTGCTCGAGCAACCGGGCGTCGAACAGCGTGATGTTCGTCGCGGACGCGACGTCGGGAAACGACCGCCCGACCACGATGCCGTCCAGCAGGCCCGGGTAGTTGTCCGCGATCTGGTGGCTCTGGTAGGAACCTCCCGACGAGCCCCACCCGATGGTGAACAGCGGGTCGCCGTAGTGCTCGACGAACCGTTCCTTGACCATCATCATGGTCTCGGCCGCGAGCAGATCGTTGCAGTTGTTGCCGAAGACGTTCAGCGACGCCGAGGCGACCGCGTAGCCGCGAGAGAGCATCTGCTGGTCCAGTACGCCGCCGGTGTCCGTGCCCTGGGTGTACCAGCCACGCCGGCAGCCTCCGCCGAAGGTGTAGATGAGCCGGTCGTTCCAGCCGGGGCTGTGCCGGTAGAACGTGGGCTCCTCCGTTGCCGGGTCGTGCAACATGGAGATCTGGTAGATCGACCGGTTGAGCGTGCCGGTCTCGATCCTGATGAGGAACGGGACCGTCTCGCCGGAGACGGTCGTCGTGTACGCGAGGTCACCGGGTCTGACCGCCGGATCCGGCAGCGGCCTGATCCGGCCGGCGGTCGATCGGTACGCGTAGTCGACCTGGGTGGCCACCGAGCAGTCGGCGTCGAGCGGATCGCCGAGCGTGCCGCCGTCGACCATCCGGAACAGGTCAGTGGTGCAGGCGTACGGTGTCTCCTGCGGACCGCTGATCACCGGCCCGGAGGCCGGATGGTTGGTCATGACGAGGTGGTCGCGCAGCGGCCCGGCGGTCGCGACGAGGCGGTTGTGTCCGGGGCGTAGCCGGTCGGCCAGGCCGGTGAGGGCGTGCGCGGACGTGTCGGCCAGGAAGGAGCCGGTGATGTCCGCGCCGTTGAGCGTGATCCTTACGGCCTCCAGCGGGTGGTCGCGCGGCACCTCCGCGGTGACGAGCACGTCGTCCGCCGTCACCAGTTCGGGCCGAGCCGACAACGCCACCAGCCGCAGGCGGCCGTCGCCGGCCGCCGATGCCGATGCCGGTGCGGGCTGGGGCGCGACAAGCGTGGACGCGGTGACAGCGATCACGGCCGAGAGCGCGGCGAGGACGGATCGTGGAGAACGGTGTCCGGTGACAGAGCGCATCGTGAGCCTCTCCTCATCCGCCCGCGGAGTGGACGGCGAGCGCCGCCGCGAGGAGCGGAACGGCGACCAGACGCTCACCGGTCATCACCGGTCTCCGATCGCTCGCCGGGAGGCACGATGGCGTTCATCGGCAGGTGAGCGGTGAGGCCGGGAATGCGGTTGGTGTTGCTGGTACGCAGCCGGGCCAGTTCGGCGGGGCTCAGTGCGCGGTCGTAGATCCGGAACTCGTCCATGCTGCCGTGGAACCGGTCCGCCCCGTCCAGCCGCTGCCCGAGGTAGACGGGCGTTGGATCATCGCCGCTGACCGCCCCGGCGGCACCGGACGCGACGCCGGCCCGGACACCGTCCACGAACAACTCGACGGTGTCCGCTCGGCGGCGCAGCACGACGTGGTGCCAGGCGCCATCGGCGTACGCGCCGGCGGAGGCGACAGCGGCCACCCCCGTAGCGGCGGTCACCACGCCACGGATCCGGTCGCCGCCCGGTTCGGCCCGCAGCGACACCCCCGGATCGCCGTCCTGGCCGTACGCCGAGACGATGGCCTGGTCCCTGGTGCCGTCGTCGTACCTGATCCAGGTCGACACGGTGAAATCGCCCGGACCCAGCACCGGCGTGGTCCGGTACGGCAACTGCACCCGGCCCCGCTGCCCGTCGAACGCCAGCGCCCGGCCGTACATGCCGCGGGTGGTCGTGACACCGTCGAAGACCAGCGCCGAGCGGCCTCGCGCGTCCGGAGTGGTCGACGGGGTGTGCAGGTCACGATCGTCGAGCGTCACGAAGGCGATCTCCGAACGGTAGTCGGTGGCGCCGCGCTCGTAGAGCAACGCGACGTCACCATGAGGCAGCTCCACCATGTCGGAGTAGCCGCCGTAACAGGCGCACTCCTGCACCGTGACGCTCCGATCGTTGGTGCCGTACACCTGCACACCTTCATCGGTGGAGTCCAGCGGCGTGTCCACGCCCTGCCAGGTCCGGCCCTCGTCGAACGACGCCCGGACCGTCGGCCGGATCCGCGGCTCCTGGTTCACCGAGGGCGCGGAGGCGAGGATCCGGTTGTACGCGTCGCCCTCGTCGGTCGCGTCCGTCCGCAACGACGCCGACTGGATCGGAGGCGCCTCGAACCCGGGCAGGTTGGTGTAGCCGCTGTGGTAGGTCTCGCCGCCGTCCTTGCTGATGGCGATCGACCGGTGCGGCACCCTGTGAGGATCGGCAAGTTCCTCCGGGGTTCCCGTGTTGGTGTTCTGCCGGCCCCACACGAGGATGTCGCCGTTGGCGAGTTCCACCAGGCTCAGCTCCCCGACGTTCTGCCGGGCGACGGGCGGGTACTCGACCTGGGCGCCCTTGCGCCAGGTGGTGCCGCCGTCGTCACTGTAGGCGATCATGAGGCCGAACTTCGAGCCGGCCCGGTAGTTGACGCCTACCGCCAGCCGGCCGGCGTGCGCGCCGCGGGTGAGCTGGATGCCGTGCACCGGGGCGGTCTGCATGTGGCCCCAGGAAGGGTCGTCCAGCTCCTCGTACAGGCTGCGCGCCGGGCTCCACGTCACCCCGTTGTCATCGCTGTGCAGCACGTACGGGGTACGCGGCGCGGTCCTGTGGTTGCTGCCGGGAGTGGCCGGATCCACGGGATTGTGCGTACTCATCAGCACGATCCGGCCGTCCGGCGCGTCGGTCGCCGGAGCGCCGGGTAACTTCCGGTACACCACCGGCCCTGGGTTGCCCCAGGTCGCCGGTGCCTCCAGGGTGGAGCCCTGCACGGTTTCCTCCGGTAACCACTGCGAGGCCCGGGGCGGCAGCCGCCGTACCACCAGGTCCATGTGAGATTTGTCGGCACAGGTGTGAATCCGGCGCTCGGCGAAGGCCAGCAACGAGCCGTCCACCGCCCGCACGATGGCCGGGATCCGGTAGCACCCGGACGGCACGTACGGGGTGGAGAACAGCACGGTGGTCCTCGCCTCCAGCGGCCCCGCCGACGGCGCGGTGGCCTCGGCCGCTGCGGTCCGGGCCGGTAACAGCGCCGTCGCCGTGGTCATCCCGACGGCGAGCAGCGCCGCCAGGCATCTGGGCAGGCGAGAAACGGGCCTGCGATGGATCGTCACGATCGTCGCTCTCCTCGTGAGGGCGGGGGGTGCTCGGGCGGACCGAGCGTCAGGAACGGTGTCGTGCGACCGCGGTGGCGAACAGCTCCCGCCGCGCGGCGCGGTCGTCGTCGGTGGCCTGGACGCGGGACGGAGCGGCAAGATCCGCGTAGGTGGGTGGGGTCGCCTCGTGCAGCGCCCACCGCGCCACGGTGTCGCGCACCCTCCGGAGCACGTCGGCGTGGGACGGGTCGCCGGCGAGGTCGGTCATCTCGTAGGGGTCGGCGATCAGGTCGAACAGGGCTTCCCCGGCGGCGTCCGACCACAGCAGCTTGTACCGGCCGGCGCGGGCCATGCCCGCGATCTCATGCCTGCGGTCCTCGGCGAAGACGCAGTCGTGCCCCGCGGCCGGGTCGGTCAGGTCCTGGCCCGGCAACGGCGCCGCCGGCGACACTCCGCAGGTCGCGAGGACCGTCGGGGCGACGTCGATCAGTGAGGCGAGCCGGTCGGCGGCCTCGCCGGCGCGCCGGCCCTCCGGGAACTTGACCAGCAGCGGCACCTTCACCACCGGGTCGTACATCGGCCCGTCCTTGAGCAGCAGGTGGTGGAACCCGAGGTACTCGCCGTGATCCGCGGTGAAGATGATCAGTGTGTCGTCGTAGAGCCCGCGTTGCCGCAACGTGTCGAGCAAGAGTCCGACCTGGTGGTCCAGGTGCGAGATGGTGGCGTAGTAGTGCGCCATCACCCGCCGCAGCAGCGGCAGGGTCAGCGGCTCGTAGTCGAAGTACCTGCGCCGGTACCGTTCGTCGGCGGGCGGGATCGTGTCCGTCCATCCTGGCAGCGTCGTCAGCGCCGCCGGGTCGTACATCGTGTCCCAGCCGTCGGGCGGGTCGAACGGGTGATGTGGCTTGACGAACGACACGTGCAGCAGGTCCCCACCGCCGCCGGACCAGGCGGCCACGACCTTCCGTGCCCGCTCGCCGATCCAGGTGGTGGTGTGCCATTCCTCCGGCAGGTCCGACCGGCCGCTGCCGTACGTCGCCCAGTACGACTGTGGCGCCTTCGCGCGGAACTCCTGCTCCTGGTCCACGAGATCGGTCACCGGAGCCAGCCCGGCCGCCGCCAGCTCCCGGTGGTAGTCGTCGTCGTACCGGCCGGGCCCGTCCTGCTCCGCCAGTTCGAGACGGTCGTAGCCGACGTCGAGGTACGTCGGCGTGAAGTGCATCTTGCCGACCGCCGCCGTCCGGTATCCGGCCCGGCGTAACGCCCGGGGAAAGGTGTCGATGCCGGGCGCGAGCGTGGACCGGTTCGTCCAGCCGGCGTGCTGGCGGACGTGCAGGCCCGACAGCAGCGAGTACCGGGACGGGGTGCAGACCGGGAACGGGCAGTACGCGTTGCGGTAGCGGACCCCGTCACCGGCCAGCCGGTCCAGGTGGGGGGTACGGACGTCCGGGTTGCCGGCCGCGCCGAGGCAGTCCGCCCGGAACTGGTCGGCCTGGATGAGCAGCACATTCGGCGCCATCAGCGGCCGCCGTCGACACCGAACCCGAGCCGGGCGACCTCGGCGCGCAGCGCGGCCAGTCGCTCCGGGCCGAGTGAGGCGAGCGGCGCCCGGCAAGGCCCGCAGTCGACGCCGAACACCGAGCCCAGGGCCTTGAAGCCGGCCAGCTCGCCGGCCGGCCGCCCGGCCGCGTCGATGACCTGCTGCGCCAGGAGCTGACACTCCTGTGCCTGAGCCAGCTCCCCTCGGGCCGCGTGGTCGAGCATCCGCCGGAACAGCGGAGCGGCGAAGTTGTACACCGACCCGATCGCCGCCCGCGCCCCCCACTGCCAGGCGGCGAGCACCAGCTTGGCGACGCCGACGAAGACCTCCTGCTCGCCGGCCAGGTGCAGGCAGCGCTGCAGGTCCACCATGTCGTTGGCGGCGAACTTGACGCCGGCGAACGACGGGATCCTCTCCCGCGCCGCCGTGAGCACGTCGCTGGCCCGCAGGTTCACGCCGGTGATCGAAGGGATGTGGTAGTAGGTGAACGGCAGCGTCGGCGCCGCGTCGGCGATGGCCGCGCAGCCGTCCACCAGCGAGGCCACCGTCTCGGGCCGGTGGAAGTACGGGGCGACCGCCGAGATCGCCTTCGCCCCCGCCTCCTCGGCGTGGCGGGCGAGCGCGCGCGCCTCGGTGAGGCTCGCGTGCCCGACGTGGACGATGACGTCCAGCCGGCCGGCCGCGACCTCGCACCACCGCTCGACCAGCGCCATCCGCTCGGCCGTGGACAGCGCCGCGCCCTCTCCCGCGGTGCCCCCGACGAACGCCGCCGGCGACCCCCACGCGAGCAGCGCGTCCGCCTGCTTCGCGACGGTGTCGAGGGCCAGCTCGCCGGCCTCGTCGAACGGTGTGAACACCGCGGTCAGCAGCGCCATGTCCGTGCCGTCGGTGGAGTAGCGCAACCCTGTCATGAAGTTCCTTCCAGTTGGCCGGTGAGCAGGTCATGCCTTCGTGTCGACGAGGGTGACGAAGTTGCGGGGATCGGTGGCCAGGCCGGTGACGCGCTTGTCCAGTGCGAACAGCGATGGCTGGGTGGAGATCCCGATCGCCCAGGACTCGTCGGCCAGCACCCTGTTCAGCTCCGCGTACGCGGCCTTCTGGTCCTCCGGTGTGAGCGCGGAGCCGGCCGCGGCCACCGCGTCGACGTAGGCGGGCGGCACCTTGTCGCGGAACGTCGTGTTCTCCTTGCCCGGCAGCATCTGCCGGCCCCGGGCGATCAGCGACGGGCTCTGCATGTTGTTGGGCTGCGCGGCGACGGTGCACTGCAGTTTGCTGGCGAACAGCGCCTCAAGGTACGCGGCCTCTTCCTGCGGGGCGATCTCCAGCTCGAACCCGATCTTCTTCAGGTCCGCCTGGATGATCTGCAGCACCTCCACCTCTGGAGTTCCCGCGGCCACGCCCGCGACCGCCTTGCGCGCGCCACCGGACTGCGCCAGCAGTGCGGCCGCGGCGTCCGGATCGAACCCGTGTGAGTCGAGGTACGCCGGGTCGAACGCGGGCGACCGCGGCATGAACGCCGTGTAGATGGGCTCGCCGATGCCGAAGTTGACCTGCTTGATGATCCGATCGCGGTCGATGGCCCGCGCCAGGGCCTGCCGCAGCAGCTTGTCGTCGAAGGGCGGGATGGTGGCGTTCATGAAGAAGAGGATCATCCGGCCGCTGCCCCGCACCAGGGTGAACCGGTCCTTCAGCCGCTCGGAGTGCCGGAACCCGATGTAGGCGGCACCGTCGACGGATCCCGACTCGAGCGCGGCCACCAACGCGTCCTCGTCGGTGAAGAACCGGTACTCGACCTCGTCGAGGTACGGCTTGCCCGCATCGTGGAAGTCGGGATTCTTCTTCAGCGTCAGGCGCTGGTTGCGCCGGAACTCCCCTAGCCGGAACGGCCCGGAACCGGCCGGCTCGTGTTCGAGCTGCTCCGGGGTGTTCTTGTCCGCCGGAACGAGCGGGAACGCGAACATCCAGTCCATGACGAGCCCCTCCGGGGTGGGCGCCTTGAAGTCGACGCGTACGGTGCGGTCGTCGACCGCGGTCGCCGTGTCGATGAACGCCGACGGCTGCGCGAGGGTGAACGCGATATCGGGGTTCTGCGCCCGCTTGATACCGGCGACGACATCCGCCGCGCTGACCGCCGTACCGGAGTGGTATTTCGCCTCCCGCAGGGTGAGGGTGACCGACTTGTGGTCGGCGGCGAGCTCCCACCTCTCGGCGCCGGCGGGGATCGCCTCGTACGTGCCGTCGGTCGGATAGTCGACCAGGTACGTGTAGAAGGCATGGATGTGGATGTCGGTGTTGGTGAGGTACGGGTCGAACTGCATGATCTTGGTCGTACCGAGCGTGAGCTTGCCCCTGCCGGCGTCGCCGCCGCTGCCTGCGCCCGTGCCGGAACCGCAGGCGCTCAGCAGGGGCGCGGTGGCCAGCGCGCCGGTCACCGCCAGGCCGGTCCGTAGGAGCGCGCGGCGGGAGACAAGGCGGGAATCTCGCGGAGAAATGCTCATGGTCATTGCCCTCTGAGGTGAGAAGGGGGTGGAGGTCAGGTGAGCCGGATACGCGGATCTAGGACGCCGTAGGCCACGTCCACCAGGAGATTCAGCAGCAGGAACGTGGCGACGACGAACAGCACCCCGCCCTGCACCAGGGCGTAGTCGCGTTCCCCGATGGCGGTGTAGAGCAGCCGCCCGAGCCCGGGATAGTTGAAGACGGCCTCGATGACGACGGTGCCGCCGAGAAAGCCGCCGAGCTGGAGCCCGACGACGGTGACGGTCGGCAGTGCGGCGTTCCGCACGGCGTGCCGGCGGATCACGTCCCGTTCCGGTACGCCCTTGGCGCGGGCGGTACGGATGTAGTCCTTGCCCATCACCTCGCCCAGCGAGTTCGCGAGGAACCGGGCGGTGACGCTGGAGGTGTGCACGGCGATGGCGGTCGCCGGCAGGATCATGCTGGCCAGCGCGGCACCGGGATCCTGCCACAGGGGCACGAAATCGCTGGAGGCGGGCAGCCACCGCAATTGGACGGCGAGCACGATGATGAGCAGCAGACCGAGCCAGAACGCCGGCACCGCCAGGCCCGCCGTGAGGTAACCCTGCAGCACCCGGCCGACGGCCGAGTACGGCCGCAGCCCCACCACGATGCCGACCGGCACCGCGATGACCAGCGTCAGCACCAGCGTCAGCCCGGCCAGCTGCACCGTCGCCGGGATCCGGTCCATCAGCTCGGTGAGCACCGGCTGGCCCGAGTAGTACGACGCGCCGAGGTCACCGGTGACCGCGTGACCGAGCCAGATCCCGTACTGCGCCAGGAAGGGCTGGTCCAGCCCCATCCGGGCGCGGGTCGCGGCCAGCTCGGCGGCGCTCGCGTCCGGGCCGAGCAGCACCGCGGCCGGGTCGCCGGGCAGCAGGAGTACGAACGCCCACACCGCGACCGAGCCGAGCAGCAGCACCACCGCGAACTGCATCAGCCGGCGTACCAGATAGCCGTACATCTACACCGCTCCTCTGCCGAGGCCGCGGGCCGCCGCGCGCCGCCCGCCGCCACCCACCGCGAGCTGCAGGCCACGCCCGATCCGTTCCAGGAGGAAAACGGTGGCGGCCAGGCAGATCCCCGGGAACAGTCCGTAGGTCGGGCTCTGGTACAGGTACGATCGGGCGTCCTGCAGCATGCCGCCCCACGACGGCGCCGGCGGCGGAGTGCCGAGCCCGAGGAAGCTCAGTCCCGCTTCGATCACGACCGCCATCGACGCGGTGATGACGAACTGGACCATGACAGGACCGAGCACGTTCGGCAGTACGGTGCGGGTCATCGTGTCCGGCGTGCTCGCGCCCATCCCGCGGGCCGCCAGCACGAAGTCGCGCTCGCGCACCTCCATCGTCGCCACCCGGGTCAGCCGGGCGAACTCCGGTATCGCACCGATTCCGATCGCCAGGATCAGGTTGAGCAGGCCCGGCCCCAGCACCGCGATGATGACCAGTGCGAGCAGGATCCCGGGCACCGCCAGCAGCAGGTCGACCACCCGCATCGCGACCGCGTCGGCCCACCGTCCCAGGTATCCGGCGGCCAGACCCAGCGGGACCCCGATTCCCGCGCCGACCGCGGCGGCACCGGCCGCGACGAGCAGCGAGCCGCGAGCACCGTGGATCATCCGGGAGAGGAGGTCCCTGCCGAGCTGGTCGGTGCCGAGCCAGTGGGGCCCGGACGGGCCCAGCAAGGGCTCGCCGCCCTGCACGGCCGGGTCGAACGGCGCGACAACCGGCGCGAGCAGCGCCAGCACCGCGAGCGTGGCCAGCCCGACCGCACCGACGACGGCGGACCGGGACCGGGCGAACCGGCGTACCGCCGCCAGCCGTCGCCGTCGCCGTCTGGGCGCGACCGCCGGGTCGCCGGCGGGTGACGCGCTCATGCGCTCGGCTCCGGGAGCGGATGGGGACCTTCGTCGGCGAAGTGGCAGGCCGTGTGCCCGCCGGCGACGGGACTGAGCAAGGGTTCCTCCTCGGCGCAGCGGGCCACCGCGATCGGGCACCGCGTACGGAAGCGGCATCCCGACGGCGGATTCACCGGACTGGGGACATCGCCGCCCAGCGGCACACGGCGCCGGGTCTCGCGGCCGACCGGGTCCGGTATCGGCACCGACGCCAGCAGCGAACGGGTGTAGGGGTGGCGCGGGTCGTCGTACACCCGGGTCACCGGCCCGGACTCCACGATCTTCCCGAGGTACATGACAGCGACGTGGTCGGCGACCTGGCGGATCACCGAAAGGTCGTGGCTGACGAACAGGTACGCCATCCCGGACTCCCGCTGCAGGTCCGCCAGCAGGTTCAGCACCTGGGCCTGCACCGACACGTCCAGGGCGGACACCGGCTCGTCAAGGATCAGCAGCCGGGGCCGGGAGGCCAGGGCCCGCGCGATCGCCACCCGCTGGCGCTGACCGCCGGAGAACTCCGCCGGGAACCGGTCGGCGTGCTCCGGCCGCAGGCCCACGCGGCTGAACAGCTCGAGCACGTCCTCCCGCCGCCGCGCGCGAGGAAGGCGCTGCAGCCGTAGCGGCTCGGCCACGTTGTCGCCGACGGTCAGGCGCGGATTCAGCGAGGCGTACGGATCCTGGAAGACCATTTGCGCGCGCCGCCGGATCCGCCGCAGACCGGCCCGGCCCGCCCGCCCGACCTCGTCGCCCTCCACGAGGATCTGCCCGCCGACCGCGTCCACCAGTCGCAGGACGAGCCGCGCGAGCGTGGTCTTGCCGCAGCCGGACTCGCCGACCAGGCCCAGTGTTCCGCCAGGCGGGATGCGCAGCGAGACCCCGTCCACCGCGTGCACCCAGGAGGTCGCCCGCGCGAAGACCCCGGATCGCACCGGGAACCGGCTCACCGCATCCCGCACCTCCAGAACCGGCACGGCCGGCTCCGCCGCTTCTTCCGCTGTCGCCTCCGCCTCGCCCGCACCGGCCGGCGTGGCCACCGGATCCGCCGGTTCGCCGCTCAGCGGCTGCGCACCGGTTTCCGTCGCGGGCCGCGCCGCCGCCTCGTCCGGGAAGTGGCAGGCGCTCGCGCCGGTACCGGCCTCGTCGGCCGGCAACTCCGGCCGGGTCTGCACGCAGACGCTGCGGGCGCGGGAGGTCGGGCAGCGCGGCGCGAACGCGCACCCCGGCGGCATCTCGGTGAGGTCGGGCGGCTGTCCAGGGATCGGCAGCAGCCGTTCCGCCGTACCGTCGAGCCGGGGCAGCGAGCGCAGCAGGGCGGCCGTATAGGGGTGTCGCGGCCGGGTGAAGATCGAAGTGACGTCGCCGGTCTCCACGATCCGGCCGCCGTAGGTCACGGCGACCCGGTCGGCGGTCTCGGCGACCACGCCGAGGTCGTGGGTGATCAGCACGACGCCGGCGCCGGTCTCCTCCCGCGCCAGCCGGAGCACGTCGAGGATCTGCGCCTGGACGCTCACGTCCAGCGCCGTGGTGGGCTCGTCCGCGATCAGGACCTTCGGGCGGTTGGCGATCGCCATGGCGATCATCACCCGCTGGCACATCCCCCCGGAGAACTGGTGGGGGTACTGGTCGTAGCGGGCCCGCGGGTGGGGCACGCCCACCATCTCGAGCAGCTCCACGACACGCTCCCGTGCCGCGCCGGCCGTCAGTGCCCGGTCGTGCACCCGCAGCCCCTCGGCGATCTGGTCGCCGACCCGCCGAACCGGGTTGAGTGCGGAGATGGCGTCCTGAAAGATCATCGCCACGTCGCGCCCGAGCCGCCGCCGCAGCTCCACCTCCGGCAGGGTCAGCAGATCCATGCCGCCGAGCATCACCTCGCCGGAGACCCGCCGCAGGTTCGCCGTCTGGAGCAGGCCCAGCGCTGCGAGCACCGAAACGCTTTTGCCCGACCCGGTCTCCCCCACCACGCCGAGCGTCTCGCCACCGTAGACGTCGTAGGACATCCCGTCGACCGCGCGCACCACGCCCGCCGGCGTCGCGAACTCGACGACCAGGTCCCGCACGCGCAGCACCGGCTGGTCGGCACCGCCATCCGGCACGACGGGCGTGGTGCCGCTGTGGACGATGTCGTCTCGGACCACACCATCCAGGCCTCCACCTGACACCGGGCGACCTCCTCCGCACCGAAGACGAGTGCGTTGCTGCAAGATGTCCTACAGATTTCGTCACCGTAAGCTGCGCCCATCACAGTGTCAAGACTGGCAAGATATCCTACAAGTTGATACGAAGGGGGAGGTCGATTCCGAACGTGGCCACTCGAGAGGACGACGTGCAGCCGGAGTTCCGCCGGCTCGACAACGCACCTCCGCTGCACAAGATCGTGCAGCAGGAGATCAGAAACTACATACTCAAACAGGGACTGCGACCCGGTGACCCACTCAAACCGGAGTCCGAACTGGCCCGGCTGTTCGGGGTCAGCCGCAACTCGGTCCGCGAGGCGGTCAAGGCGCTGGAGTCCACCGGCGTCCTGGAGACGCGCCGCGGCAGCGGCGTCTACGTATGCCACTTCTCCTTCACCCCGCTGCTCGACCACCTCCCCTACGGGCTCATGCAGGACCATCGAGCGCTGCGAGAGCTGGTCGCGCTGCGAAAGACCCTCGAAGCCAGCCTGGTCGCCGACGCGATGCAGGCCATGACGCCCACGAGCATCGACGCTCTACGAGAGAACCTGGACACGATGCGCAGGCTCGCCGAACAGGGCCAAGGCTTCCCCGAGCAGGATCGCCAGTTCCACCAGCTCCTCTTCCGCGATCTCGACAACGCGATGCTGCTGAGGCTGTTCGACCAGTTCTGGCTCGCCTTCCACGCCGCGGCGCCACCACCGCGCGGCCGCACGCCGATGAATGCCTACCAAGGCCACGTCACCATCTTCGAAGCGATCCTCAGCGGCGATCCGGATCGGGCGCGGGCGGCGATCCAGGACCACTACATCGGCATCGAATCCAAACTCACCGAGACCCCGCCGCCCGATACGCCACCCGGAACGCCATCGGGCGAGACGACCACGGAGGCAGGCTGACCGGCGTGGGCGTCGGAATCGGTTTTTTGCCACCGCCGAAGTCCACGTCAGAGCGGGCACCCTGCCAGGATCGCCACCCTCCAGCAGCGCGGGGACTTCGCATGGAGAGGGCGGGTGAGCACGTTGATCGAGGATGGTGGCACGCGAACGCGGCCCTGTTCGGGGAAGCACGACACTCTAGAGAAGCGGCGTTTCACCGATGGCGGCGAGTAACAGGATCGGGAACTCCGGATCAGCCTGACCGACCGCGAGTGCGACCCATCGGCCGGCGCCCGGATGCCAGACGGACATCTCACCGCTGTACAGGCTGAGCTCGTTCAGCGGCTCAGGCACCGGCGAACTCTCACCCTCCAGGTCAGGCCACAGATCCACTACTTCGGGCCGGCCCCAGCGGGACGTCAGTGCGGTCACCAGCGCCTCGAAGGCGGTGGCGATCTCTTCCTCCGCCGCCTCGACGACATCCTCGCCGCGGCCGTCCCAGAAGTCCTGGCTGGCCTGCAAGAAGCACAGGTGGCTGCGCCGTCCGCTGGAGCGATACCCCTCCCACGCCTTGCCGGCCGGCTGCACCCGTTCCTCCTCCCGCGGAAAAGGGCGAGCCAGCAGGCTGTCGATGGTGGCGAGTCGATCTTCCAAGGTCATGCGGCAAGGTTAGGGACCCGGCGGAGGTTCTTGGCCACCGCACTGCGAATGGGTCGGCTGGACGCCCGTCGCGGCAGGACGTCACGATCAACCGCCCGCCCACCGGGCAGGCAGCGCGGAGTTCGGGTTGCGGTTGTGCCGGATGGTTCGCGAGCGATGCAACGCCCGCGAGTACGTCACCGAATACTCGGCGATGTGGATGGGCGACTCCTGGCTCGCCGCGGACAACCGGCCCTACGCCCTCGTCCGCAACCTGCGCTGGGTGACCGCGGCGCCCGAGGGCATCGTCCCCGCCACGAAGCCGGCCGCGGGCCGCCTCGGCTTCCGCATCTGGATGGATCCGCTGCAGACGGTGTTCCACAGCGGCCCCGGCGACGACTTCTTCCTCGTCGGTGCGGAAGAGGCGATAACGATCCCGCGAACGGACGTTCCCCCACGGATCGGCGCCCCGATTCCCACCCTGCTGCGCAACGACGACAGCGTCTTCACCCAGATCGAGCGGCACGGGCTGCCCACACCGCGGTCATGGGCCTGGGCAGACTAGGAGGTTTCTGAACCGGAGCCGGGGAAGCAGACGGGTGATCTCCCCGGGTGATCGGCCTAAGGGCAGATGTTCTGGTACGGCGCTCCGCCCAGGTACCGCTCCCATTCGGCGTGCGACAGCGGGCGCCCGACCCGCGCGCACACCTCCCGCGCGACCCGTTCCCCGTCGACGGAAACCGCGCGGACGGCCCCCTCCATCCCGACGTGCACGGCCGCCCCGTCGGCGCTGAACGCGAGCGACCACGGCTGGCCCTCCCGCAGCCGGTAGGCGCCGCCGAGCCGACGCCTGGCCTCGACGTCCCACAGTTGCAGCACGCCGTTCAACGAGGCGGTGGCGAGCGTCTTGCCGTCGGGTGAGAAGGCCAGGAAGTCGACTTCGTCAGCGGCACGGGGAAGGGCGGGGCGCAGTGCCGCCGGCCCGTCGGCGTTCCACAGCCCGACCCGCCCGGTGGTGCCTTCGTACGCGGCGAGGAGCCCTCCCCTGCTGATCGCGAGCGCATCCGTCGGCAGGAACCCGGCGCCCACCGGCTCGCCGGTGCCGACGTCGACGAACCTGCCGCTTTCCGGCGACACGTACGCCGTGCCGCCCGGCAGGAACGGCCCGCCCCGGGATGTCGTGTCGAACGAGCTCAGCACGCGCCCGTCGGCGGCGTCGAGCACCACTTCCTTGAACACCGTGCTCTGCCCGTACGCGACGGTCGTCGCGAGCCGCCGCCCGTCCGGGCTGAAGCGCATGTTGATCGGCATACCGCCCTTTCCGGGCATCGGCACCGACCAGAGCATGGCCTGGGTACGCAGGTCCCAGAACATGACCTTGCCGCCGGCGTCCCTGACCGCCAGCTTCGTTCCGAAGAAGTCGGCGATCAGCGGCCCTCCGTCCGTGGCGACCGGAAGGCGGGCGCTCTCCTTGCCGGCGCCCACGTCCCAGATCCGAAGCTGCTTGCCGGTTGCGATCGCGGCCAGCCTGCCGTCCCCGCCGAGGTAGGCCATCCCCGGCACGGCCGTCGCGCGGGTGCGCGAACGCAGGTCCATGCTGACGACGGCGTCGTCCATGACGTACCGGAGCGTGCTGCCGTCGGGATCGAACGCGACGTCGGCCAGATCGCCCTCGGCGCGGTGATCGAGCACGGTCTTCCGGGTGCGCAGATCCCAGACCTGCACATCTCTTCCACGGAAGGCGGCGAGGCGCCGGCCGTCCTGGCTGAAGCGTAACTGGCCGTCGGACCCGCAGGCGTCGCAGGAGATCGTGTCGCCGAGGGCGCGGCCCGAGGCGGCGTCGACGAGGACGATATCTGTCCCGCCGCAGGCCAGCGTCCCGCCGTCGCGGCTGAAGGCCACCGCCTTGGGCCGTTCCGCGCAGGCGGGGAACGGCCGTTCCATCCGCCACCCCGGCAGCGCGATCTGGTCGAGGCGGTCCCCCGGCAGCAGCAGGCGCCTGCCCGTGCGGTCCACGAGCGGATGTCTCACCGCCTTCCCGCCGCGCTGCCGGAAGACGGGCCTGCCGAACTGCTCGCCGGTCGAGACGTCGAGCAGGTAGTGGACGTCGTGCAGGCTGTACAGCAGCGTGAGCGTGGTCTCGTGCTCGCCGAACACGGCGCTGTAGCTGAACCCGGCTCGTGCGGGAAGCGGTCGTTCGAGCAGCTTCCTGCCGGTCTTCAGGTCCCAGACACCGAGCTTCTCGGTCGTGGTCTGGGCCAGCAGTCGCCCGCTGCGGCTCAGCGCCGGTGGATAGATGATGGTCCCGCTCAGCGTCATCCGGGGCCAGCTCGCCGTACGCCTGCCGGTGCGCACGTCGTACACGTTCACTCCGCCTTCGCTGGCGCTGACCAGCGTGCGGCCGTCGCGGCTGAGCAGCCGCCGCGCCACGCCCTTGACCGGCGGGTCGCGGAAGACGGCCGTCTCCTGCTGCTGAAGTGAGGCCGTCAGGCTGGAGCGGGCCTCCGGCTGCGCCGGCGAGATCCGCCAGGCCGCCACGCTCAGCAGCATCGCCAGGGACGGGTCGACGGTACGCTGCCGATCCGCCTCGGCCGCCGCCTGCCTGGCGGCAAGGATGTCGCGTTGCCGTGCCGTCTCCTGGCGCTGCCAGACGGCCAGCCCGCCGGCCACGAGCGACACCACCAGCAGCCCGGCCAGCGCGACCGTGGTGAGCGTCCGGCGCCTGGCCCGCCGTCTGGTGAGGTGGGTGCCGGCGCGCAGGAAGTCCTGTTCGAACGGGGTCAGCGTGACGTGCCGGCGACCGGTCGCGGCCCAGCTCAGCGCCTGCTCCAGGCGGCTGCCCTGGAGCACGTCCGCGTCGCGCCTGCCGTTCTCGGCCCAGTGGCGGGCGGCGACGTTGACGCTGTTCAGCATGGCAAGCCCGTCGCGTTCGGCCTCCACCCACCTGCGCAGTCTCGGCCAGGCGCGCAGCAGCCCGGGGCGCGACAGGGCCACCGTGCCGTCGTTGCTGACGATCACGTACGAGAACGCGTCCAGCACCCGCCTGACCGCAGCCGACTCCCCCTCGGGACGTCCCTCGAACAGCTCGTCATGCCCGGCCGAGCGTCCGGCCTCGTGCCCGTCCTCCCCGACGGTCACCAGCCTCAGGAACACCTCGGCCGCCACCTCCCGCTCCTCGGGGTTCAGCGACTCGAAGGCGTCCTCGGCGATCGTTCCCAGAGCGGGATCGCCCTGCGGCGCCGACCCGTGCACGCCCCGCGCGGTCCTGCTGCCCGCCGCCAGCAACCTCTCTGTCCCGGCGTCGTTCCCGCTGACCAGCGCCAGCAGCAGGTCACGGGCAGTGGGACGGGCGGCCGGGTCTTTTGCCATGGCCGCCTCGACCAGCGAGGCCAGGCGTGGCGGCAAGGCGCTCAGATCGGGCCGGTGCGACAGCACCCGATGCATGACGGCGCCCAGGTTGTCGGCGGCGAACGGCTCACGCCCCGTGGCGGCGAACACCATGATCGCGCCCCACGCGAACACGTCGGCCGGTGCGCCCGCCCGCTCCCCGATGAACACCTCGGGCGCCATGTACGCCGGCGTGCCCGACACCTCGCCGGTCCTGGTGAGCGACATGTCGGACGTGCGGGCGATGCCGAAGTCGATCACCCGTGGGCCGTCGGGCCCGAGCAGCACGTTGTCCGGTTTGAGGTCACGGTGCACGACTCCCGCGTCATGGATCGCCGTGAGCGCGGTGGCCACCGCGGTGGCCAGCCGATGCAGGTCGTCACCGGTGAACCGGCGCCCGTCCCGAACGGCCGCACCCAGGCTCGGCCCCGGCACGTACTCGGAGACGAGATACGGCCTGCGCCCGTCCAGGTCGGCGGCCAGCACGCGCGCCGTGCAGAACGACGACACCCGCCGCGCGGCCGTCGTCTCCTTCGCGAACCTGCCGCGGACCGCACGATCGTCGGCCGCGTGCAGCACCTTGACCGCGACCCGGTTGCCGTCGGCGTCGTATGCGTCGTACACGACGCCCTGCCCGCCCGACCCGAGCCGTCCTGCGAGCCAGTAGTTCCCGATGCGCTGGGGGTCCCGCGCGCTCAGCGCTTCCATGGCGGGTTAGATGTCGTCTTTCTGGCGAAGGTTGTCAAGCGAGCATCCCGATGTGCTGTTCCGCCACGGCACCTCAACGTGACCAAGATTCTCGAGGTATGCGGTAGAGATGATGGACCGTCTCGAACCACTCGCTGCTGATGGCGCCCTCAGTCGCCTTCTCGACCACCTTCAAGAAGGAGTTGAGCGTCACCTCGCTGTCCGCCGTCTCCGAGAAGGGCACGTCTCGTAGATACGGGCTCAGAACGTATCCGAGGCTTGCGGGATCGGGGTGATACGGAGTGATGTTGTCGATCAACTCTCCGTTCTCCAGATAGAACAGCTCGGTCGGACCATCGATGTCCGTCCATCCGAGCCCCAGCACGCGACGGCCGGCTTCACACAGAGCTTTCTGCAGACTCACTCGCCCGCAGACATGCCCGCTGAGACTGATGATCTGCGTCCACCCGGGAGCATGCGCCCCCAGCCAAACGATTTCTCCGTGTTCCGAGACGTCAGAGAACCATTGCATCGCAGTCTGGCGGTCACACAGCAGTTCGGACGACGAGTCGACGCGAAGCCGCATGGCAATCTCGCGCTCATCGCTCTCCGAGACCCATAGTCCTCGAAAATAGTCACCGAACCCGTACGCTCTGAGCAAGCCAAGCGGGCCCCCACCATTTAATGACATAACATAACAGTCCTTTATGGAGCACGGATGCCCGGGAGTTCGTGAACCAGATCGCACGCTACGGAACGATTCGCGTGTGCGCGACTCCCAGGCGTTCAGCGAGGCCCGGCTCGCCCGAGCGCGCTCCAGGGCCGGAGTGACGCGATGGCCCGGCGGTGCATGTCGGCCTTCGGAGTGCCGGCCTCCTCTCTCACGAGTGGAGGCCGTTTCCTTCACCTACTCACTCGCGTTGTCCGAGCTTGCGCCATAAGTATCGCCACGCGGGCTGAGGCTTCGCTTCATCCACCACCCCCGCATTCGATTCCGATGTTCGGTCAGTGTCGCGGAAGACCAGCGTCAACTTACCGATGAAGATGTTGCTCCAGTCCACCGACTCAGCTCTGACGTATCTGCCCACCACCATTACGGCGAGGACCCCCACGTACGATGCGAACCTAAGCCCAAGCGGAAGAAGCAAAATCCAGGGACTGCTGACCACCGCAGTGATCAGAGCCCCCACGGCTGATTACGCGGCGGGGCGAGGCCGAAGAGATCGTTTCATCTCTGCCTCCCTTTCGACTCGACGGGCCATCTGGGGCACATGCCCATGTCTCAATGGAGCCATGAGGCCGAGTCCACCCAGTTCGGCAGATTGCCGGTGGGACGGCGCATCCTCCTGGGGCGGACGCCCACAAACACGCACGCCAGACCACCGCAAGATGCTCAATCCAGCAGCACTTCGGTCGTCAAAGGGCAGCGCAGGAGCAAGCTTAGCCCGTCACAGAGACGTCGAAGGGGGATCCCAGCCGGTCAGTCACAAACGCCAGAGCTTCTCTGAATGCTCGCCATACACGCGGCAGGACGTCGTGCCGCAGCGACGCCATCCGCCGGGGACGCGGCCGCCGATCATCCGGTCGGCGCGTCCGCGCCCACGTCCGGACCGCTGAGGCTCGCTTCCGTCGCGTCGGGGCTCATGTCCTGGGTGCCTATGACGGACAGCAACTCCAGCTGGGCCGCACCCTGGCTGCCGGGCGGCGCGGTGAACCACAGCAGGCGCTGGCGGCCGTCCTCGCTGAACAGGCTGTGGCAGTCCACCTCGATGATCCCCAGGGCCGGGTGGACCAGGCACTTGTGGTCCGCCCGGCGCAGCGCCACGTCGTGGGCGTCCCACAGGGCGGCGAACTCGGCGCTGCGCCGCCGCAGCGCGGCCACCATCCGCACCACGTGGGCGTCGCGGCCGCGCCGGGCAGCGACCGCCCGCAGGTCGGACACGAAGACCCGGGAATGGTGCGGGTGCTCGTCCGGCGGGTAGAGCGCGCGGGCGGCGGGGTCGGTGAACCAGCGGTAGACGTAGCTGGCCTCCGGGCCGCGCCTCATCGGGTGCCGGCCGATCAGCGCGGCGGCCAGGTCGTTCTGTACGAGGGTCTCGTGCAGGTCAGTGATGATCATCGCGGGCGTCGTGGCCAGCCGGTCCAGCATGGCGAGCATGGCGGGCTGGACGTGCGCGGCCGGGCCGTGCGCCGCCGAGACAGGCCGGCCCGCGAGATGGAACAGGTAATCGCGCTCGTCACCCTCCAACCGCAGCGCGCGGGCGAGCGCGGCCAGCGTCTGGGCCGACGGCTGGGCGCCGCGCCCGCGCTCCAGCTCGGTGTAGTAGTCCGCCGACAAGCCCGCGAGCTGCGCGACCTCCTCCCGGCGCAGCCCTGGCACCCGGCGCCGGGGGCCGGCGGGCAGGCCGACGTCGGCCGGCCGGACCCGGGCACGGCGAGTCTTCAGGAACGCGGCGAGTTCGCGGAGGTTCACCTCTCCATCGTGACCCCTGGCGGCCGGTCGTAGCCAGGGGATGACAACCCCTGGGTGAACACAGCCCTGGCCGGCGGGCGGGTCGCGGGCGAGCGTGGACGTCACCCCGCCTCCACGGGCCAGTGGACGGGAACCCGCTACCCACCCCAGGAGATCTCTTCATGCGTGTCATCACCCAGCGCGCCCTCGGCGGGCCCGGCAAGCTCGTGCTCGTGCCCTGACGGCGGCCGCACCCCTGCTCCCTGAACCACCGAAGACCCCGTACCAAGGAAGGCAAGGAGAATCATGAGACGCGGTATCGCCCTACTTCTCGGCGCGGTCATCGCGGCGGGCCCCAGCCTGCCCGCGCACGCGCACCCCGGCCACCCGACGCCCACGACACCCGCCGCGACGCCCGCGGCGGCCGACCCGACCTACGGGAAAGGGTGGCAGGCGCGGGCGTCGATCGGCGGCGGGCCCCGCCAGGAGCACAGCGTCGCCGCGCTCGGCCACCGGGTCTACGTCCTCGGCGGCATCGTCCCCGACCCGGCCGGCGGCGTCGTCACCACCGGCCGGGTGGAGGTCTACGACACCCGGCGCGACACCTGGTCGGAGGCGGCCCCGCTGCCCGTCGCGATGAACCACCCCAACGTGGCGACGGTCGGTGGCCGGATCTACGTGCTCGGCGGGCTGTCCGGCGGCGCGTCGTGGCAGGCCCTGCGTGACAGCTTCGTGTACGACCCGCGTACCGACCGGTGGACGCCGTTGCCGCCGATTCCGGCCGGCATGGAGCGGGGAAGCGCCGCGATGGGCGTGCGCGGGACGAAGATCTATCTCGCGGGCGGCATGCGCACGCTGACGCCCGGCCCCGGCGGCCTGCAGGACACGGTGGCCCTCGTGTCGTCGTACGACGTCGTGACCGGCCGGTGGGAGAGCCTGCCGAGCCTGCCGCAGGCGCGCGACCACGTCGGCGGCGCCATCATCGGCTCGACCTTCTACGTGCTCGGCGGCCGCGACCGGGGACAGGTCAACGTGCGCGACACCGTGTACGCGCTCGACCTGCGCTCCCGCCGCTGGTCGGAGCGGGCGCCGATGCCGACGGCCCGGGGCGGGATCGCCGCCGCGGCCGTGGGCGGCACGATCTACACGTTCGGCGGCGAGGGCCGGCACGACGGAACGAACCCGAACACGGTCTTCTCCGAGACCGAGGCGTACGACGCGGCGCGCGACCGCTGGGTGCGCCTGGCGCCGATGCCGGTGCCCCGGCACGGGACCGCCGCCGTCGCGGTGGGCGGCACGATCTACATCCCCGGTGGCGGCACCGCGGGCGGGGCGGCTCCCGTGGACGTCAGCGACGCCTACCGGCCGAAGGCCGCCCCGTAACCGAGAATGACGGCCTCCGACCTGCGGCTTCTCAGCCGCAGGTCTTCCGCTTCGCGGACCTTGACAGGCGGCCGCAGGACCATGATCCGGGGATATGGTGCCCCGCTCATGTGGCCCAGGCTGCTCGGGGTACGGGGTGAAGAACGCGAGTCGAGGCGAACCAGTCCCGATCGAGGAAACGCCCGGTGATCCGCCCGACCATGCAGAGCAGGAGGTGAAGCTCCTGCGTGCCGGACATGCCGAGCTCCAGCTCAAGCCCTTCCGCATGCACCGCGTACTCGGGTACGCTCACCGGCGCGCCGTCGACATAGGGCGGATCGATCTCATCGACCAGCGCGCCGTCCTGGTACAGATACAGGTGGTCGAGCTCGCCCAGTCCTCCGTTGTGGAACATGGTGAGAAGCCGCCGTCCTCCCGCGCTGAGCGCCTTGGCCTCCGCAGCCGTGTGAAAGCCGCTGAGCCAGAGGATGTGGGTCCAGCCGGGCGCGTGGGACCCGATCCA
Source organism: Nonomuraea sp. NPDC049378 (assembly GCF_055586745.1). NCBI lineage: Bacteria > Bacillati > Actinomycetota > Actinomycetes > Streptosporangiales > Streptosporangiaceae > Nonomuraea > Nonomuraea sp. NPDC049378. Next base: position 85,068 of record NZ_JBVJHP010000011.1, read on the forward strand.
GATGACCTCATCGTCCAACGACTGCTCATACCTGGCCATCGCCTCGTCGAAGCCGCACTCCACGCGCTGGCCCGGATCCACCCGCAACCGCCGCGCCAGTTCCTCCGGGTCGTCGCCTTCGACCCAGATCGCGGCGAACCCGCTGCCCAGCCCAAATTCGCGCAGCAGGTCCCACTGATTCTCTGAGGGCAGCAGCCCGACCATGCAACCATCGCCTTCTCCGCCGGCTCGGCGGGCGCCTGAGGGCATCCAGCCCATGCGTACCTCCCCTTGAGTATCGCGGGCGCAGCCGTACGACATGCAATGGAATTCCTTCCGGAACGAGCCGTACGGCGACGCTTGCCCGGGCACCGGGTCGCTTGACATGCTCGCGCCCGTGATCGATGCCCATCGCCCCGTCGAGGCCACCCGACGGCTCGATCCGCTGCCATGAGACCACGTGCGTTCTCATGCGCAAGAGCCTGTGACTTCAGGCCCCTACGGCGAAAATCGTTTGCTCCGCGTGGCGGGCTCAGGAAACGTGGTGTTCATGAGGCTTTGACGGACACCACCCCCTGCTCCGAGATGCCACGGCGCCGGCTCGCGCCGTGATGCCGCCTGCCCGCACCCAGTTCAGTGAAGAGAGCGTCTTTGTCCCAGCAATCCCCCGCCGTCGGACCAGCCACCGTCACCGTGTTCGCCTCCCCCACCAGCTGGATCGAGTCCGACGCCGTCGCGCAGTGCCACCAGGTGGCCGCCCTCGACGGCATGACCCATGTCGCCGCCATGCCGGACCTGCACCCCGGCAAGGGCGCCCCCATCGGCGCCGCCATGGCGTCGACCGTCCTGTACCCGTTCCTGGTGGGCTCCGACATCGGGTGCGGCATCGCCGTGTTCCCCGTCAAGCTCAGGCGCGCCGTACCTGAGAAGCTCGCCGCCCGGTTCCCCGATCTCGACCGCGCGCTTGACCCCGAGCAGGATGCCGACGACCCGGCCTGGGACGTGGTGAAGGGCGACATCATCCCCGCGGGCCACGTCGAAGGCCTCGGGACGGTCGGCCGGGGCAACCACTTCGTCGAGCTGGCGCGCATCGGGGCCGTCTTCGAGCCCGGCCACGCGAGCCGGCTCGGACTCGCCGCCGGCGACCTGGTCCTCATCGTCCACAGCGGTTCCCGAGGGCTCGGCGAACGGATCCTGCGTGCGCACACCGAGGCCCACGGCGCGGGCCCCGCCCCCGATCCCGATGCCTATCTGGCGATGCATGACGACGCCGTACGCTGGGGGTCGCTCAACCGGCGGCTGCTGGCCGCCCGGGTCGCCCGCGCGCTGGGCGCGGAGCCCGCCGAGGCGATCGTCGACCAGTGCCACAATCTGGTCGAGATCCGCGACGGGATCTACCTGCACCGCAAGGGTGCGGCGCCGGGTGACGGCCGCGACGTGCTCATCGCCGGCACGCGAGGCACCCCTTCCTACCTCGTGGCCGGCCACGCAGGGCCGGACGCCGGCCACTCCGTGGCACACGGCGCGGGCCGCAAGATGTCGCGGGCCGACGCCCTGCGCCGCGGCCGGGCCAAGCACACGGTCGAGGAGCTGCGCCGTACGCCCGTGGGGTCGCTGGTGGTGTGCGGCGACCGCCAGCTGCTCTTCGAGGAGGCGCCGACGGCCTACAAGCGCATCGAGCAGGTCATCGCCGACCTCGTCGAGCATGACCTGGCCACGCCCATAGCCACCACGATCCCCCTGGTCACGTACAAGACGCCCGACCTCGCGTCCACGCCCGGAAGGGACCGCCGGGACCAGCGCCGCAAGCGGGGGCGGCCGTGAGCGTCCACCTGCTCCTGTCGGCCGGGCGCGGCCCGCAGGAGTGCGCCTGGGCACTGGCCCGGCTACTGCGCCGCCTGGAAACCGACGCCACCAGGCAGGGTCTGGAGACCCATCGGGCCCACACCGTCCCCGGTGACCGGCCGGGCACCTACCGATCGGCCCTCATCCGGATCGCAGGCGACGGCGCCGAGACGTTCGCCGCCTCATGGAGCGGAACCCTGTGCTGGCAGGCCCCCAGCCCTTACCGGGCCAGGACCGGCCGGAAGAACTGGTACGTCATCGCCCGACCGTGCCAGGTCGACACCCCGCGCACGACGTTCGACGAAGCGGACGTCGACATCGTCGCCTGCCGCACCGGCGGCCCCGGCGGGCAACATCGCAACAAGGCCAGCACGGCCGTACGGGCCACCCATCGGCCCACCGGGATCGTCATCGTGGTCGACACCGAGCGGCGGTTCAGCCTCAACCGCCGCATCGCCATGCGGCTGCTGCGGCAGCGCATCGAGCACGGCGACGAGGCAGCGGAGCGCGCCGTCACCACAGCCCGCTGGCGCATCCACGACGAGCTCGTACGCGGCGACCCCACCCGCGTCGAACGCCCGGTACGGTCTCCACGCTGACCCGGGAATCCGGCCAGGTGGGCGGGTGCGTGACCACGGGTCCTGCCTGCGATGAGTTCCGGCGCTCCGCCGGGTCTCCACTCCCGACGATTTCTACGACCAAGGAGAGGTTTCGTGGGCAAGGTCATCTACTGGATGAACACCTCGATCGACGGCTACATCGAGGATGCCGAGGGCGGCATGGACTTCCAAGACCCGGGCGAGGACTTTCACCAGGCGGCGAACGACCACGTTCGCCGGATCGCGGCGTTCCTGTTCGGGCGGCGGCTGTACGAGGCGATGGAGAAGCCCTGGACGCAGGACCTCGGCAAGGAAGGCGCCCCGGCCGTCGAGCGGGAGTTCGCCCGGTTGTACAAGGAGACGCCGCGGTACGTCTTCTCCGACACCCTCCGGACCGTCCCCGAAGGGGTCACGATCGTCCGTCGCGAGGACGCCGTGTCCGAGGTGACGCGCCTCAAGCGGGAGATCGACGGCACCCTCCAACTCGGCGGCCCCGAGCTGGCCACCTCCGTGCTGGACCTGATCGACGAGTTCTGGGTGTACGCGTTCCCCGTGATCGTCGGGGGCGGCAAGCCGTACCTGCCCGTGGGGGAAGTACTGCGGCTGCGCCTGGTCGAGCACCGTTCCTTCGCCTCGGGAATCATGTTCCGCCGCTACGTACGGTCCTGACCGGTCCGGGAGCGGACCCGCGCTAGCCGGGGCGAGGGACGCCTGTGGCCCGGCGCGGCGGCACTGGCGGCGCAACGAGGGCCGGACCCGTTTGGAGGGGGTGGCGGGAGGGCAAGCGCTGATCATGCCGGAGTGGTTGCAGGCGGGCGGGTGGGGGCTGCTGGCCGGGTTCGCGCTCGTGCTGGGAGCGCTGGCCGGGTACACGGTCCGGCTGCCACAACGGCTGATCGCGTCGGTGATGGCGTTCGGCGCCGGGGTGCTGATCTCCGCGGTGTCGTACGAGCTGATCGAGGAGGCGCACCGCCGCGCGGGACTGGCTCCCGCGGTGGTGGGTGCCGTGTCCGGCGCGGTCCTCTACACCGTCTGCAACGTCCTGCTGGCGCGGCGTGGAGCCAGGCATCGCAAGCGCTCCGGTGACCGGCATCCGTCGCAGCAGGAGGGGTCGGGGACGGCGATCGCGCTGGGCGCGGTGCTCGACGGGGTGCCGGAGTCGCTGGTCATCGGCGCGAGCCTGCTCGGCGGGGGTGCGGTGAGCATGGTGACCGTGGCGGCCGTGTTCATCAGCAACGTGCCCGAGGGCCTGTCCAGCGCGGCCGGCATGCGCCGGGCCGGGCGATCCAGGACGTACGTGTTCGGGTTGTGGATCGGGATCGCCGGGGTCAGCGGCCTGTCGTCGCTGGCCGGGTACGCGCTCCTGGGGCAGGCGCCCGCGGCCGTGCTGGCGGGCATCATCGCGCTGGCCGGCGGAGCGATCCTCACCATGATCGCTGACACCATGATCCCCGAGGCGTTCGAGTCCTCGCACCTGCTGACCGGTCTCATCACGCTGGCCGGTTTCCTGGTCGCGTTCGCCGTGTCGAAGGCCGGCGGTTGAGCGCTGCGGTATCGCTCGCCTGGCGCGCGGGAAACGCCTACGGCCTGTTTGCCGCTCACGCTGCCGAGCGCGTGGACATCGCCTGATCACCGCCGCCGCAGACCCTACGCAATGCGTACGGCACGCGGGCCCGCGCCTGGTCACTCGTCGTCCTGATCCGCCGGCTCCGCGGGCGGTGCGATCTGCAGGGGTGTCGCGGCCCCGGCGGCGAGCTCGCGCCCTTGACTCAGGGTGTGGTCAAGCTGCCTGGCCAGGTGTGGGAGGGTCGCCGGAGGGAGGTATCCGTCAGCGCCCGCGTCGAGCAGTCGCCGGACCGGGCCGTGGTACTGCACTCCGAGTTCGTGGTCCTCGATCTCGGCGACGATGACGCGAGCTTTCGGGAACATCGATCGAAGCGCTGCGATCAGCTGCGGGCTTCCCGGGGGCACCAGCAGCACGTCGGTGGTCGCGGGAGCCGCGTGCATGTCGAGCACCACGTAGTCCGCCCCGAGCTGGGTGGACAGCGCAACCCTCGCCGCGGTCGACAGCTCCATCGCGGTAGCCACGACGGTCACGCCCGCGTGGTCGATCGGCACTTGGTCGTCGCTCTCGTCCGGCGTGTCGCGATCGACGACGGCGCCCTGGATCACGTCGATGGTGCTGGAGATCGTCGCGATCGACTCGCCGTCACGCGTGAGGATCAGGTTCTCACCGGGCTCGAGGGCGTCGATGAGCGCCACGACGTCGTCGGGAAGGCGGGTCACGTCGATGCGCTGCGTGGAGCGTGAGGCGCGTTTGCGGATCACCATGCCTCGGGCAGGCCGTTCAACCAGATCATCACCTATGCCCCCTCTTGTGCTGTGATCTTTGTTGGATGCCGCTCCGCGACCATTGGTTCGGCACCACGCCGCGGTTTCCCGCAGACCCTCCGGCGACGAACACCAGCTCGGCCTCGTAGCCTCGGCCTCATGAACAACCGCGCCTTCGTCCCCGGCGACTTCGTCGTCCCCGTCAACCTGGTCACCCCACAGTTTCGCCTGGAACCCCTGGGGCCCCAGCACAACGCCGCCGACCACGCCGCCTGGGCCGGCAGCATCGAGCACATCCGCGCGACCCCGGGCTTCCCGGACGGAAGTTGGCCTCCCCTGGAGGGCATGACCTCGGAGGCGAACCTCGCCGACCTGGAACGCCACGCGAACGACTTCGCCCGGCGCCGCGGATTCACCTACACCGTCCTGGACGCGGCCGGCGACGAGGTGATCGGCTGCGTCTACATCTACCCCTCCCGCAGCGACGACCACGACGCTGACGTGTCCTCCTGGGTCCGGGCCGACCGCGCCGAGCTGGACGTGCCCCTGTACGAAGCCGTGACGGCCTGGCTGTCCGCGCGGTGGCCCTTCGAGACGCTCGACTACGCCCCGCGCTGAGGTGGTCCCCGCGGGCGCCGGGAGAAGCCGCCCGCGTACGCGAGCGGTCACAAGGTCCTCGTATAGCATTACATGATTACAGAACCGAGGACGGTGCCGATGAGCCTTCGTCAGTACGAGTACGCCTTGGCCGTCGCCGAGGAGGGATCGGTGACGGCGGCGGCGGAGCTGCTGCGCGTCGCCCAGCCGTCGGTGTCCCAGCAGATCCGCAGCCTCGAGCGGGAGCTCGGCGTGACGTTGTTCACCCGCACGCCGACCGGGCTGGTGCCCACCGCGGTCGGCCGGGCGTTCCTGCGGGAGGCGGAGGTCGCCGTGAACGCGTCGCGGCGGGCGCGGGCGACGGCGCGGGCCGGCGTCGGCGAGCTGGTGGGCGAGCTGCTGGTCGCCGCGCAGATGGGCCTGGGCACGCGGCAGCTCCCGAGCGCGCTGAGCGAGTTGCGCCGCCGCTTCCCGCAGTTGGAGGTCACCGTCTTCGAGGAGCCCAACCCCGCCGAGATGGAGCGGCTGGGGCGCCGGGGCGTGCTCGACCTCGTCCTGGTGGCCAAGACGTGCGACGAGGGCAACGCCGTCGCCCATCACCTCGGCGACGAGGAGTTCGTCGTGGTGCTGGGCGCCGGGCACCGGCTGCTCGCCCGCGACCGGGTCGACCTGCGCGAGCTGGCGGAGGATCCGTGGGTGCGGTTCGACCGCGACAGCACGCTCGACTGCGTGATGCAGGACGCGCTGCGCGACAACGAGCTGGCCCCGGCCACGGTCGCCCGCGTGTCCCAGACGGGCACGGCGATCCGCTGCGCCGCCCACGGGCTGGGGGTGACGCTCGTCCCGGCCTCCGCGGTGCCCCACGATTACGTGCACCTCACGCGCCCGGTGTCCCCGGCCGTGTCGCAACCCGTCATCGCCGGGCTCCGGCACGCCGCGGGCCCCGCGGAGCTGGCCCTGCTCGACCTGCTGCGCCAGGAGACCTGGCACAGGTCCGCTTCCGTCTCACCGGTGCCCTGACGAGCCCGCTAGATGACGGCGCCGCCGGCGTCGACGTGGAGCGTGGTGCCGGTGATGTAGCTGGCGCGAGGAGAGGCCAGGAAATAGATCGCCTCGGCGATCTCCTGCGAGCTGGCCGTCCTGATCCCCATGCTCTTGGCCAGGCCCTCGTTGCCCTCCGGGCCGTATTCGGCCAGCACGCCTTCCGTGCGGGTCGGGCCGGGAGAGACGCTGTTGACGCGTACGCCGCCGTCCGCGAACTCCAACGCCCACGTACGGGTCAGCGCGGCCAGCGCGGCCTTGGACGCGCTGTAGACCGAGGCGCCGGCGAAGGCCCTGGTCGCCGCGAGTGAGGTGACGTTGACGATGTTGCCCTCCCCCTTCTCCATCATGGCCGGTACGAGCGCGGCGACCAGGAAGTAGGCACCGCGCACGTTGGTGTCGAAGATCCGCTCGTACCCCGACACGCTCTGTTCGACGGTGAGCGAGGAAGGGAAGGCGGCGGCGTTGTTGACGAGGATGTCGACCGGACCGCTCTGGCGGCCCAGTGCGGCGACCGCGTCCAGGTCGGCCATGTCCGCCGCGACGAACCGGACAGCGCCGTCCTCCCGCGCGGCGTGGACGGCGTTCTCGCCGCGCTGGACATCGCGTCCGGTGATGACGACCTCGGCGCCCGCGCGGGCCAGCAGGCGGGCGGTTGCCAGGCCGATGCCGGAAGTGCCGCCCGTGACGAGTGCGATTTTACCCTGCAGTTCCATTCCCCAAGGCCTTTCATGAAACTTTTTGAGTGGCGTCCAGAAATGCGATCGACGTCAGCCCATGGGGAATTCCCCGCCGTCCACGATGAGATTCCTTCCGGTCAGCCAGCCGGCCCGGTCGGAAACGAGGAAAAGCACGGCGTCGGCGATGTCGTCGGGCCGGCCGTCGCGCCCCAGCGGCACGATGGGGCCGTCGGCGTCGTTCCGGTCCGGCGCCACGCCCATGCGCGCGGTCACCTCCGCCCACCGCCGGCGCGTCTCTTCGCCGCCGGGGGTGGCGACCCTGCCGGGAGACACGGTGTTGACCCGGATCCCGTGCGGGGCCAGCTCCAGAGCCAATCCCCGGCTGTAGGTCACCAGCGCCGCCTTCGCCGCCGCGTAGTGCAGGAACAGCGTCACCTCCGGCGTGAGGACCGCGGCCGTGGAGATGTGCACGATCCTCCCGAAACGCCGTTCCCGCATCCCCGGCACCAGCAGCGCGTCCAGCCGTACCGACGCCAGGTAGTTCAGGTCCAGCGCGTCCTGCCACTCCTCGTCGGGGATGGCCGAGCTGCCCTCGTACGGCTGCGCCCCGCCCGCGTTGTGCACCACGACGTCCACCCCGCCGAGCACCTCCTGCGCGGCCTCGGCGAGCGCCTGCGCTCCGGCGCGTGTCCGCACGTCGGCCGCCACGAAGGCGGCACCCTCCGGCACCGTGCCCGACGCCGACCTGGCGGTCGTGAGCACCTCGGCGCCCGCGTCAAGGAGATGGCGTACGACGGCCGCGCCGATCCCCCGCGTGCCACCCGTGACCAGTGCTCGTTTTCCCACGAGTTCCGGCGTTCCCGACCTGTTTTCGACCACGGTCATGTCAACAAACCTCTCGTTCACGTGTCAGTCCGCCCGACGGAAAGAAATCGCGATTCTCGGGAATGATCGCGGAGAGCCCGTCGTCGAGCTGTTTCACGCTACGTCCGGAAAAGAACGAGAGGCAAAGACGAAATGTCAGCAGGCGCCATAGGCGATTCCTATGGCACCGCCTGCGGGTCCCCCGGGTCAGCCTGCCGGGAGCGCGGCGTACAGATCCACGCCGTTCCCGTCGGGGTCGGCCACCGTGGCATAGCGCATGCCCCAGAACGCGTCGAACGGCTCGGCGATCCCGCGACAGCCCGCTTCGAGCAGATCAGCGTATGTGGCGTCCACCGCGGCCGGGGTGTCGAACTCGAAGCACAGCAGGGTGCGCGGGCCGCCGGTCGGCGCGCTCCAGCCCGGCAGGAACGGGGTGCGGAAGCCCTCGGTGTCCAGCATCACGTGCAGCCCGTTCGGCAGGTCGCAGCCGGCGTGCTCGGGCGAGTGCTCATCGACCTTGAACTCCAGCCCCAGCCGCGCGTAGAACGCGATCGAGGCCTCCAGGTCGGACACGATGATGTCGATGGTGTTCAGTGCGGGATGCATGATGCGCTCCTTGCAGATGGGTGGGGCCTTTCAGGGGCGTCACCGGCGGCCCCTCATCTCCAAGACGATCGGCCGAGCGTGTGACACGACACGGCTCTCACGTTTCCGTACGGCGGCACAGGCCCCTCGTCCTGCTCAGTAGATGCGGTACTTCTTGCCGCAGTTGTCGAACTTGCCGGCCCAGCAGGTGAACGTGTACACCTTCTTGATCCCGTGACCCTGCCAGGCGCCCGTGACCTTGCCGTCCCACGCCTTGTTGAACCTCTTCCACTGACCGCCCTGGTACACCTCGAACCAGACCCAGCCCTTCTTGCCGCCGACCTTGTCCACGCCGTACCACTTCGTGAAGACCTTCCCGTGGCTCTCCCACGTCCTGCCGAACGTGTACGCCTTGCCGTCGCTGGAGAAGACCTTCCCCCAGCTCGTCGTGGAGTGCGTGGTCGCCTGGGCGGCGGCCGGGACCAGGGCCAGGCCGGTGACGGCCATCGAACCGGCAAGAGCGGCGATCGCAAAGGTCTTACGCATTTCGGGTTCCTCCCCGTGTCGGTGTGATCCGGTGACAGGGACATTACGGAGACCCGCAGCGATCAACTGTGGACGAATCCACACACCGGATGTGATCAGCGCCACAGGCGGCCCGGCTTAATAGGATCGCTGCTGTTGCGTTGGTCCGGCGAGCGGAGCACGATGAGCGACCCCGGCGGCTTCGGCCCCCTGGCGATGGACGACCGCGAGCCGATCGGCCCCTACCGGATCGCAGGCCGGATGGGCGCCGGTGGCATGGGGGTCGTCTACGCCGGGATCGCGGCCGACGGCACCCGGGCCGCGGTCAAGGTCATCCATCCGGGATTAGCCGCCGATCCGCAGTTCCTTGCCCGTTTCGTCCGCGAGGTCGACCTGCTGTCCCGAGTACGCGGGCGTTGCACGGTCGCCGTGCTGGCCGCCGACACCACAGCGATGCCTCCCTGGCTGGCCACCGAGTTCGTCCCCGGCCCGACGCTCAGCACCTACGTCCAGGAGAACGCCCCGCTGCGCCCGGACGAGCTCCTCCCGTTCGGCCTGGACATCGCCGAGGCGCTCACCGACATCCACCGGGCCGGCATCGTGCACCGCGACCTCAAACCGGGGAACGTGATCCTCTCCGCCTCCGGCGCGAAGGTCCTGGACTTCGGCATCGCCCGGGCCCTCGACGAGAGCGGGCTCACGGGCACCGGCGCGCTGATCGGGACTCCCGGCTGGATCAGCCCCGAGCAGTACCGCGGCGACGAGGCGGACACCGCCGCCGACGTCTTCGCCTGGGGCGCGCTGATGGTCTACGCAGCGACCGGCCGCCCGCCGTTCGGCACCGGAGCTCCCGACGTCCTCGCCTACCGGGTCATGAGCGTCGAACCGGATCTGTCCGAGGTGCCCGCCCCGCTCCACGACCTCGTACGCGGCGCGCTCGCCAAGGAGCGCACGGCCCGGCCCAGCGCGTACGAACTGCTCGACCGGGTCACCGCGCTCGCGTCGGGCACCAAGCCCATGCCGCCGCCACCGCCACCGCGGCGCAGGCGCCCCGCGGTGCCGCTGTGGTCGGCCGCCGTCGCCGTCGCGGCGGTCGCGGCCGCGGTGTTCGCCACCAGCTCGCGGGGCACACCCGAGGCGCTGCGGAGCCCGAGCACCACCCCCACGTCCACGTACGAGGAGAGCCCCGAACCCTCGGCCGAGGCGTCGACGGCGAGTGAGTCCCCCGAGGACGCCCCCAGCACGACCGAACCGCCCAGGAGGAAGACCTCCAGCCCGACGAGGAGGGCGAGCACGCGCCGCACCGACGCCGCCGTTCCCTGCGCGTCCGACGCCTCGATCATCCGGCAGGTCGCCGCGCTGAACGGCGGCAGCCTGCCGGGGGATGCCGTGGTCGCGCGCAAGCGGTGCTCGGGCCCCTGGGTCGCGGCCGAACTCGACTCCCCCTCGGTCGGCGGCATCGACCTCATCGCCAGGCGGAACGCGACCCGGTTCCTCGACGGGGAGATCGGCAGCAACTTCTGCTCGCGGGAGTCCCGGTCGGAGCTCCTCGCGAACGCGCCCGCGAGAATCCGGACCTTCCTCTGCCCTGACGGCTTCCAGTGACGAAGCGAGCTCTGGTGGACACGGCGCCGGTTCGCGTCGAGATTGGTCGTCAGGCGCGGATCGGACGCGGATCGGACGCGGATCGGACGCGGATCGGACGCGGATCGGACGCGGATCGGACGACGTGAGGAGTGCGCATGAGGATCGTGGACCTGGCCTCGGTGGACGGATGCATCGCCTTCGACCTGGACTGCCCGACGAGCGCGGGCGGCACCCGGCTCGCCCCTGACGTCACCCGCGGCGAGGCGGGGCTGCTGGCGCGGGCGATGACGTACAAGCTGGCCGTGCTCGGCGAGCGGATCGGCGGCGCCAAGGCGGTGCTGCGCGCCGAGCCCGGACACCGGACGGCCACCCTGGCCCGTTACTGCCAGGAGATCACCCCGATGGTCGAGAAGGGCGGCTTCCTCACGGCCTCGGATCTGGGCACGCGTACGGAGGATTTCGCCTCGTTGCCCGGCTACCGTACCGGCTCGGTGATGCACCAGGAGGTCGGCGGCGAGCTGGTGGACACCATGGTGACGGGCTTGGGCGTGGTCGTCGCCGCGGAGACGGCGCTCGGCGGGCTGGCCGGGCGCACGCTCGCGGTGGAGGGGTTCGGCAAGGTGGGTGGCGCCGTCGTCCGGGAGGCCGCGCGGCGGGGGGCACGCCTCGTCGCCCTCTCGACCCTTCACGGATGCGTCACCGACCCCGCCGGGCTGGACGTGTCCGCGCTCGAGGAGTCGCGCGCCGAGCACGGCGACGCCTGTGTGCGCCTGCTCGGCCTGCCGGTGCGGCCCGCCGAGGCCCTGTACGGGGTGGCCGCGGACGTGCTGGTGCCCGGCGCGCGGACCGGCACCCTGACGGCCGAACGGGCGGCCGGGGTGCGCGCCCGCCTGGTCGCTCCGGCGGCGAACGTCCCCTACACCGAGGCCGGGCTGCGCACCCTCGCGGAGCGGGACGTGGTGACGCTGGCGGACTTCGTCTGCGGGGCCGGCGCCACGATCGGCTACCTCGCCGAACGCGCCGGCCGGGTCTCCGGCGCCGCCTCGGCGCGGGAGCTGGTGGAAGAGCGGGTCGGCCGGCTCACCGGCAGAGCTCTGGAGCATCCCGGCGGCCCGTACGCGGGCTCGTGCGCCGTGGCGGAGGAGTTCCTCGCCACCTGGCGCGACGCACCCGACCTCGCCGCCGGACCTCCCCTCGCCCCCGAACCTGGCCGGTGACCGCCCTTTTTGCGCGGGTGATGGCCGGTCAGCACTTCGTGAGGTTGTAGAAGGTGCCGGGCGACCTGTAGTAGTGGGTCCGGTGCTCACCGGGTCTGATGGTCCAGCACGGTCCGTCGGGCCACGAGGCGATCCTCGCTCTCACCGTGTTCGTCTGCCCGCACTTGCTCTTGATCGTGACGCTGCGGTAGAAGCCGACGTCGCTGCTCCGGATGTCGTAGCAGGGGATCCTGGCGTCGGTCGTGGCCGGGGCTGTGGCGACGTCCGCGCCGGCGTGAGCGGCATTCATGACGCCGGCTCCGGCGAGGGCGCCTGCCAGCACGAAGGCGCCCCCGAAGATCGCGGCACGCATGGTGTGTTCCTCTCCTTCCGGTCGCGGCCGGCGCGGCGGTGGGCCGCGCCGCTCTCGTAAACCCCGAACCGTAACCGGGTCAAAGATTCCTAAACCCGAAGGGATCACCTCGCGTCCGGGCCGGCCTCTCGCTCGCGTGCCTCCGCAACTTGCCCGTGGCGACGAAGCCGACCGCGATCCGGTAGAAGCCGGCGATCGATTCGCCCTCTTCCGCCCCGCCACGGAACTGCTTGCGCACCTTCGTGAAGGGGAAGGCCATGCTGCCGTCGGGAAGGAGCACGCCCCACGCGCCATCGTCCGTCCTGCGCCAGTGACCGTCCGTGGCGGCGGCGACGCAGGCGCCGAGAAACGAGCCGAGCACGCCGACCAGCCCGTCGATCTGCTCCGGGTCGAAGCCGGGCCGGGAACGCTGGCGCTCGATGAAGCCGTCGACCCACTCGACCGACTCCCGGTTGAGGCCGAAGTCCACGTCGCTCAGCGGCCCCAGCCGGTCGATGGCCAGGGTGACATTCTCCTGGATCAGCCGCAGCTCGTCTTCCTCCATTCGAGGATGGTGGCATCGCCGGCTAACCCGATCAATCCGGTTTCCGGCCGCCTCGCAGTGGCTCGTGAACGTGGCGGACCCACGATCTCAGACCGCCATGGCGGGGACCGGCCAGCGGCGCATCCGGTGCGGGAGGGTGACCACGAGGTCGCCGCACCTGAGCACCAGCCGCTCGTCGATCAGCACGTCGACGGCGTCGCGTTCGTCCGTCCCGAGGCCGGGCAGCCGCCGCGGGCGCAGGCAGCGGGTGAACGCGGAGCCCAGCGCCCCGTCGTCGATGATCATCCGGGCCGCGGCCGCCGGGTCGCGCATGTCCTTGACCTGCAGGAAGCCGGGCCCTCTGCGGTAGTAGCACAGGCCGATCCGGAACCGCGAGCGCCAGACGTCCAGCCCGGCGCTCCCTTCCTGGCCCGCTGCCGGTACGGGCCGCCGCGGTGGCGGCAGGTGGAGCAGCGGCGCCGTGTCGAAGCCGGGCCGCACCCCGCCCGTCCAGTCGACGACGGTGCCCCGTTCGAGGTTGTCGCGCAGCACGGCGATGAACGCGACCGTCTCCTCGGGCCGCTCGCCCAGCGTGATCGGCCGCCCAGCGGTGATCACCGTACCGGGAGGAGGCGGGCCCGAGGAAAGCGGGGAGCTGCTCATGCCCGCGTCCCGGTCAGGACCGGCGCGCGGTGCGGAGCGGAGCCGGTGGCGAGGCCGATCCAGAAGTCGCCGTCGCGGAACACCAGCCCGTCTGCCTGGGCCTCGCCGAGCCAGGCACCCAGTTCCGCCTCCGGCGGCGCCTGCCCGTGCCTGCTCAGGTGCCGGTGCAGCCCCGCCCCGGTGCGGCGGTCGCCCAGCGCGCGGTACGCGGCGGCCCGCCAGCCCGGCAGGCGGTGCCGGGTCCGCGGCCGGCCGTGGCGGGCGTCGTCGATGACGATCAGGTCGCCGTGGTCCTCGGCGATCAGGTAGGAGGACGGGTAGGCGTCCTTCCAGCTCTCCAGCGCCGCCTCCAGCGCCCTGGCGGTCTCCTCGTCGATGCCGGCGGGATCGCTGTCGAAGAAGTACGCCAGGTCGGACAGCTCGCTGTCGGGCAGGTCGTAGACGTGCCGGTAGAACGCCGCCGGCGCGCGGCGCGCGAAGCCGAGCTCGGGCCGTTCGTGGTAGGGGCTGAAACGTTCGAGGACGATGCGGACCGTGGTGTCCGGCGGTTGCAGGTGGACGAGCGCCGGGATCTGCTCGATGACGGGCCGGTAGTCGGCCGCGCTCTCGCCGGGGAAGCCGTACAGGTAGTTCCACTCCACGGTCAGGTGGTGCGTCTCGCAGTCGCGCAGCAGCCGGATGTTGGTCGTGCCGTCCACGCCCTTGTCCATGAGTTTGAGCACCCGGCCGTTGAGGCTCTCGATGCCCGGCTGGACCGTGGCCATGCCGGCGCCGGCCAGGGCGCGAACCTGGTCGGTGCGGATGTTGGACTTGATCTCGTAGTGGACGCGCAGGTCCCATTCCAGGTCCGCCATGGCGGGCAGGACCGTACGGAAATAGTTCATGTCGAGGATGTTGTCGACGGGCAGCACGTCCAGGATCTGGTGCCGCCTGACCAGCGTGGACAGCTCGTCCAGGAACCGGTCGGCGGGCTTGGACCTGAATCCGATCATCGAGCCGTTGAGCCCGCAGAACGTGCACTGGTGTTTCTCTCCCCACCAGCAGCCGCGCGACCCTTCCATGACGAGTTGCGGGGAGACGTGCTCGCGTACGGGCGACGCCTCGAACACCTCCTGCCACCCGCGGAAGTCGGGCAGCGGGATGGCGGCGGGCGGCACGGGACGGCTCGTGGGCGGGTTGGCGATCGACTCGGCGCCGTTCCACCAGCACACCCCGGGCAGGTCGGCCGGGTCCTCGGCCGCCAGGACGCGGTCGAGGAGGAGGGGGAACACCTCTTCGCCCTCGCCGCGCACGACGTAGTCGACGAACGGGTGGTTGCGGTGCAGCGCGTGGCCCATGACGCCGTCGCAGTTGGCCCCGCCGAAGACGACCCGGAGCTCGGGGCGCAGGCGCTTGAGCCGCCGGGCGAGTGCCAGGCTGGCGGCGTTCTGCATGAACGTGGAGGTGAAGCCGACGACGTGCGGCTCGCCGGCCAGCACCTCGTCGACGGCGACGTCGATGAAGGCCGCGGCGTGGGGGCGCATCCGCACCACCGCGTCGACGTCGAGCCCGCGGGCCTCGGCGTACGCGCGGAACTCGGCGTCCTTCCACGCCGGGTCGTCGTGGAGGCAGCCGGCGAAGACCCAGTCGCCCAGGCCGTGCAGCACGCCGTACTCGGCGATGTCCATGACCGCCCTGGGCCCCAGGTCGCCGCCGCTGTCCTTGATCAGGAACTCGACCCACCGGATGCCGCCGTGGAACTCGGTCACCTCGACGTCCGGACGCCGCGTGCGCAGCAGTTCGTGCAGGATGCCGATGGGCAGCGAGGGCCGGTTGACCGGCTGCCAGGGCATGGCGGCGAGCGCGACGCGCATGTCCCTCCCTTCCCGGGTGGGGACGCCGTGGCGCCGGCGCCCCCGCTCGTGGTTTCCGTCCGGGCCGCCTACGCCGCCTTGGCCCAGAGGTTCTCCGTGTAGACGAGCTGCGAATGGATCGGCGTCTTCTTGATGGCCGGCCTGGCGGCGGTCCGCTCCTCCGCCGCCTCCGCGCCAGGGGCGGGCGCCGCCGAACCGCGTGTCTCAACAGGCATGAGCATGTCTCCTTTCGACCGCGCAGAAATGGTCGGGGAGACTTTATGGGCGTCCCGTTATTGCCGGCTTAAATGCCGATGAAATGGCTTTCGCGGAACGGCCCGGCGGCTCGGTGACCTGGGGACACGATAGGCTTCCTGCGCATCCGGTCGTCGGAAAGGGGCGGCGCTTGCGCCAGGTGGGGTTCCGGATACTCGGGCCGGTCGGGGTCTGGGCGGAGGGCCGGTTCGTCGGCCCGTCCACTCCACAACAGCGGTCGGTGCTGGCCATGTTGTTACTGAACGTGCGCCAGGTGGTCACCACCGAGCGGCTGATGCGGGCGGTCTGGGGCGACGAGCCGCCGATCACCGCGCGCAACGCCATCCACCAGTACATCTCGCGCCTGCGGCGGGTCCTCGCCCCGGTCCCCCGGGCCGCGCTCGTCACCGCGCCGCCCGGCTACCGCCTCGACGCCGAGCCGGCCGACGTCGACCTCCACCGCTTCCGCGAGCTGGTCGACCAGGCGAGGAAGAGCGTCCCCCGCGAGGCCGGCGCCCTCTTCGGGCAGGCGCTGCGCCTGTGGCAGGGGCCGCCGCTGGCGGACGTCTCGGGCGACTGGCTGCCGGCGATGTTCGGCCAGGCGCTGGCGGAGGAACGCCTGAGCGTGGTCGAGGAGCACGTGGCCGTCGGCCTGAGCCTCGGCGCGTCCATCGAGTCGCTGGCCGACCTGCCGATGCTGATCAGCGAGCACCCGCTGCGGGAGCGGCTGACGTACCTGTGGATGTTGTCGTTGCTGCGTGACGGCAGGCGGGCCGCCGCGCTGGAGGCGTTCCGGCAGACCCGCCGGCGGCTGGTGGACGAGCTGGGCGTCGAGCCCGGGATCGAGCTGCAGGAGTTGCACCGGCGGGCCCTGTCGGCCGAACCGGCCGTCGAGGTGTGGCCCTACTCCCAGCAGGCCACCGCTGAGGGCTCCGCCGACGCGGCGGACGCGCCGCCGGTGCCCGCCGAGCTCCCCGCGACCCCGGCCGTCTTCGCCGGGCGGGCCGCCGAGATCGCCCGCGTACGCGCCGCCCTCACCGCGGGCCCGCGGGTGTGTCACATCAGCGGCATCGGCGGCATCGGGAAGTCCGCGCTGGCCGTCCACGTCGCCCGCGGGCTCGTCGAGCGCTTCCCCGACGGGCAGCTCTACGTCAACCTGCACGGGGCCATCCCGCAGGCAGGCCCGGTCGACCCGCACATCGTGCTGGGCCGCTTCCTGCGCTCGCTCGGCACCGCCGACTCGGCCGTGCCCGCCGACCTGGAGGAGGCCGCGGGCCGGTTCCGGTCCCTGACCGCCGGCAAGCGCATCCTGATCGTGCTCGACAACGCCAGGGACGCCGCGCAGGTGCGGCCCCTGCTCCCGGGGAGCGCCACCTGCGCCGTCCTGGTGACCAGCCGCCGGATGTTCACCTCGCTGCACGACGCCGTCCACGTCCCGCTCGACGTGCTCGACGTCGGGCGGGGCACCGACCTGCTCGGCGGCATGGTCCACGACGACCGCATCGCCAGGGAGCCGGACGCCGCGGCGGCGGTGGTCCGCCTGTGCGGAGGGCTGCCTCTCGCGCTCTGCCTGGCCGCCGCGCGGCTGAACGGCCGTCCCTTCTGGCCGGTGTCGGTCCTGGCCGAGCGGCTGTCCACCGCCCGGCACCGGCTGGACGAGCTGCGCGCCGACGACCGGGCCGTACGCGCCGTCTTCCAGGAGAGCTACGAGGACCTGCGCGCGAGCCCGTCGGGAGCCGAGGCCGCCCGCGTGTTCCGGTACGTGGGGATGCTCGACGGGCCGGATGTCGGGCCCGTCGTCGTCGCGGCGATGACCGGGCTGCCCGAGGACCGCGCGCGTGACCTGCTGGACGCGCTGGTCGACGCCCAGCTGGTGGAGACCCACGCCCCCGACCGTTACCGCCTGCACGACCTGCTGCGGCTCTACGCCCGCGAGCGGGCCGAGGCGGAGGACCCCGCCGGCTGCCGTACCGAACTCGTGCGGCGGGTCCTGCACTGCCAGCTGGCGACCGCCCGCACGGCGATCAAGGTGATCGGCGCGAACTCCGGCCGGCGCGCCGGCATCGGCCCGCGCACGCTCGATCACCCCGGCGCCCGGCTGGCGAGCGGCGAGGACGTGCACGCGTGGACGGACGCGGAGGCCGACAACGTGCTGGCGCTGGTCCGCACGTCCGCGGGCCCTTCCATGGACGCCCTGGTGGTTTCGCTCGCGGCGACGTTCACCGTCCTGCTGTACGAGCGCGGCCACTGGCTCAAGCAGCTCGGCCTCGCCCAGTCGGCCCTGCCCGCGGCGGCCGGCACCGGCGACATCCGGTACGAAGCGCGCATCCTCGGCGACCTGGGCTGGGTGCAGGTGTGCATGGGGGCGAGCGAGGACGGCATCGCCCACCTGCACCGCTCGCTCGACGCCTACCGGCGGGCAGGTGAGGCGACGATGGAGGCGTCGTTGCTCGACAACCTCGGCGTCGCCTACCGCACGGCGGGGCAGCCGGAGCGCGCGGCCGAGCACCACACGCTGGCGCTGCGGCTCAACCGCGAGCTCGGCGACCGCAGGGGCGAGGCGGTCAACCTCACCCACCTCGGGCTGGTCCGCCAGGCGGCCGGCCGTTACGACGAGGCCGTCGAGCTGCACACCCGGTCGATCGAGCTGCTGGGAGAGCTCCGCATGCCGGGCGAACGGCTGCGCGCCTTCATCCACCGCGCCGAGGCGTACCGGCGGGCGGGCCGGTACGAAGAGGCCGTCGAGCACTACCGGCAGGCCATGGAGACCCACGAAGGGCTGGGCGGCTCCGGCGACTTCGGGGAGGCCGAGATCTCCTGGGGGCTCGGCCTGGTCCTTCACGAGCTCGGCCGCGCCGACGAGGCGCGGCAGGCGTGGCGGCGGTCGGTCACCCTGCTGGGCAGGCTGGGGCTCATCACCCGCGACGAACGGCTCAGCGCGGAGCAGGAGGAGCCGCCCCCGACGCCGCGGGTGATCGTGCGGCAACGCTGACATCCGGGCGCTGCCCAGGTTAGTTGACACGACATATATGTCGTGTAATCTATCGGCATGGCAAACGAACCGACCCTGGTCTTCATCCCCTGCTTCTCCGGCGCTCCATGGGATCTCGCGCAGCTCACCCCCCTGGCCCATCGCCCGCAGCGCACCTTCAGGCTCCCCGAAGGCGTGGCCGACATGGAGGCCTACGCCGACGCCGCCGCGGCCCACGTCGCGGACCTGGACGACTACGTGCTGGTCGGAGACTCCTTCGGAGCCAACATCGCGCTGGCGCTGGCCGTCCGCCGGCCGACCGGGCTGCGCGCCCTGGTGATGTCGGGCGGCTTCGCGGCCAACCCCGTCTCCTCCCCGATCTGGAGGAGCGCCATGCGGGGCATGGGCAGGCTGCGCGGCGGCCCCTACCGGCAGCTGGCGCTGCGCGCGCACGCCCACCGGCTGGCCTCACCCCACGACCGTGCGGGCCAGATCCCCTGGAGCCAGGCCGACAGCCGCCGGTTGTTCCTGGACAACACCCCGGCCGCGTCGTTCGGAGCCCGCGTCAGCGCGGCGCTCACCGCCGACTACACCGACCGTCTCGACAGGGTAGGCGTCCCCACCCTGATCATCACGCCGTCGCACGACAAGCTGATCGGCGAGCAGGCGGCGCAGACCATGCGCACCGGAATCGCCGGCGCCCGCGAGATCGTGCTGGACCGGACCGGGCACATGTTCCGCTTCACGCATCCCGAAACCTACGCCCGCGCCGTCGAGACGTTCCTGACCGAGACGACCCGCGACCGCGAGCTGACCCATGCGGCCCGCTGAGGAGCTCAGATACCTGATCCTGGCCGCGCAGCGCGAGGGCAACCGGATGCTCGGCCAGGCCCTGCGGCCGCTCGGCATCACCCCCTCCCAGGCCGAGGTGATCCGCGTCCTGCGGGAGCACGGCCCGCTGACGCTCAACGGCCTCGGCGAGCTCCTGGTCTGCGAGAGCGGCAACAGCCCGAGCAGGCTCGTGGATCGCCTGGTCACGCTCGGCCTGGTCAGGCGTGACGTGGCGGGCCACGACCGCCGCCACATCGACCTGTCGCTCACCGAAGAGGGGGCCGAGCTCGTACGGCAGGTCGCCGAGATCGAGGAGAGGCTCTACCAGTCGATCGACGCCGCAGCCGGAGGCCGCGATCTCGAACAGGTCTTCGCCTTCCTCAGGGCCTTCGTCGGCGACCTGCCCGCCGGCCAGGCCCTGGCCCGCCGCGCCCACCGCTGACCCGCGTCACGGTCACTCGGGCTGAGCGGCCAGGATCGCGTCCCCGTGATGCTCGGCCCACCGCGTCAGGATCGCTATCGGGTCGATCAACGTCTCGCCGAGCTCGGTCAGCTCGTACTCGACCCGCGGCGGCACCTCCGCGTAGGCCCGCCGGCCGACCAGCCCGTAGTTCTGCAGCCGGCGCAGGGTCTGGGTCAGCATCTTCCTGGAGATGCCGCCGATCAGCTCGACCAGCTCACCGTGCCGGCGCGGGCCGCGGCTGAGCGCGTACAGCACGACGACCGACCACTTGTCGGCGATCACCTCCACCGCCAGGCGGGCCGGGCAGTCGGCCAGGAACACATCCCCCGGCCCGTCAAAGTCACCCACGGTTCCTAAGGTACTCGTTGGTTCCCATGGGGCTGGCTATCGTGCGCCTCATGACGACGCAGAAGCTCTCGCCCGCCGCGGATCGACTTCTCGAAGCCGACCGGTGTGCCACATTTGTCACCATAAATGCTGACGGATCGCCCCAGGTCAGCCTCATGTGGATCTCCAAGGACGGCGATCACCTGGTGTTCGGCGTCGAGCAACATCGTGTCAAGGTCCGCAACCTGCGGCGCGACCCGCGCGTCACGGTGCTGATCGAGGACGACCGGGATTCGGAGCACGGCCTACGGCAGCACCTGATCGTCCGCGGCACCGTGACCTTCGAAGGCCCCGGCATCCCCGAGCGCTTCGCTGCCTTCATGGACCGGCAGGCCCAGCGCTACCTCGGCACCGGCTACCCCTTCGCGAACCGCGAGTCCACGACGGCGCTCATCGGCCGGATCCAGGTGGAACACGTGTCCGGCGTCGGTCCGTGGGCGCCATAGCCTAGACGCTCGCGCATGGAAATGCGCTTCTCGACCATGGTTCGTCTCATCCTTTCGCGGTGAACTCGAATCATGACAACGACACCGATCCTCATCCTGGGCGGCGCGGGCAAGACCGGCCGCCACGTCGCCGAGCGGCTGCGGGCGCGCGGCGTCCCGATCCGGCTCGCCTCGCGATCGAGCGAGCAGCGGTTCGACTGGTACGACGAGAGCACCTGGACCCCGGCGGCGGCCGGCATGGACACGGCCTACCTGGCCCCGCCGGTCGATCCGCCGGGTCTCGCGCAGGCCGGACGGTTCGTCCAGCAGGCGGCGGCGAACGGCCTGCGCCGGGTGGTGGTGCTGTCCGGCCGCGGCGTCGGCGGCCCCGGCCGCGACTTCGCGGTCTACGACGCCCAGCTCGACCTGGAGAGCGCCGTCAAGGACAGCGGCGCCGCCTGGACCATCGTCCGGCCCGCCTGGTTCATGCAGAACCTCAGCGAGGACTTCATGCACGGGCAGGTGGTGGCCGGTGAGCTCCGGTTGCCGGCCGGCGACGGCGCCGAGCCGTGGATCGACACCGAGGACATCGCCGACGTGACGGTGACCGCGCTGCTGGACGAGAAGCACGCGGGCCAGACGTACTCGCTTTCGGGTCCGCGTACCCTCACCCTGGCCGAGGTCGCGGCCGAGCTCTCCGCCGCGACCGGCCGGCAGATCCGGTACGTCGCTCTCGAACCCGCCGAGCACGTCGCCGAGCTGGTCGGGTACGGCGCGTCCCGGGCCGAGGCCGAGGCCCTGCGCGACCTGTTCGCGGTGATCCGCAACCACCGCTCCGAGTACCTCTCCGACGGCGTGCGGGAGGTGCTCGGCCGGAGACCGCGCGACTTCACCGACTGGGCGCGCGGCACCGCACGAACCGGCGTGTGGTCGTGAACGAGCGGCACGGCGAAAATCCACGTGCGCCGTGAGCGCGGCCGGGTGTTGCATGAGCCAGGTGATCGACGAACCGCTGGAACGACTCCGCACCGCCGCCCGCCGCACCCGCGAGCTGGCCCTGGGCCGGGCGGGCACCGGCCTCCGCCACCAGGACGCCGACGACGACGTCGGCACGGTCGGCACGGACGGCGCCCTCGGGTTCGACCCCTTCCCGCTGCTCGGAGCCCTCCACCACCACGGCGTCCACATCGTGGTGATCGGGCAGGTCGCCGGCATCATGCACGGATCCACCGAACTGACCGGCGATCTGGACCTGCTCTGGGACGGCGTCCCGGCTCACGCCCCCGCCTTGGCGGCCGCCTTCATCTCTGTCGGGGCCCGGCTCTCCGACGAAGCGGGCGACCCCGTACCGACGCGGCCGGAGTCCTTCCTCCATCCCAAGGTGCAGTTCACCTCGCCGGGAGCCGGCGGCGACTGCTGCACCCCGGCGCTCCCCTGGGGCGGCCTTCGCGTCCGGGACTTCCTCGACCGCGCGATCACCGCGACCGGCCCGGACGGCCTGGTCGTCCGCTACGCCTGCCTGGACGATCTGATCCGGATGCGCCGCGCCATCGGCCGCCCGAAGGATCTGCGGCGGGCAGCCGAACTCGGCTCGCTCGCCCCGGGCGGTCACCGGTAAGGCCGGCGGACCTGCCACGTACGAACGTGGCAGGTCCGCCCGCACGTCCGTCGCGATGGGTTCAGCCGCAGTGAACGTTGTTGAGCTTGCGCGAGTTCCAGTCCGGGACGATCCCCTCGACGTCAATGCACTGGTTGGGCGCGGAGACGTACACCGGGCCTGCGTAGTGCGTGAACTCCCCGGCGTCCGAGTCCTTCCCGCTGCCGTCGCCCCGCGAGATGATGACGCCCTTCCAGCTCCTGGTGTTGGCGTACTTGCCGTAGCCGTAGGTCAGGGCGCAGTTCTTGCC
Source organism: Nonomuraea sp. NPDC049378 (assembly GCF_055586745.1). Classification (NCBI taxonomy): domain Bacteria; kingdom Bacillati; phylum Actinomycetota; class Actinomycetes; order Streptosporangiales; family Streptosporangiaceae; genus Nonomuraea; species Nonomuraea sp. NPDC049378. Next base: position 107,527 of record NZ_JBVJHP010000011.1, read on the forward strand.
CGTGCTGGAGCTGTAGTGCACCTCCAGCGTGCCCGTGCGGCTGCCGTCTACCTTGTGGTGAATGGCGTAGACGCCGACCCGGGTGTAGCTGCTGCCGCAGGGTCCGGCCGCGCCTGCCGGGGCGGCGGCCGCCACCATCGTCGCGGAGGCGGCGATGGTCGCGCCGGTCAGGAGGGTCGCCAGCTTGCGTGTGCGCACGGAAATCCCTTCAATCGATCAATACTCACGATATGAGACCACGAATGCCGCTGACGCGCATCACAGATGCAGCCACGTCACGAGCGGACTGGACCACCGGGAACGGCGCGGGCCTCGAGGCGCCGCGCCCGTGCCGGCGGGCCACACCTTCTTCGCCGACCCGTGCACGGCGCAGATCCTGCGAGCGTCAGGGCAGGACCGGTCAGCCGCGTGGGCCGAGCGGCACCTGCAGCGACAGGTGCGGGGTCAGGGCGCGCAGGAAGTCGGGGGCGTCGAAGGCCGCCCCCGCGGAGGCGACGCCGGTGGTCCTGGTCCGGCCGGTGAGGATGCGGTCGGCGGCCTCCACCGCGAGCGGCGCGGTGATGGCGTAGATGTCCTGACCGGCGGCGGCCGCGCGGCGTTCCGCGCCGCCGGAGCGGACGACGACGTCGACGAGGAAGGTCTGCGCGGAGCGGCCGCGCTCGTCGACGGCGGCCGGCGGCGAGGCGTCGGGAGCGAACAGGTCCGCGGCCGCCCTGGCGGTCATGTAGGTACGGACCTCCGGGACGGCCAGGTGGCTGGGGACGGTGACGACGTCGGCCATGGTGAAGTCCCCGATGACGTTCTGGGGGCCGAGCGGAGCCGGGAACCGCCATTCCAGGGTCGGCAGCGCGTCGTCGTGGTGCTCCAGCCGCCCGCCCGTGTAGCGGACCCGGCGGCCACCCCGCCGTTCCGCCGAGACCACGCCGGCGGCGAGCGTTCCCGCGGTGGGGTGCCAGCTGCTCAGGCCGTAGGCGACGTGCACCTCGTCCGCCGCCGTCCAGTCGCCCATCGCGGTGGTGACCAGCAGGTCGCCGAGGCCGCCGTAGAAGGCCATCGCCGGGACCACCACGGTGCCGGCGTCGCGGGCGGGCTGCGCGAAGCGCGCGAACGTGTCGGCGTTCGCCTCGATCTCGGCCGCCACGTCGACATAGGGGATGCCGGCCCGCAACGCCGCCTCGACCAGCGGGGCGGCGGTCGAGGCGAAGGGTCCGGCGCAGTTGATCACGATGTCCGCGCCGCCCAGCGCGCGGTCGAGCGAGCCCGGGTCGCCGACCGGCGCCTGCCGCGTCAGGGACGGCTGACCCATCGCCGGCAGCTTGTCCCGGTCGCGGCCGAGGAGCAGCGGTACATGCCCGCGCTCGCGCAACTCCGCGACGACGAACCGCCCGGTGTGCCCGTAGGCGCCGTACACCTACCGCCGCACGTTCCGCGCGCCGGCCCCCACGTTCACCAGCTCCACGTCCCCACCCTGACCGGCACCCCCGGAGAGGCGTGGAGAACGGGCCGCCCTTCAGGGGCGGGCAGCCCGGCGGCCTGCACCAGGCCCTGATCCAGGCCGTGCAGGGAGGCGTGGTGCAGCGGCCACGGCGGGTGCTCCACCCGTGCCGCCGCCAACCGGCCGCCCACGAGGCTGAACAGCCGGAAGCGGGCGGTCAGAAAGTACGCGAGCTCGTCGCGCTCCCGCTCCGCCAGAGGCAGACCGGTCTCCACCTCCGCGTCACACCACGCGCCCGCCGGCCCGGGGTAGCGCCGGCGGCACCGGTAACGCGTGTGCCCGTTCTTGACGTCCACCGACATGTCAGACCAGAAGTAGGGCAGCCAGTAGCCGATCCGCCCGCCGAGCGCGGCCGGCAGGCGTCCGGCGTCCAGCGAGAAGAACCAGACGCCCGTACGTCCCCGCGCGTCGCGCACATAGGTCCGCACGTTCGTCTCCGGAAACGTGGACAACCACGGCAACGCGGGAACACCCGGCACCCGGACCCCGCGCATGAGGAACGGCGTGAGCCCCACCCACGCCGCCCCGTCGAACGTCTCGACCTCGAGCTGCGCCGGCAGGAGCGCCTGCACCTGCTCCGGCCGGTAGCGCCAGTGGATGAACGTCATCCGGGACCAGCGGTGGTACATCACGGGCCGGCTGACGCGGGGCGAGGGTGGAGCACGCATCCCGCCCCCCTGCCCTCCGCCCGTACCGGCAATCCGCCCTCAGCGCGATCCCGATGCGTCCCGAGGCCTGAAGTGGCCCCCACCGGCACGATCGTCCTCATGCCTGCGTGCTGGTCCTAGTCAGGCCGAGGGTGCGGGCGAGCAGGTATTCGCGCAGGCCGGCCGGGAGTCGCTGGAGCAGGCCGGCGATGCGGGCGTCGCCGGGGACGACGTAGTGGCGTCGGGGGTTGGTGGACCGAAGCGCCTTGAGCACGGTCTCGGCGGCCGCTTCCGGAGGCGCGGGACGCAGGCCGGCCTGAGCTCTGGCGGCCGCGGCCAGGTGGTGGGCATAGCGGGCCACCCGTTCCGGGTCAGCCAGCGCGAGAGCCGCACCGGCGTTCTTCTCAGCCTTGGCGAAGATCTCGGTGGCGGTGCTGCCGGGTTCGACGACGATGACGGGGATGTTCCAGGCGGCCAGTTCCAGGCGGAGCGCGGCCGACATCGCGACGAGCGCGGCCTTGCTCCCGGACAGCGCGGACAGCAGCGGTATGGGTACACGCGCGGTCGATGCGCTGATGTTGATGACCCTGCCGCCGCCGAGCCGCAGTAACGGCAGGAAAGCCTGGGTGACGTAGGCAGGGCCGAGTGTGTTGACCTCGAACTGGCGGCGCAGCTCGTCGGGCGGAACCAGTTCAAGAGGTCCTTGGACGATCACGCCGGCGTTGTTGACCACAGCGTACAGGCCGCCGTCCCCCATCTCCCTGGTGATCTCCTTGGCCGCGGCGGCGACGCTGTCGGGGTCGGCGACGTCCATGACGACCTGCCGGACGCCGTTCAGCCCGTCGCTCTTGTGCCGGACTCCGGCGAAGACCGTGTATCCGGAGAGCGCCTTGACGGTCGCCCGGCCGATTCCGCCGGTCGCGCCGGTGACGAGTACTGCCTGGGGCATGTCAGCCTCCATAAGTCCACTAGGACATGTCCTTAGGTACATATGAGAGCGTGCACATGTCCCCTGGAACATGTCAAGATGGGTTCCGGAAAGGGGGCCGCCGATGTCGTTGCGGTACGGCCTGCTCGGCCTGCTCGCCGAAGGGCCCGCCAGCGGTTATGACCTGGCTCGACGGTTTCAGGAGATGCTCGGCTCGGTCTGGCCGGCCCAGCACCCGAAAATCTACTCCGAGCTCAACAGGATGGCGGGCGAGGGACTCATCGAGGTCGAGAGCGAGGGACCGCGGCGCCGTAAGGCCTATCGGATCACCGACGCCGGTCTCGCCGCCGTCAGGCAATGGCTGACCGACGGCGAGGTCGACCACACCATGCGGCTCCAGCCCCTGCTGCGCTCGGTGTTCTTCTGGCTGATGGAGCCCGCCGACCTGCGCGCCCACCTTGATCGTGAAGCTGCCTACTACCGCGGCGAGCTGGCGAAATACCATGCCTACGCCGAGGCCAAGGACCGCGGCGACTTCGGCGACGGTCCGCAGACCCACTCGCTCCGGATCGCCATCGAGGCGGCGATCCGGCTGTACGGCGCGCTGGCGGAGTGGGCCGAATGGGCACGGGACGAGGATCCCCTCGCGGGGCAGCGCGGACGTTGACCCATGCTGGTGGTGACACACCCAGGATGAGCTGACACTGCCCGGTTCGCAGTCGTCCCCGCACGATGGACGGCATGAAGGCAATCACGATTCCCGAATTCGGCGCCGCCGACGTCCTCCGTCTCGACGAGATCGAGGTCCCCGAGCCCGGGCCGGGGCAGGTCTCCATCGACGTGGCCTACGCCGGTGCCAACTTCGCCGAGATCCTCTACCGGCGGGGTGTGGTGGATGTCCCGCTCCCGTTCGTCCCCGGCATCGAGGTGTCCGGCCACATCCGAGCCCTCGGCCCCGGCATCCGAGGGTTGCGCCCGGGACAGCCGGTCGCCGCGCTGACGATCGTCGACGGCGGCGGCTACGCCGAGGTGGTGACCACCTCCGCCGACCTGGTGGTCCCACTGGACGGATGCGACCTCGGGCTGGAGCTCGCGGCCGCGCTGCCGTCCAACAGCACCACGGCGTTTCTCGTACTCGACCGGGTCGCCCGCCTCGAACCGGGCGAGAGCGTACTCGTCCACGCCGCAGCCGGAGGTGTGGGCAGCCAGCTCGGCCAGGCCGCGCGGCTGCTCGGCGCGGGCCGCGTGGTGGGCGCCGTCGGCACCCCCGCCAAGATCCGGCTGGCCGAGGAGTTCGGGTACGACGAGGTCGTCCTGCGCGAGGAGGTGGCCGGGGCAGGCCGGTTCGACGTCGTGGTCGACATGATCGGCGGCACGGCACGCCGTACTGGACTGGACCTGCTGGCGCCCATGGGCCGGCTGGTGGTGATGGGCAACGCGTCCGGCGCCGAGGACGCCGGGGTCTCGGCCAACGAACTGTGGTTCGCCAACAAGACGGTCGCCGGGTTCAACCTCGCCGCCTTCTCCGCCGCCTTCCCCGAGGAGGCGGGTCGGGCGTTGCACCGGGCGGTGACCGCGGGCGCGAACGGGGAACTGAGGGTACGGACCGAGTCGCTGCCGCTGGAGCAGGCTGCGGAGGCGCACCGGCGAATCGAGTCCGGCGGCACCACAGGAAAGCTTGTCCTCGAGGTCGAGCGCGGCTGAGCCTTCCCGTCATCTGGAAAAATGCTGACGCGGCCGCGTCAGCTGGTCCTGGCTGACAGCGACAGGCGCTCCACCTTCTCCTTGGTGCCGGTGTCCGGGTGAGGGGTGTGCAGCACCACGTTGAGGTCCGCGCGATCCGGCAGCCGGAACAGGCTGTACTCGAAGGTGAGGTCACCGGCCTCGGGGTGGCTGATCGCCTTGATCCCCTGGGATCTGGAGCCGACATCCGCACGTGCCCAGAGCTCGGCGAACTCCGGGCTCGCCGCCGACAGCTCCCCGGCGATCCGCCCGAACGCCGGATCGTCCGGATAACGTGCCGCGGCGGCGCGGAAGTCGGCCACCATGTCCGGCGCGAACTCGTGCCATTCGGCGAACCGGCTGCGGTAGGTGGCGTGCGTGAAGAAGGCGACCATGCAGTTCTCCACGTCGTCGTCGAATCCGAAGATCCACCTGGACGCGTCGTTCGCCGCCACCAGGTTGTAGTGCCGGTCGAGCACGTGTGCCGGATTGGGCATCCAGGCATCCAGCACCGCGCGCAGTTGCCCGCTCGCCGGCGCGCCCGGCCGCCCGCCAGGCTCCGGCGGGTTCAACCCGGCCAGAACGTAAAGGTGGCGCCGCTCGGCTTCCTCGAGCTGCAACGCCCGAGCGACCGCGTCCAGCACGGCGTCCGAGACCTTGATGTCACGCCCCTGCTCCAGCCAGGTGTACCAGGACACCCCGACTCCGGCGAGCACGGCCACCTCTTCCCTGCGCAGCCCGGGAGTACGGCGGCGCCCACCCTCGGGAAAGCCGACCGCGGCCGGCGAGAGCGCCTCCCGCTTGGCACGCAGGAACTCTTTGAGCTGCTCACGGCGATGCTGGAGGGAAGCCACGGGCCCACCATAATCGACCGGGCCGGTGCCGATCCGCGCACGCGAACCCCATTTGGGCGGACCCGCGACCGAACGCCAATGCGCGTGGACCCAGAGTCAACGACTTCTCCCGATCCTCCTCAGAGAATGAAAGCTGATCACCGTCGGCACGCTGTCCGGTGGGACCGTCCAGGCCGCCGCCCTCGACGCATCGAGCCAGCCGCCGCATTGACGATCGCGAAGCACCTACGCATGCCAACCTTGGGGGAAACGTGTCACTTCGGAACTGGAGCAGGGTAATCCTGGGAGCCGCCGCCGCGACGGTGACCCTCGCTGTGACGGGCCCGGCGCCGGCCAGCGCCGGTCCCGGCGGAAGCTGCGCGAACACGGCGTTCTGCCTGTATGAGAACACGAACTACAACACCGGGAACACCGATCACTGGAGAAACTTCTACGCCTCCGACAAGGATTTCCGGAACAACGTCTGGCTCGACCGCGAGGGCAGGGCCACCAGCGACGGAATGGACAACGAGGCCAGCTCGGTCAAGAACTACACCAACTGCGTGGTCACCCTCTACCAGCATCCCGGCTATTCGGGCGCGGCCACGACGTTCATCCTCAAGGGGCAGGAGCGGCCGAATCTCGGCCGCGAAGGGATCGGCGACAACCGGGCCAGCTCGGTCAGGTTCAATTGCTAGTGGCGGTCAAGCGGTGGCCCGGCGTCGTTCTGGGCGCGCTCGCCTTGATGGTTCTCTCGCGCAGCGCCCCAACGCCGGGCTTCGCCCTGCCCTTCGACGGCTACCTGCTGACCCCGTCTGACGCGGTGGCGATACAGGCCGCACGAGACTCCTGTGCGGAAGCCGCGCAGGACGCGGAGGCTGCGGGCCGGCGCTCGACACCGGCTCACGGCGTGCGGCTGGAGCGGAACATGCGCCGGTACGGCATCACGGACGTCGGCGATGCCGAACGCCACGGCTACCACGTGCCCGGCCCGCTCGTGCGCCCGTCGTCGGCCCCCGCAGCCGGCCATGCGTGCGCGCGCGAGGCAGAAGAGCGGCTGTGGGGCGGGGTCCCGGAAGCGGATTTCGCGTGGCTGTCGGCGCTGAACGCCCGCTCGGTCGTGCGTTCCGAGAGCGACCCGGCCGTCGTGGCGGTGACCCGGGCGTGGAGCAGGTGCATGAGAACGCATGGATTCACCTACCCCGACCCGCTCGCGGCCTTGCAGGATCCGGCGTGGCGGCTCGACTCCGCCGCGAGTTCCCCCAGGGAACGCGCGGCCGCGGTCAGCGACGCCCGGTGCAAGCGGACCACCGGCTACGTCACCGTCAGGTCCGCGGCCGAGACCCGGTTCCAGAAGGAGCTGGTCGACCGCTTTCCGGCGAAGTTCACCGCGTTGAAGCAGGCCCGGGACCGCCTGTTGCGCAACGCCGAGCAGCTCACGGCCCGCAGGAGCGAGAAGGTACGAACGTGAGCGGGAACGTCACCTCGTCCGAAGCCTCATTCGATCACAGGAGTCCCATGACGCAGAACGTGCGCATCCCGCTGGCGGACGGCAGTTCACTGGCAGCGGCGGTGGCGATGCCGGAAGGGGCCGCACCCGCGCAAGGATGGCCAGGAGTCGTGGTCGTGCACGAGATCTACGGCGTCGAACCGGACATGCTGGAGGTGGCAGAACGGTTCGGCGAACACGGGTACGTGGCGGTCCTGCCCGACCTCTACAGCCACGGCTCCACAGTCAGGTGCCTGGCCCGGGTCATGCACCAGCTCGCGACGGGACGGCTCGACGGGCCCACCGCCGACATCGACGCGACCCGGCGATGGCTGGCGGGCCGCGAAGAGGTCGACGGCGGCAGGCTCGGCGTGATCGGGTTCTGCATGGGCGCGGGCTTCGCCCTGGCCTACGCAGCCGGCGCGCCACCCGGCGTGCGGGCGGCGGCGGTGAACTACGGCGCGGTGCCACGCCGCAAGGAGGAACTGGCCTCGATCTGCCCGGTCGTGGCCTCCTACGGCGGCCGTGACAAGGGCTTCCGCTCACACGGCGAACGGTTGCGAGAGCACCTGCGGGCACTCGGCGTCGACCACGATGTCACGATCTACCCCGAGGCCGGTCACTCTTTCATGACCGACGGCCACCACCCGATCGCGAGCCTCGCGCTGTTCCCGCTCCGTCACGGTCTGGTGCGCCCGGCGGCGGACGACGCCTGGCAGCGAACCCTGTCCTTCTTCGACCGGCACGTCGCCGATCGCCAGCAGCCTCGCCGCTGACCGTTCACCAGGTAGGACGCCGAGGTGCGCGTCCGGTGCCGTCACCTCGCCTGACCGGTCAGGATCTGCACCCACAGCTCCCGGGCGGCGCGCGCACGCACCCACGGACTCTCCCGTACCTTGTCGGGATCCTCGGAGGGAATCAAACGGACGAACGACAAGCCCGCCCCCGCGCAGAGCTCGAACATCGGGTACGTGCACCCGCACGTGTGCTCGCGAACCCGCAGCAGAACAGCCCGGCTCTGGGGCACAACCCAGTCCACCCGGATGGCATTCGCGTTCGGCGCGGCCACGTGCAAGCCGTGATAGTCGAAATGGGAGGGCGGGCGGCTCACGACCTCACCACCATCCGGACCTGGTCCTCCAGCAGCGACACGAACGTTTCCACGTCGCCCGCACAAACCGTCTGCCGTAGCCCCTTGTCGATGTCGACGTTCCGGAGATGAACACCGCGCCGGGTCGCGTAGAACACGCCCGCGTCGCTGCAGAACATCGACCAGTCCGGGAACGCCGCGCGAAGTTCTTCGAGGTCATGGCGCTCGTGTGAAAGCTGTTCAGGTGGCATGCGCCGACCGTAGATGCCGCAGCGTACGCGAAGGGACACACTCTGTACCCCCTCGTTCGGTCAGGTCATCAGGCCGATCTGGTCCGCGAGTTCCCGTGCCTGCGGCCGCAGAGTAGCCGGGCCCGCCTCGCACAGATCGAGGGTCATCCTGCGCGCGTAGCCGTTGTAGCGGACGGTTTCCGGTGCGGCCTGGTGCGCGAGCTGCAGCGTGCCGAGGACCGCCGCGTGGTCCCGCCGCATCAAGTGGGCACGGGACACCTCGATCAGATGCCGGCCGCGTCGCGGACGAGATGGGATGGGTACGGACTCGGCGTGGTCACTCTGCCGTGCCGACTCCCCACCCTGCCGGAGCTCAACCGCGATGGTGACGGCGTGCGGACGCATGATTACCTGCGAGAACGAGGTCCACGGCTGGTAATAACCGTCGGGGAGCCGCTCCGCGACCCGCGCCGCCTCATCCCAATACCGCCACGCCTCACCGATGTCGCCGGTACGCGCCGCGGTGAAGGCCAGCTCGAACAACAACGCCCCCCACATGGCGAGCAGGCTCGTGCTCGGATCCTCCATGTGCGGCTCGACAGCCGCCATCCCCTGCCGGTTGATCTCGTGAGCGGCGTCGAAGTCGGCGGCGTCCCTGTGCGCCTGGGCGAGGAACCACACCGCACACGACAGCGCCAGCGGATCCTCCGACTCCTGGGCGGCGATCAGCGCCCGGTCGGCCACCCGCCACAGCAGGTCCACCGCAGGCTGGTAGGCAACGAACATCTGGGTCAGCCCGTACGTCTCAGCGAGCAACGCCTGCGCCTTGCGCCGGTGTTCGCCCCGGTACATCTTCGCGGCCAGCTGCGCGTCGCGGATCAGGTCGGGCAGCAGGTCACCGAGAGCTGTGCGGTGATCGGGAGAAGCATGCCTGATCCGCCACGCCGCATCGAGCCGCGCCCGAAGGGTGGCCAGCGGTTGCACGGACCCGCTCGGTTGCATCGGCACGGCGTTGACGGCCTCTCGCACAGCGCTCAGTGCCGGATGGCCGGAACCGGTGAACATCCGTACAGGTATGGACTGTTCGCCAGTGAGCTCGCTCAGGTCGCGGACGCGCAAGGCCTCGGCGAGCTGCAGCAGGATCGGCAGGCGGGGATTTTGCTGACGGCGGCCGTGCTCGACGGCCTTCAACCAGCTCTCGGACTTGCCGACCAGGCCGGCGAGGACTTCGCGAGTCATACCGCGACGCTCACGCAGGTACTGAATGCGCTGGCCGATGGTGCGAACCGGTGCACTGGAACCGCTGGTCTCGTCGTCCACAGCCCTGCCTCCCGGAAGGTGACACCTTTAGGCTACGACCAGCGCCTCTTGGCCGCCAGCGAACGGCCCCACTCGAAATCCCGAAAGCAGGACAACAGGCACATGACAGTCATGGATGAGGGTTGCTCGGTCAGGGTGAACCCGATCGAGTACGACAGCCGCGGGCGGTCTTCGCCGACCACATCGAAGCCACTCGGCTGGCCCTGGCCCAACTGCCCAAGCACCGCCGCCGCCAGGTACTGATCCGCACCCACTCCGGCGGCACGCACGAGTTCCTGACCCAATCCAGCGGGTCAGCGCTCTGCGCGTGCGCGCGCGACTTCCCCGACGATGCGATCGACCGCCTCGGCCGGATCTTCGTGCTCCCAGATACGGACGACCCGCCATCCCGCCTGCCGCAGATGCTCGTTCGTCGTAACATCCCGGGCGATGTTCTTCGCCAGTTTCTCGGACCACCACGTGTCGTTCGCAGCCGGGCGGGAGGCGTGCTCGGGGCACGAGTGCCAGAAGCATCCATCTATGAAGACCGCGACCTTCGCTCGCGTGAAGGCTATGTCGACCGACCGGCGCTTCATGCCGGGTATCGGCCACGCGACTCGGTACCGCAGGCCGAGGGCGTGCAGGAGCTTCCGCACGGAGATCTCAGGCCTGGTGTCCCTGCGGCGCTGCTTGCTCATCCGCTCCGACACACCGGCCGAGCTGGGGAAAGGCATGGATGCCACAGGCAAACGGTATATCGCGTCCGCAACTCCTGACGCAAAGGTTTGTCATGAAGAGCGCGCCCCCGACCCGACCCTGGCGCGCTCTTCTCGTGCACGACTCGATCCACGGTTCTGCTGGTCGTCGTGAATGTCTGGCTGTCACTCAGGCCTCTGCACCATCACGGTGACGGATGGTCGATAATCGCACAGTCGCAGAACCACAAGGAGGATCTTCATGGTCAGGCGAATCCGGACGATTGACCTGTTCTCGGGTGCAGGCGGCCTGGCAAAGGGATTCGCGATGGCAAGATGTGGCTTCAAGACCGTCTTCGCGGTGGAGATCGACCCGGATGCTGCGATGACATTTGAGCACAACTTCGGGTGCAAGGTCCACGTAGGTTCCATCACCACGGTGCCGGAGTACCCTGAGGCCGATGTGATCATTGGGGGGCCGCCCTGCCAGGGGTTCAGCCGGCTGGGTCGTGATCGCAGTGACGAGAGCCGAGCCGAGATCAACGAGTTGTGGCAGGAGTACATCGAAGCCGTCCGCCGTGTGCGGCCCAAGGCGTTTGTGATCGAGAACGTGCCGGAGTTCCAACGCTCGCCCCAGTTCGAACGGCTACTCGAACTGATGGACACGGATGAGGACTTCAGCGCCTACGCGTACAACTACGGGGTGTTGAGCGCCGCCGACTACGGAGTGCCACAGAACAGAAGGCGAGGGATCTTCATCGCGGTCCGCGATGTTGCCGAAGTGGCGTGGCCACCACCTCCTACACACGGGCCACGTTCGAAGCACAAGACCCCTTACAGGACCGTTCGGGACGCTATCGGCAAGCTGCCATCCATCCCCATGGGCATCGAGCTGGAGGAGGATCGCGTCCCGCAGAACCTTCATCTCGGCCGCAACCTCACGCAGCTGTCGATAGAGCGGTTCAAGGCGATACCGCCCGGGGGCAACAGGTTCGACCTTCGACGGAACCGCCCCGATCTGGAGCCCCAGTGCTGGGCCAACAAGCCCACGGGCACCCACGATGTCATGGGCAGACTTCTGTGGGATCGTCCGAGCGTCACAATCCGCACCGAGTTCTACAAGCCCGAAAAGGGCCGTTACCTGCACCCGGATCAGCACCGCCCGATTACTCACAGGGAAGCTGCCCGGCTTCAGAGCTTTCCGGACAGCTTCTACTTCGTAGGCAACAAGCCATCCATCGCCCGTCAAATCGGCAACGCCGTACCCCCGCTCCTGGGCAGGGCGTTGGCGAAATTCGTCCACGAGATCGCGTTCGCCCGCCCGGACGACTCAGCGATCACGTCCTCGGACAGGAGCTTCGTCGTACAGCCTGGCGAAGAGCGCGACCAACTCGTCGATCGCCGCCGCAGACACCTGACCGTCGTCGGGCCCGTCGGGAAGCGCGTCGTAGGGGACGAAACCGTTGTGCCCTTCGTCGATCCAGTCACGGTAGGCGTCGGGGTCCTGCCCCACGTCGGGTGCAAGAGCCTCGTAGACGAGGGTGCTGCCTGCCGCGTTGACCGCTTGGGCAAGAGCGTTGACCTCTCTGCCGGTGGCGGCCCTGCCGTCCGAGACCAACCGCAACAGGGCTTGGGCGACGGGACGATGGAGGATCACCCTCAGGCCCAGCACGGTGTTGAGCACGTCCTGGTTGCCGCAGGCCACAACCACGGGACGGTAGTCAGGGCCGTCGCGGAACAGCTCGGCGGCCCACCACAGGCGGGCGAAGGCTTGCGCGTCGAACGGTCCGACGAATCGAGCCTTGTTGATCGATTGGACTTGTCCGTGCTTCGGGTTGCGTCCGGGATGGCGCCAGACAACGTAATCGGACGCAACTCGCATGGCGAGGTAAGCCCATAGACCCGGGTCCGCCGCCTCCGCACGGGTGAGCCGAAGGACGGCGTGCAACCTAGGCGCCAACCAGGCGTCCGCCTGGGTGGGTGGGTTCAACTCGAACCTCTTGAGCGCCTCCTCGATCAACTGCCGTACCGGCTCGGCAGGCCAGGGCGCAGGAGTGCAGACCTTGTCGATGGCGACGATCGGCATGGCCTCTCGTCGTTCCAGGACGGCCGTCGACAGCAGTCTCGTCGCCACCTCCACCTGAAGGTAGGCGAGCCGATCGGGTACGGCGCTCACTGCTCCTCCTCATGTCCCGTGCGGTGCAGCGCACGGATGAAGGTACCCAATGTCGCCGGCATCCTGGCTTGCTTGGCCGCCGCGTGCAGGACGCGGGAGCGCAGCTCTCCTCCCGACGCGCCGGCCAGCTCACGCAGCGTGTCCTCGGGAGAACAGTCAGGGAACACGTCGGGCAGCATGCGGCGGAGGACCGACCCACGCCAACCGACCGGCCATTCCGATCCGTCGACCTGGTCCGCCGCCGCGTCGAAGAGCACCGACCATATGTCCATGGCGATGCGAGCAGCCAAGGCATCACGAGCTGCACGTTCACTCTGCCGCGTGCTTTCGAGCAGCAGGCGCAGACCTTCGAATCCGCTGTTGAGATAGAGAACGGGCGGTTCGCCGGTGGTGTCGATAGCCCAGGGGTCGCTTCGGTAGGCACGGAGCCAGGGATGGCGGTCGTCACCGAAATCGACCCACCGAGTGGTGACGTCCTCCCGCCTGACGGGGGTTCGCGCCCGTACGTCGATTGTCCACGAGGAGTCCACGGCACCGATCAGGCGTCCGGGAATGCCATCGACCGTGGCGACGAGACATGCGCTCAGCTCGGCACGTCTGTCGTGGTGGTCCCGCCGGAGTTCGACATATCCCACCCATTCACCCGGCTCCACCATGCGCAGCCGGACGGCCGAGTGGGCGTTGGTGCGACGTTCGGTCAGCATCGCCACGCAGGACATGCGCCCCCACGGCCCTGTCGCAAGTTCCTGCTCCGGGCCCCGGACACGGACGGAGAGTCGCGCGGATCTCCAGTCGGGACGCTGGATGTCGTGCAGCGCCACCGCGCGTTCGATCGGCGAGATCATGTCGATCGGCACAGGAAGATCGTCCAGCCACGCCCCGTCCACCGCCAACGTGACCTCGCCGAGCACAACGTGGTAAGGGAAGATGCCCTTCACGACACCCCACCCCGCACCCGGACGAGGTCGACCTCGGCCATGGTCAGTTTCGCGTCCACCGGGTGGCTGGTCACGTCGCTCACGCCGACGAACACCGCCGATCGGGCGCCTGAGGTGCACATCAGGTCACCGTTTGCCGTCTCACAGTTCCATTCGGGGTCAATCCTGGCCCATTCGGCCTCGGGCCTCGGTCCCGAGCGGGTGGCGAAACGGAGCAACGGCCGCAAGATCCACCGGTCATCGCGCGGCGGGAGCTTGATCTCGATCCGGACGTGCCAAGCGCCGTGCTCGTCGACCTGCCCGGTCGCGCTCCGGATCGTCGGATATCCAGGGCTCCTCGGCGGTGTCGCCGGGTCGAGTTTGAGCAGGTCACGCAGAACCTTGGGGGTCGCGACCGCGTCCAGGTCGGCCTCCGCCGGTCGCACGGTCTCCCGCGCGAGGTCAAGCATCGCCTTGCGGAATTCCCTGAGCCGGGTCACAGCTCCGCGGGCATAGGTAGAGGTCAGATCTTCGGTCGGCTTCCAGTCGTTGTGCTCAGGCGGCTCGGCTGTCCGCAGGAACGCCTCCGCCGAATCGGCATCGGTCCCGGCGGCACCGGACGCGTGCCCCGCCAGCAGCACGGCTTGGAAACGCCGCGCACCGAGTGGGACGTCGGTGACCGGTCGCTCCACCACACTCATGCGCGTGCCGCGCATGCAGACGATCCGGTTCGCACGCTCCTCCTCTTCAGCGGCCGGAGTGACGAGCAGCACAGCGTCGTGCTGGATCGGTTGTGCCCGGGCTCTGTCCTTTCTGGGCGGGATGAACAGGGGTACGGGGACGCCGACGACGTCGTCGGCGGACACAAGGACGGAGGTGGTCTCGTTGTCGAGGAACGCCCGCACGGCACGTGACCTCGCCGGCTGATAACGATGCGGATCGACGCGTTCCTCCGGCACGACGACCTGCTCGTCGCGCAGCGCCTCCACGGACGCCTCCAGCACGGGGGAGGCTCCGCGACCCGCGACCATGGAGGCCCAGAAGCCGTCCGCCAGAGCCTGGACGAGTGTCGCGTGCATCTGCTCCAGAGTCACTGCCTCGCCCGAGGGGTCGTGCGCCCCCACGATGAGAAAGCTGGTGCCGGGGTCCGTGCTGCTGCGGGTCAGATACAGCTCCTTGACCGTCCGCTCTCCCGCCCACCAGGACCGCGCTGCGCCTTCACGATGCGGATCACGCTCACCGAGCCAGGCGGGGCCCGCGAACTGACGTCCGCCCACCTCGTGCCAAGGCAGGTCGATGCGCCCGACCACTCGACGTTCTCGGCGGCCTTCGAAGGGCTCGGACAACGTGCTGTTCGCGATCACCATGCCGAATCTGCTCGTGCCCCAGAGCGTGGCCTTACCCAGGCCGTACGAGCCACCTGCGGTGCCGCTGCTCTTGTGGCTGTCCAGTTGCCGGCGGATCACCGCGGCGAAGCGGCCGTCTTCGTACTCGGGGCCGGTGAGCCCATTGGCGTTGTAGTCGTCGATACGAAGCAGAAGCAGACTTCCGCTCTCCCGGAGCTCGCGTAGGCCGTCCGCCAGTACCCGGCCCACCTTCTGCCCGGCCTCCGCAGCCGACTCGATGTGCGGGACGAGATCGTCCCAGCGCACTGCTTCCTGAAGCCGGCGCAGGCGTTCACCGGTGAGCTCGTGCAGGATGAACCGCACCCGAACCGGGACATTCGGATCGTGCCGCTCGTCCAGGGAGTTCTGTGTCGCCTCCCGGGTGAGAATCGCCAGGCTGGAGTCGAAAGCGAAGGCGGCCGCGTTCCCCAACTCGCGGCCTCCGTCGGCATGGGCCGGGCGTAGGTGCCATCCGACGAAACCCGCCGAGTCAGGTGCCTCGTCCCTCGTGACCGAGGATCCGGTCGCAAGACCGAGAACTTCCTCGATGGCATGAATCTTCTCGATTCTCGGCACTGCACGGCCGGTGATCCAGGCGGACACCGCGGCCCGGGTCACGTCCAAGGCCGTGGCCAGTTCCGACTGCGTCATGCCCTTGCGCCGCAACTGTCGACCGAGCCAAGGGCCGAAGTCTTCCGGGTCGTCGGCGGCACTAGGACTGTGCGTCATTCGTGGCTCCTTGTCGCCCGAGTCGTTTGACACCCAGAGTACCGCGTCAAACGGAAGTTGACAGCATTATGCCTGACCTGCATCTATGCGTTCGGTCCTCGAGTCCTTGTCGAAGTCTCTTGCGGGCTGCCCGGAACTTGTGTCACTCTCTGGGAGCATGACAGGCGGAAGCTCTCCTTTCGTCTCATCTCTTTCGCAATGCAGTTCTATCCTTCCGTTTCACCCCCACAGCCGTCTGGGCTCTGCGAGAGCACGCCTTCTTTTCTACGGATGAGGTTTGTTCAGCGCGCCCGGGCTTCCCCTGAAACAGTTAGGAGTCGGCCGCGCGATGGGCAACGTAGAACGTTCCGTGCTTGATGTGGTCCGCAACCAGTCGGCGCGTGTCCTGGAGACGTACCGGATCGACCCAGGTCTCATCCAGGAACATGCGAACAACGAGCGCCGCATCAAGGAGGGCGGATACGGCGATCGGCAGATTTACGAGTTGGTCCAGAACGGCGCCGACGAACTCCGGGACAACCCCGGTGGCCAAATCGCCGTCGTGCTGACGACATCGCATCTGTATTGCGCCAACCAAGGGTCGGCCATCACGCCCGACGGGGCCGACACCATTCTCCGCATGGGCGTTTCCCGGAAGCGGGGAGGACAAATCGGGCGATTCGGCGTGGGTGTCAAGTCGGTGCTCAGCGTCACCGACGTCCCGGAGTTCTTCAGCGCGGAGGACGACAAGAGCTTCGGCTTCGATCGGGACTGGGCGGCCGAGAGGATCAGGACGGTGCAGCCCACCGCCGCCGAGACACCGGTGCTGCGCATGGCGCGTCCCCTGGACCGGGATGCTGCGGCAGCGGCCGATCCGATCCTGGCCGAGCTGCTGGGGTGGGCCACCACCGTCGTACGGCTTCCGCTCAAGCCCACGGCAGTCAACCGCCTCGGGCGCGACCTCACGGAGTTCCCTCAGGAATTCGCGCTGTTCTCGGCGCACGTGGGCACGGTCACGTTGCAGGACCGCCGTACGTCCAAGCCCGTCGTTCGTCAGATCTCCCACCGCGTGCAGCGCGGCCTGCACAACCTTCAGGTGGAACGTTCCGGGAAGAAGGCGACGGTCGACAGCTGGCGGGTGTTCTCCCGGACGCACCGGCCCTCCGCCCAGGCTTTGGCCGAGGCCGGCGAATTGCACGACCGCCCCGAGATCGACGTGTCCTGGGCGGTGCCCGTGGGTCGCATGGAGGGGCGGGGAAGATTCTGGGCCTTCTTTCCCACGAACTACGAGACCACGTTGCGGGGCATCATCAACGCACCGTGGAAGACCAGCGAGGACCGCCAGAACCTGTACAACAACAACAGCTTCAACCATGAACTGATCAAGGTGGCAGCCGAGCTCATCGTCGATTCACTGCCCGAGCTCAGCCGTGACGACGACCCCTGCGCATGTTTGGACGCGCTGCCCGCACGTGGCAAGGAGGAGCCCCAGTGGGCAGCCATGGAGCTGGTCAGGTCGATCTGGTCGGCCGCGGCCAACCGGCCGACAATACCCGACCAGGACGGGGTGTTCGGCACCGTCTCCACCGTTCATCTGCATCCGGACAAGCTGCGACCCGAATGGCTGGAACTCTGGGCCGGTCATCCGGGCCGCCCTCGGAACTGGTGCCATCACTCGGTCGACAGCGGCCAGTACCGCCGGGACAAGGTCGGCTACATCCAGGCGGCCGCCGGCGTGATCACGAAGAACGCGAAGGAATGGCTGGAAGCGCTGTTGGAGGACAAGTCCCCCCAGGCCTCCGCACGTGCCATCAAGATTGCTGCCGAGATGCGGCGGCACGGGCACCCCGGGGCGACGGACGCGCTCAAGGCGCGCATCGTGCTCACCGAGTCCTTCGGCCTCGTGGCACCATCGGGGCGGGTCTTCCGGCGTTCGGGCAGCGATGGTCTGGTCGACAACACGGTGTACGTCGACGAGCGGGTGTACGCCGGCGATCCTGCCGCGGTCCTGGCGTTGAACGAGCTCGGGGTGCACGAGGCCGACTACCAGGGCCGGTTCGCCTCTGTCGTGGAGCAGGGGTTCTCCAGCTACTCCGACAAGGACTGGGCCTCCTTCTGGGAGTTGTCCCGTCTCGCAGGCCCGGCGGGCACCCTCACCGCTCTGAAGAGCACGGACATCAAGACCGAGGAAGAGCTCAAGGTCAAGACCGCCTCCGGAGACTTCCGCCGGATTCGCGAGTGTCTGCTTCCTGGCCGTGTCGTCCCGGCTGACGGGTCCCGTGACGCCCACATCTCGGTGGACGTCGACTTCCATCGCGACGACCGGGTGATCCTGCGTGACCTCGGCCTGCTGGACGGACCGAAGTCGGGGGTCGACCCGAGGAGCGAGCCGTGGTTCACCCGGTACACCCAGACGCTCTGGGAGGGTTACTGTCGTAAGCTGTCGCCCTCCGATCACCGCCCCATGCACACGACGATGAACTTCGACGGAAGCAACCCCGCAGGACCGCTCGAGTTCCTGTGTGAGCTGTCCGAGGAGGGACGCGCGGCATTTCTCCAGCAGCTTCCGGACAACGGCCTGGTTCATCACTGGACGATGCAGGTCGGCAAGCAGGTCGCCACCCGGAAGACGGTGGTCTCACCGCTGAGGTGGATGGCTCGCAAGCACGGCTACCTCGAGACTTCCCGCGGTCTTAAGCCGGTGACGCACGCCGTGGGGCCCGAACTCAGGAGGTACGAGCACGTCCTGCCCGTCGCCAGGGTCTCCCCGGCGGTGTCGAACATGCTCGGCCTGCCACACGCACTCGGCGAGGTCAAGTCCTCGACATGGGCTGAGCTGGTCGAAGAGGCCGCCACGTCCACCGACGACGCCTTCGCCGGCAGGGTTTACGCGCTCATCTTCGAGGCCGACGCCAAGTGGCCAGAGGGTGGGGATACACGCTGTCGCCTGGGCTCGGAGTGGCGTACGGACATCCCGGACGGCGAGATCGCGGTCACTGCGGACCGCACGCAGTACGAGGCCCTTGTCAGGGAGCAGATCCCTGCGCTCCTGGCTCCTTCTGCCGAGGCCGCCGGCCTGATGCGCGAGCACTGGAGGATGCTGGCTCCGGACGACGTCATTCAGAAGGAACTGCGCTGGGTCGAGCAGTCGGAGGCCGTTCCCCTCACCGATGAGTTCTCCCATCTGAAAATCGTAAAGAGGGCTCAGACCGAAGGCTGGTCACTCGTGCGATGCGACGAACTCGAAGAAGTCGTTCGTACGCCGCACGGCGCACGCGCCGAGGTCCTCCCCTCTGCCGTGCAGACGGAGGAGCACAAGGTGCTCGTCCTGCGTCCGGCGAACGACGAGGCGACGTTGGCTGAGATCGACAAGGTGCTCAAGCTGGGCCTGGGCTCCGGTGGATGCCGCGGCGTGCTGGAGCGCCGCAGGCAGCAGCGCAACAACGAGCGGATCAAGAAGGCCCGCGAAGCAACGGACGTGGCGGACAAGGTGCTGCACCTCGTGGGAGTGGACGCGCTGAAGAAAGGGCTGCCTCAAGGGTTGTTGGAGATCGACGAGGTGGAGCGCGGCAGGCCGGCCGACGACCGGCGGATCGCGACGCTCGCGCACAACGCCCACGGCACCGACCTGCTCCGTGTCTACCGCAAGGACATCGAAGCGAACCTGCCGGAGGCGGCAGCCAGCTTCCGCGGCGACACGAACTCGGTTCGCCTCGTCAACGACCTCGGGCTGTCCGAGTCCTACGCGGGGACCAGAGGCGAGACCCTACCTCCCGTCCAACGGGTCAGCGGCCCCACCGCCTTCCCCCGTCTGCACGACTATCAGGAGCGCCTCGCGCAGAAGACCTTCGACCTGCTCACCCGCTGGGAGGCGCCCAGGGCCATGCTGTGTCTGCCCACCGGTGCCGGCAAGACTCGAGTAGCGGCCGAGGCCATCATTCGCGTGATCAAGGAGCGGGGGCTCGACGGCAAGCCGGTGCTCTGGATCGCGCAGAGCGAGGAGTTGTGCGAGCAGGCGGTACAAAGCTGGGCCTTCGTCTGGTCCAAGGTGGGCCCGGCGGAGCAGTTGACGATAAACCGGCTGTGGTCGAGTCGTGAGGCCGCCGCGAACAAGGAGACCGTCCACCTGGTGGTGGCCACCGACGCCAAGCTCGAGACCTGCCTCGACAAGCCCGAGTACGGCTGGCTCAGAAACGCCGCGCTGGTCGTCATCGACGAGGCTCACTTCTCGATCACGCCCCGGTACACGGACCTTCTCAAGTCCCTGGGCATCACTCACCGCGAGTCGTCCCGACCGTTGATCGGACTGACCGCCACGCCGTACCGGGGGTTCAACGAGATCGAGACCAACCGGTTGGTCGAGCGGTATGGGCGCACTCGACTGGACGAGGGCATCTTCGGCGGCGACCCCTATGCCGAGCTTCAGGAACTGGGGGTGCTCGCCCGGGTGGAGCACCGCGAGCTCAAGGGCGCCACAATCGAGCTCAGCGAGGAGGAGCTGAAGGCCACCTCGGGCTTCCAGCGTGGACGTCTGCCCGCCTCCGTGGAGGAGTCCTTGGGACAGGACACCGACCGGAACAACATGTTGATCAGAGAGATCGAGGCGCTGCCCGTCGACAGCCCGGTGCTGTTGTTCGCCACCTCCGTCAACCATGCCAAGTTGATGGCGGCATTGTTGCGTGGCCGCGGCATCTCCGCTGCCGCAATCGACTCCGCTACCCCGGACTCCGACAGGCGTGCCCACATCGAGGAATTCAGGACGAGGAAGATTCGGGTCCTGACCAACTACGGCGTGCTCGCCCAAGGGTTCGACGCGCCGGCGACCGAGGTCGTCATCGTCGCCCGACCGACCTACAGCCCCAACGTCTATCAGCAGATGATCGGACGCGGACTGCGTGGCCCGCTCAACGGCGGCAAGGAGACCTGTCTGATCCTTGACGTGACGGACAACATTGTCAACTACGACAAGAAGCTGGCATTCACCGGCTTCGAATATCTGTGGAGCCGGAGATGAGCGAACTCAGGCTGACACCCGAGCAGCAGGCTGTGGTCGCGCAACCGGCGGATGCCCTGGTACTTGTCACCGCCGGGGCCGGTGCTGGCAAGACGTACACGCTCGTCCGGCGCTTGGACCGGTTGATGGCGCAGGAGGAGCTGAGCGCTGGGGAAATCCTTGTGCTCACCTTCTCCCGTGCCGCCGTGCGCGAACTGCGCGAGAGGCTCGCCCGCCACGGTGACGGCGTCCGCTTCCTCCGCGCCCAGACGTTCGACTCCTGGGCGCTCGACGTCCTCAGGAGGGTCGACGCCACCACCGAGTGGCAGCACCGGTCGTTCGAGGCGAGAATCGAGGGCGCGCGCCAGGCGGTCGAGGACGGCTTGGCCGACGATCTGTTCGAAGATCTGCGGCATGTCGTCGTCGACGAGGTTCAGGACCTCGTCGGGTCCCGGCGGGACCTCGTGGAGGTCCTGTTGGAACGGTTCGACTGCGGGTTCACGGTGGTGGGTGACCCGGCGCAGTCGATATACGGGTTCACCGTTCCGAACCCTCAAGAGAGGGCGGGCGAGACCAACCGGTTCTTCGACTGGCTGCGCGCCACCTTCGGAGAAGATCTGGTCGAGCTGCACCTCACCGACAACTTCCGGGCCCAGACCGAGGAGGCGCGCATCGCGCTAGAGATGGGTCCACTGCTCAGGGGCATCACCGAGAAGGGCATCGACGAGACGTCGCTGCACCACGGCATGCTCCGCAACAAGCTGCGGGACTCACTCAACCTGGGTGCTCTGGAGGCGTTCTCGTTGGAGGCGCTGCGGGACTACGGCGGCACCACGGCCGTGCTGTGCCGTACCAACGGGCAGGCGTTGGTGGTTTCGGCAGAGATGCACCGCTTCGGCATCCCACATCGGCTCCAGCGTTCGGCGGGTGACCGCGTCGCTCCTGCCTGGTTGGCGTCCCTGTTCGCTGCGACGGACGGGGCGAGCCTCAGCCGCGACAGGTTCGACGAGATCGCGTTGTCGGAAGGCGAGAACCATGACCGGTTGTGGAGGCACCTCCAGCGGACGGGCGGGGTGCGTGGTGGAGACCGGCATCTCGATCTGGCAAGACTTCGCGCGGCCCTGGCGGGAAGTCGGCTGCCGGACGAACTTACCGCCCAGCCTCCCTCTCGTCTGTTGGTGTCGTCATTCCACCGCGCCAAAGGGCTGGAGTTCGACCGAGTGGTCATCGTCGATCCTGGTCCGCTCGTCCCCGAACGGGACGAGGACCCCGCCGAGGCGGCTCGCCTGCTCTACGTGGCGATGACAAGGCCGCGCAAGGAGTTGCTCTGGCTCGACCCTGTCGACGTCCGCCACCTTCGCATCGATCGCAGCACCGGACGATGGGGCCGATACGGGTTCCAGTACTGGCGTCGGGACGGTATGGAACTCATCGCCGGTGACGTCCATGCAGATCACCCCGCCGGTACCCGGGACTTCTCGTGCGAGGCCGGCGAGCTTCAGGACTATCTGCGGACGAAGGTCCTGGCTGGCGGCCAGGTGCTTTTGAAGCGGCTGGAGACCGACGCGCTCGAGACAGAGCAGAGCCCGCCCTATCTGATCATGTATGAAGGCCGCCCTGTCGGGACGACCTCGGAAGGATTCAAAGCCGATCTGTACCGGCATCTGAAGACCAGCAAGAGCTTCGTACCGCGGAACTGGCCCCGGTCGATCGACGAAGTCTTCGTGGACGGCCTCGAGACCGTCGCGGGCAGCGAATCGGCGGGCATCCGTGCGGGTCTTGGCCCCCACGGCGTTTGGTTGGTGCCGAGACTCGTCGGTCTTGGCCGGTTCACCTGGGACAAGAAGGAAGATGCCGGTGACGAAGCACAGTGAGCACTACCGGTTCCGCAGGGAGATGGTCAAGCGGCTTCGGCTCGATCTGCTGGGACCTGTGGATGGAGCGGCGGAGACGCTCGACGACCTTCCCACGACCTCTTACGCCGCCGGCATTCTCTTTCCGCCGCAGCAAGACGAGGAGCGGTTCGCGGGACGCCACGACGCCGAGGAACTGCTCGAACGGGCCGACGCGGAACGGCTAGTCCAGCAGGACAACGATCAGGCGCCTGCCCTGCTTCCCGTGGACGAGACGCCCGACACAGGGGTCTCACTCGCCAACAGCCTCGCCCCGTCCTCGATGGGACTCACCTTCGGTGTCGATGCCGCCCTTGCCCCCAAGATCCGCGTGGCAACTTCAGCGGCCGTGTACGAGCCCGTGGACGTCGACGGCAATCCCACCAAGGCCCAGCGCGCGGTGCGACGTACCACCGACGAGCAGAAGCTGCGCTGGCGGCGGCGCGTCCTGGAGCTGCCGATCGTGGAGGTGGACGTCACCGACCCCGGCTCGGTCGTACAGCCTCTTGCGCCGGGTCTGCAGCTCCGCGTCAGGGTACGACCCGCGGACGCCGACACCGGTGCGGTATCGGTGACCGCGGCTCTGCTCAACGTGCACGAGTGCGATCCGTACGAGTTGCAGGACCCTTTCTGCTTCTTCCAGCCTGAGCTGCGGGTGTCGAATACGGAGGAGGGAACGAAGGCCCTGGTGGAGCGGCCGGTCCCGGTGGGGGCTGACGAGGATGAGATTCGCGCCAATCGCCTCCTGTACCGCTACGCGCCCTCATTCGCCGTCGGACACGGCTGCGCGGTCGACTGGGACTGGACTCCCCCGGCTCCTCGTTCCGAGGAACTGCTGCGGGGAGCGCTGGCCCGTGTCTCCGAGATCTGGACCACTTTCGTACCCGCCAAGGAGATGCTACTGACCGACTCCAACCCGGAGATCGACGCCTCCGGGCTGGGCATGCTCTATCTGGCCCAGGCCCCCGACGCGGACGTCCTGGCCTCGCTTCGCCGACTGGCTGCTGGCTATCGCGCCTGGATCGCCGAGCGCGCGGAGGAGGCGCTGCTTCTTGCCGACACGGAGTACGGTACCGCCGCGGCCGAGCAGGTACGGCAGTGCGAAGGGACATGCGACCGGGTGGTCGCAGGTATCGAGACGTTGCAGAACGACCCTGTCGCCATGACCGCCTTCCGGGCCGCCAATCAGGCGATGGCGCTGCAACGGGGGCGGACCAGCTGGATCAAGTCCGGCCGGACCGGGGATGTGGTGCTCGACGGCGCCTGGCGTCCCTTCCAGATAGCGTTCATGCTGCTCTGCCTCAACGGCATCGTCGATCCGGACCACGACGACCGCCGCGAGGCCGACCTGCTCTGGTTCCCGACCGGCGGTGGCAAGACCGAGGCCTACCTGGGGCTCATCGCCTTCACCGTCTTCCTCCGGCGGCTGCGGAACGGAGCTCAGGGCGGCGGGGTCACGGCGCTGATGCGGTACACGCTTCGACTGCTGACACTGCAACAGTTCGAGCGGGCCGCGGCGCTCATCTGCGCCATGGAGACCATTCGCCACAAGCGGCCCCAGGAATTCGGCCACGAGACCATCTCCATCGGCATGTGGGTGGGCAACGCCGCCACGCCGAACCGCCTCAAGGAGGCAGAGGCTGGCATCAAGAAGCTGCGCGAGGGCGGTGAGCTTCAGCAGGACAATCCTGTACAGCTACGCGCATGCCCATGGTGCGGGGTCGAGATGGACGCCTGGCACTACGAAGCGGACGCCACGACCTCGCACATGCGGATCTTCTGCCCCAACCAGGACTGCGACTTCCGCGAGGCGCTGCCGGTCCATGTCGTGGACGAGATCATCTACCGGGTGCGGCCGACACTCCTCATCGCTACTGTCGACAAGTTCGCGCAGATCGCCTGGCGCGAGGAGGTCGCCTCGCTCTTCAACCAGGATCTGGCGGGAACACCAGGGCCGGAGCTCATCGTCCAGGACGAGCTTCATTTGATCTCCGGCCCTCTGGGCACACTTACCGGACTCTACGAAACCGCGATCGACGCCGCCGCGGACCAACCTAAGGTGCTCGCCTCCACCGCAACCATCCGCAAGGCGAAGGACCAGGGCCTCAAGCTCTTCAACCGCCGGGTGCGGCAGTTCCCGCCCGCCGGCTTGGACGCGCGAGACTCCTGGTTCGCCGTGGAGACGCCCGCCGAGGTGAAGGCGTCGCGTCTCTATGTCGGTCTGCTGACACCGAGCACCAGTCAGGCCACTCTCCTGATCCGGGCCTACGCGGCGCTCCTGCATCATGCCGAGAAGATCGAGGGGGAGGAGAACGTCCGCGACGCCTATTGGACGTTGGTGGGCTACTTCTCCAGCTTGCGTCTACTCGCCGCAGCGGAACTGCAGGTTCTGGACGACGTTCAGGACCGACTCAAGCACCTCGCCAAGGACGACGAGGAACGAACCCGACCCGCCGACCACCTCGCCGAGCTGACGAGCCGGGTTAAGTCGAGCGACATCCCCAAGCGGCTCAAGGACCTGGAGAAGGGGCTCACCAACAGCGAGCCCTTCGACACCGTGCTCGCGACCAACATGATCTCCGTGGGGGTCGACGTGGACAGACTGGGGCTCATGGCGATCACGGGCCAGCCGCAGACCACGGCCGAGTACATCCAGTCGAGCAGCCGCGTGGGACGTCGCGACCCTGGGCTCGTCGTGGTCCTCTACAACGCCGCTCGCTCACGGGACCGCTCGCACTACGAGAGTTTCATCCCCTACCACTCGGCTCTCTACCGCCAGGTCGAGTCAACCAGTGTCACGCCCTTCTCCTCACGTGCCCGCGACCGTGCGCTGCACGCGGTCCTCGTGGGCATGGGACGGCTCATCTATAAGGAGATGCGACCGAACGACGCCGCCCGCAGGGTACGTAAGTTCGGACATCGTCTTGAGGAGCTCAAGGACATCATCATGGCCCGGGTACGCGCCGTCGACCCCGACGAGGCCGAAGGCACCGAGTCCGACCTGGACTGGATCATCGACGAGTGGATCAAAATGGCCGACAACAACCCGGACCTTCACTACGAGGCGAAGAAGTCCTTCAAGCCGAGCGAACCGCGTCCCGCTGACTCCGCCCTGCTGCGTACCCACTCCGACGAGGACCTCACCGAGGCCTTCCCCACGTTGTGGAGCATGCGGGACGTGGACGTCGAAGCCGACCTCTATCTGGAGCGCTGACACATGGCCCTGCGCAACAAGCGCACGAGCGCACGTGAGAAGGAGATCAAGAAGTCGCCCATCGGCGCCGTACGACGCGCACAACTGATCACCACGTACGGGGTCGGTTCCTTGATCGCGATGGAGGACAAGTCGTACATCGTCAGCGGGCTCGATACCTGGAAGGACAACTCCCGCTGGGGTGGTGCGCTCTACGAGCCTCGGCTCCAGCACTGGCTTGGCGTCACCCACTTCCAGCTTCCGCCCGCCGACGTCCCCACCTCGGGCAACGGCGTCAAGGTGCGCATGTTCCCCACCATGTACTCCTGCGGAACGTGCCAGGTGTTGCAACCGTTCAGGAGATTCAACTCTCCCGAGAGCAAGAGCATCTGCGGGGCGTGCGAGAAGCCGTTGATCCCCTCCAGATTCGTGGTGGCCTGTGAGCAGGGACACCTCGACGAGTTCCCCTATTTCGAGTGGGTGCACAAGAAGACCGCGCCGGACGCCGCCAAGGAGCACCGTCTCACTCTGCACAGCACCGGCCGCACGGCTTCGCTGCGATCTGTCGTCGTGCGGTGTTCGTGCGGCAAGGAGGCCTCGCTGCAGGGTGCCTTCGGTCGTAGCGCGATGGAGGCGCTGGGCATCAGGTGCAGCGGGCGGCGCCCTTGGCTCGGACTGGGCACCGAACAGAACGGCTGTCCCGCCACACCACGCACACTCCAGCGTGGTTCGTCGGCCGCATGGTTCCCTATCAACCGGTCGGCCCTGTCGATCCCGCCCTGGTCCGACTCGCTCCAGCAACGACTGAACGAGCACTACGCGGCCCTCAACGGTGCCATCAACGACGGTGTTCCGGAACACGCAGTCCTCAACCTCATCAAGAACACCGGCATGCTGAAGAACAGCCGCTTCACGGCGAAGGAAGTGCTCGACGCTATCTACGACCGCCGGGCTCTGGAATCCAGCGCTCGACCTGATTCGGACGCCGAGGCGGGATTCGAGCCGGCCAACGAGCTCAGGAAGGAGGAGTACCAGAAGCTGTTCGACGGCACGGCGAACGCCGATCGTGGGGACGACTTCGAGTGTGTTCCGCCCGAACGAGACCGCGACGTCCCACCGCCTCCCGGTATCCAGCGTGTGATGTTGGTGAAGCGCCTACGCGAGGTGCGTGCCATGCAGTCCTTCACCCGGGTGGAAATGCCGGATCCGGCAGGAGGCGACACCCGGAAGGCAGCGCTCTTCACGGGCAACATCGACTGGCTGCCAGCGATCGAGGTGAGCGGTGAAGGCGTCTTCTTCACACTTGACCAGAATCTGCTCAGGCAATGGGAGAGGCGCCCGGGCCCGGTTCAGCGCGCCGGACTGATCAAGGAGAGGCACGAGATTCTGCTTCGCCGTCGCGCGAGAGGCGACCGGCCGCTGGATCAGGTGCGGTCTCCGGTCAGCCCACGCTACCTCCTGCTGCATACGCTGGCACACGTCCTGATCAATGAATGGAGTCTCGACTCCGGATATCCGGCCGCGTCCTTACGCGAGCGCCTGTACGTGTCCGACGACATGGCAGGCGTACTGATCTACACCGCGACCAGTGACTCGGCGGGCAGCCTGGGCGGCATCGTGGCCCAGGGCGAGCACCGCAGACTGCGGACGTCTCTCGCCTCGGCGCTCTCCCGCGCGTCCTGGTGCTCGCAGGACCCTCCCTGCATGGAATCCGAAGCCTCCGGCGTGGACAGCCTCAATCTCGCCGCCTGCTACGCATGCGTGCTCCTTCCCGAGACGAGTTGCGAAACCAACAACGTCTTCCTGGACAGGGCCGCGCTCGTCGGTACTCCGGACGATCCACAGACGGGTTTCTTCCAGAGCAGCCAGCAAGTACGTTGATCACGTGATCGCTCCCGGCCTTCGGAGGCCGGGAGCAGAAGGGGCGGAAGTGACGAGGCTAGGCATCCATCGTGACTTCCTCCAGGATTTCGTCCGCCTGGAGCGCTCCGTGCAGCAGAAGGTGGTCGACACGATCCTCAGGTTCGAGCACACCGCCAATGCGGGCGCTCACCTCGAAAAGATCAACGCTCGTGACAGCCGGCTGAAGAGCATCCGCATCGATCTGAAATACCGCGGCATCGTACTTGCACCCGAATCCGGTGATCAACACACACTGCTGCGGGTCGACACCCACGACGAAGCGTACGCCTGGGCTCGCAACTGTCGGCTGTCGGTGAATGCCGCCACGGGTCACATCGAGATTCGCGACGAGGAGACCATCGACACGGCTATCGCGAACCTGACTCGGGGCAGGCCTAGTACCGCCAAGCCGCTCTTCGGCCACGTCTCCGGCAGCGACCTCGCCCGACTCGGCATAGACGATCAGATCCTACGCTTCGCCCGGATGGTGACGGATGTCGAACTGCTCGAGACACTGGCCGGCACCCTGCCGCGTGGCCAGTACGACGTGCTGCTCGGGCTTGCCTCCGGCATGACCGTCGAAGAGGTCTGGAACGAGGTCGTCGGCTCCGTCGAGCCCGAGCTCTTCGATCCCGAGGATGTCTCGGCGGCGGTATCGCGCACTCCTGACCGGATCGCTCTGGTCGAAGGACCCGAGGAGCTGATCGAGCTGTTCTCGAAGCCCTTCGCCCGTTGGCGGGTCTATCTGCATCCGCTCCAGAGGGACGCGGCCTTGCGTTCCTACTCGGGTCCCGCCCAGGTCCTGGGCGGGCCGGGTACGGGCAAGACGGTCGTGGCTCTGCATCGGGCCAGGCATCTCGCGTCCAGGGGCGGGCGGGTCCTGCTCACCACGTTCACCTCCACACTCGCCCGGTCGTTGGAGGAGTCACTCCGACTGCTGGAGAACGACGACGAGGTTCTGTCCCGCATCCACGTATTGACCGTGGATCAGGTCGCACGCCGAGTCCTCGAACGTCACGACATACGCGTCGGCCTGCTGGGGAGAGACGAGGAGCGGGAATTGTGGCGTCGAGTCGTTCGACGCCGAGCATCCGCCTTCGGCGAGACCTTCCTGGCGGAGGAGTGGCGCCAGGTCGTTCTCGCCCAGAACGTGACCCATGCCGACGCCTATCTGTCCGCCCGTAGGACGGGCCGGGGAAGGCGGCTGGGGGGCGTACAGCGTGCCCAGATCTGGCGCGCGATCTCCGAGTTCGAGGAGCAGCTCCGCGCGGACAACCTGCACACGTACGAGACCATCTGCGCCGCTGCGGCGAAACTGCTGGATGCCAGCGAGAGCAAGCCGTACGACCACGTGGTGGTGGACGAGGCCCAGGATCTCCATCCGGTCCGGTGGCGGATGTTGCGGGCCGCCGTCGCGGAGGGGCCTGATGACCTGTTCATCGCTGGAGACACTCACCAGCGGATCTACGACAGCCGGGTGTCTCTCGGCTCCCTGGGCATCCATGTCGCCGGGCGGTCGACGCGTCTCACCGTCAACTACCGAACTACCGCCGAGATCCTCACATGGAGTTGCGCGATGCTGTCCGGCGAGCGGATCGAGGATCTGACAGGGGATCCTGCCGCACTCACCGGATGTCGTTCTGAGGTGCACGGCCCCGAGCCGGCTTCCTACGGCACCGCTACCCGCAACGCCGAGCTGAACCGTCTGGTGGAGACGGTGCGGGAGTGGCTCGATGCGGGCGTGCTGCCCGAAGAGATCGGAGTCGCGGGCCGATCGGCTCCGCTGGCGCAGGACGCGGCTGCAGCCTTGGAAGGGCGGGTCTCCCGGTGGAGCACCTGACTCGGGATCGGACCGGCGGCGAAGGTCGAGTCCAGACCATGACGATGCACAGGATGAAAGGGTTGGAGTTCCGCTGCGTGGCAGTGATCGGAGCGGGCTCCAATCTTCTTCCTCTTCCCCGTGCCGTCACTCCGTTGGCAGAGGACGCCGTGACTCATCGGGCTGATCTGCAACGAGAGCGTTGCCTGCTCTTCGTCGCCTGCACCAGGGCCAGGGAAAGGCTGACGGTCTCCTGGCACGGAGAACCGAGTCCCTTCCTCGCCTGAGTCACGAACCCGTCGACAGTCCGTCGAGGACCGTCTTGATATCTGCGTCGGAAACGACACCGAGATGAAGCTTCCGTGGCCTCGACGCCGCCGTCGCCTTGAACAATCCCTCGCCCAGCCTGAGAGATTCCGCACCCGATCCGTCCAGCACGCGAAGGCTCATGTCGTGCGAGGGGACGGCCAACCCCAGCCGCGCGGGTACGTAGGACCTGATGTGCGGCGTGACCACCTGCTCCGTAGGTCGCGTGGTGCGCAGAACGAGATGGATGCCGGCAGCTCGGCCGACCTTCGCAAGTGAGACTATCGCGGCTTCCGCTGTCGCCCCTTCCGCGCGAAGGACTTCAGTCAACTCGTTGACGAGGACCACGATGGCCGCGTAGGAGGCGTCGTCGCCTCCATAGAGGGAGCCCGTCGAGGGCGGCAGGACTCCGCTCCGCATCTTCTCTTTGAGCTGATGGACATGGCGGCACTTCGCCTGCCGGAGAGCCGCGTAGCGGCGCTCCAGCTCACTCGTCGCCCACTGCAGGACGTTCGGTCCCGCGATCGGCAGCACATGAGGAGCCTCCGCGAACCGGGAGAGTTCGCCGGAGTGAGAGTCGATGAGGGCAAGGCGAACCTGAGTAGAGGGCGTGCGAGCGAGCAGGGTAGCCACGACCGCCCGAACGGGGTCGGACTCGGGAGTTCCGACGGAACCCCCGATGAGGAGGTGAGCTGACTCCTGAAGATTCAGGAGCACCAGTGCGCCCTCGTGGTCCTGTCCGAGGGGAACTGTCAGAGGACCGATGCCGTCGAGCCGCCGGAGGAGATCGGGAAGCCTGGCGTTGGACCGAGAATCCGTCGCCTTGGGCAGCGTCGCCACGACAGTGGGAAGTGGAGCCGGCCGGTCGTTGCTCGAATTCTGCCGCTCACTTGTCCGCAGGCCGCGGAACGCGTGCAGTCGCTCGGCGACCTCGCTGGCGTGCTGTGGCCGCTCGGCGGGGTCCTTGGCCATCAGCTCAAGTATCAAGTCCTCGATGGCAGAGGGCAACGTGGGCCGAATCAGGCTTGGAGCTGTGGGCATTTGCGTGATGTGTTTGTACATGAGCTGGGCGGAGTCGCCCATGAACGGTTGTTCGCCGGTGGTCATCTCGTACATCACGCATCCGAGGGCGTAGAGATCGGAGCGAGCATCCACATGCCCCTCGAACTGCTCAGGGGCCATGTACGCAGCGGTGCCGATCCCCGAGGTCACCTGCTGTTGCGCCGACTGGATGATCCTCGCCACGCCGAAGTCGCAGATCTTGGGCCGATCGTCGGGCAGGACCATGATGTTGGCGGGCTTGATGTCTCGATGGATGATGTTCCGCTCATGGGCGGCTGCGAGAGCGTCGGCCGTTCGTTCACCGAGTAGCGCAGCCCGGTCGCACGAGAGCCCCTGCCGGCGGTGAGATGCCATGACCTGAGCCAGGTTCTTGCCGTTGAGCAACTCCATGACGAAGAACATCCGCCCCTCGTGCTCACCCACGTCGAAGACCACGACGATGCCGGAGTGCTGGAGAGGAGCGACGATCTTTGCCTCGGCCAGCAGCCGGTCGATGTTGGACTGGTCCTCCGCCATGTGACTGAGCACGATCTTCACCGCGACGGGTCGTGCGAGAAGAGTGTCGAAGGCCTTCCAGACCTCACCCATACCGCCCGCGCCCAGCTTCTCCTCAAGTCGGTATCTGTCAGCCAGCGACACTCCGCTTCGCACTATGCCCTCCGCCGTCGATGCCGGAACCGCGACTCGACCACCTGATTGATGTCGGGATCCTACCCATTAGGGGCCTACCAGCACGAACCGCATACTGCGCCGTGAAGAGTATTCGAAAACAAGTTTGGCAAGAGAGCCCGCCCTGAGGAGCGCCTGGGCCTTTATCGTCCATGGTAAATCGAGAAGAATAAACTCCGTATCGTGTCATGGGAGAGCTGTAATGTATTCACGTTTCACCAGCCTGGAGGTCTGCGCAGGCGTCGGTGGCCAGGCGTTGGGGCTCGAGCGCGCTGGATTCGACCCCGTCATGCTCGTTGACGACGACCCTCAGACGTGTGCGACCCTGCGTGCCAACCGGCCGGACTGGCGGGTGCTGCAGACCGATCTCAACGATTACGTGGGGACGGAGTACGGCGGGGTGGCCGACGTGGATCTCCTGTCCGCAGGAGTGCCGAGCGCACCGTTCGCCACGTCGGGCCGACAGCACGGGATCTCCGACCGCCGAGATCTGCTCCGTACCGTGATCTTCCTTACCATGGACGTACAGCCACGGGTCGTCATGCTGGAGAGCACATCCAACCTGCTGACGAATCCAAAATTCGAGGCCGTCCGGCGCTTCGTGAGTAATGAGTTGGAACATATGGGCTATTGTTGGACGTCATCAGTTCTGGATGCGCAGCATTTCGGTGTCCCTCAGACCCGGCGGAGCGGAATCATCATCGCCATGCGTCCCGACGATTTCGAACGATTTTCCTGGCCTGTGGGGAATTGCCACGCCCCCACCCTGGGTGAGGCACTCCGTGATTCGATGGCAAGCCGAGCATGGTCAGGAGCGGATGAGTGGGCCCGTATCGCGAATCAGGTCGCTCCGACGATTGTCGGTGGATCGAAGAAGCATGGCGGCGCGGACCTGGGCCCCACCAGGTCGAAACGCTCCTGGCAGGCCCTGGGCGTGGACGGCGGCAGCTTGGGCGACGAGGTGCCCGGTCCCGAGTTCGTGTTGGCGCCCCAGGCCGGCCGCTCCGGCCTGCCCAAGCTGACCGTTGCCCAGGTGAAGCTCCTGCAGAACCTTCCGACCGACTGGGAGGTGACGGGTCGGAAGACTGCCGCCTACCGCCAGGTGGCGCAGGCCATGCCGCCTGCTGTCGCGACCGCTGTCGGACGACACATCGCGCAGGCCCTCGCCCGCTGAGCATTTGGCTTGATTCCTACCTCTCTCTTCCGGATAGTGTGAGGGTCATGCCCGGCCGCACCACCGACACCATCAAAGTCATGGACCTCTTCGCGGGGTGTGGCGGATTCAGCGAAGGCTTTCATCAGTTTCGCGTCAACGGCGCAAAGACCTGCCCCTACCGCACCGTCGGTGCGGTCGAGTTCAACCTGGCGGCAGCCTCCACCTACGCCGCCAACTTCGGTTCCGAGGCGAAGGTGTTCGCCGGGGACATCAAGGACTGGACGCCCGATTCAGTAACGTCGCAGGTCGACGTCATCCTGGGTGGGCCCCCGTGCCAGGGCTTCTCCGGGCTGGGCAAGGAAGATCCCGACGATCCTCGGAACACTCTCTGGCGGGAGTATGTGAAGATCGTCAGGGCGTTACAGCCGAAGGTCTTCGTCATGGAAAACGTGGATCGGTTCCTCCGGTCCGTCGAGTACACCCTGTTGCAGAAGGCCACCGAGAAGGGCGGCGAGCTCAGCGACTACCGCGTCGAGACCCGTATCCTCAACGCAGCCGACTACGGGGTGCCGCAGTTCCGCCGTCGGGTCATCGTCCTGGCGGTCCATCGCGACCTCGTCGCCAAGCACCCGAACCGGCTGTGGCTCACGCACCCCGAGCCGACTCATCGACGCCCAGGCAAGGTAGAGGAAACGGACAAGCTGCCTCTGTTCGAGGCCGATCATCCGAGGTGGCTGACCGCGCGGACAGTATTCGAGCGGACACCCGCGGCCACTGAGAGCACCACTCTGCCTGAACGAGAGATCGACCTTCTCGGAAAACTCGTGCCTGGAACCTTCAGGACCAGCGAGCTTCACATCGGGCGCATCCCGACAGAGCTCTCGATTGCCCGCTATGCCGCCATTCCGCCGGGCGGGAACCGTCACAGCCTCGCCGACAAGCCCGGGCTGTCCACGGAGAACTGGCTGAGGCACCGCACCGGCGCAGGAGACGTCATGGGCCGCGTGCGGTGGGACGAGCCCTCGGTTACCATTCGCACGGAGTTCTACAAGCCGGAGAAGGGGCGGTATCTCCATCCTGAGGCCAACAGGCCGATCACGCACATGGAGGCGGCTTTCCTCCAGGGTTTCCCCGACGATTTTCTCTGGTGCGGATCCAAAGTCGAGATCGCCCGGCAGATCGGCAACGCCGTACCTGTAGGGCTAGCTCGAGCGATTGCGGGAGCCCTGCACAACTATCTCGCCGAATGTGGTGAGGTTCAGTGGTTCGGCCCGGACGTGTAATGACGGTGGCACGGTGCCGATAGTTCCCAGCGGCCGACTGCCGCGCGCTCGGTGTCTCGCCCGTAAAGCATCAGGGTCATGCTCCACCGCACTTGATGGCGGCGTACCCTCGTAGCTGGTCAGCTGGATGGGAAGCGGCAAGCCGGTGCTGCCGCTTTCCCACAGGACCCGGGTTACTTGCCGGTGGTGAGGACCATGCGGTAGCGGGCCTCGCCGGACATCATGCGGTCGTAGGCGGCCGCGACGTCGTCCAGCGGGCGGGTTTCGATCATGGCGCGGACGCCGGTCAGGGCGGCGAAGTGCAGGGTTTCCTCGACGTCGCGGGCCGTGCCGGACGGGTGGCCGTGGATGGTTCTGCTGGATGAGATGAGCTGGAACGGGCTGACCTGGATGGGTTCGGGGGTGGCGCCGAGCACGATGAGTTCGCCGTTGTCGCCGAGCCCGTCGATGACGGCGCTCATGGCCTCGGAGCTGGCCGCGGTGGCGAGCACGACCTTCGCCCCGCCCAGGGCCTGCAGTTGCCCGGCGACGTCGCCGGCGTTGCTGTCGATGTAGTGGTGGGCGCCGAAGTTCTTGGCCGCCTCGGCCTTGGAGGCGCCTCGCGCGACGGCCACGGTCTCGAATCCGAGCTTGCCGGCGAACTGCACGCCGAGGTGGCCGAGCCCGCCCAGGCCGAGTACGGCGACGAGGTCGCCTGGCCCTGCCGCGCTGTGGCGCAGCGCGTTGAACGTGGTCACGCCTGCGCAGCCCATGGGGGCGGCTTCGGCGGCGCTCAGCTCGTCGGGGATGCGGGCCAGCGCGGACACGGGTACGACCACGGCCTCGGCGTAGCCGCCCGGGTACGCCCAGCCGGGGACCTGCATGCGGACGCAGTGGATGAAGTCGCCCCGGCGGCAGGCCGGGCAGGTGCCGCAGTTGCCGCCGAACCAGCCGACGGCCACCCGGTCGCCGACGTTCCAGTTGTCGACGCCGTCGCCGAGCGCTTCGACGCGTCCGGCGATCTCGTGCCCGGTCACCAGCGGGAAGGTCACGTTGGGGAAGCCCGCGTTGACGAACCCCGCGTCGGACCGGCAGACGCCGCAGGCCTCGACCGTGAGCCGTACGTGGCCCGGCTGCGGCTCGGGCAGCTCGCGCTCGACCACGCTGAATCCGCCGCCGGGTTCGGTGACCTGGGCGGCTCGTACGGTCAGCGGCTTGGCGTAAGTCTCCGTGGACATGATGAACCCCTTCGGAAAGGCTGGACCGGACCCCATCGGGCCCATACCCAGCACACCACGCGGCAGCCCTCGGAAACGGCTCTGACCAGGCCCTGAGCGGGCTGGTACCCGGGAGGCAGGTACGGACAGGGCCACCCGGGCGCGGATGTTCTCCCGCTTCGCCTGCTGAGCAGCTTGTCCACCCTGCCGATATCAGCGATACGAACTTTTGATTCCATCGATATTATCAGTGATAAGCTTTAGTCGTTTCCATCGGAACGGACCACTGGAGTGCGACATGATCATCGTGACCGGCGCCACCGGACTGCTCGGGCGCCAGATCGTCGAGCGGCTGCTCACCCGCGTCCCCGCCGCCCAGGTCGGTGTCAGCGTCCGCGACCCCGGCAAGGCCCGGGCCTTCGCCGACCAGGGCGTACGCGTGCGGCACGGCGACTTCGCCGACCCCGGCAGCCTCGCCCACGCCTTCGAGGGCGCCACCCAGGTGCTGATCGTCTCGATCGACGCGTTGGGCGACGAGGCCGTACGAGGGCACCGCGCCGCGATCGGCGCGGCCGTCGCGGCGGGCGCCCGCCGCGTCCTCTACACCAGCCACATGGCCGCCGGCGCCTCCTCGCGCTTCCAGGCCTGCCGCGACCACGCCGCGACCGAGGAGGCACTGCGCGCGTGCGGCGTGCCGTTCACCTCGCTGCGCAACGGCTTCTACGCCGCCAGCGCGGTGCGGTTCCTCAGCCAGGCCATGCGCTCCGACCAGATCGTGCTCCCCGCCGACGGGCCGGTCAGCTGGACCGCCCACGAGGACCTCGCCGACGCGGCCGCCGCCGTGCTGGCCGACGAGGGCCGCTTCGACGGCCCCACTCCCCCGCTCACCGCGGCCCGGGCGCTCACCTTCGACGACATCGCCGGCATTGCCGGGGACGTGACCGGCCGCGCCGTCACCAGGACCGTCGCACCCGACGACGCGTTCCGGCGGCAGCTGACGGAGCACGGCGTGCCCGACGAGTACGCGGGCCATCTGATCGACATCTTCGTCGCCGCCCGCGCCGGCGAGTTCGCCACCGTCGACCCGGCCCTGGCCGGCCTGCTGGGCCACGAACCCACCCCGCTGAGCTCCGTCGTGCGCAAGCACCTGCCGGGCACCTGAGCGGCGCGGGGACCTACCCGCCGGCCGCCAGGCGGTCGAGCCACTCGCGGAGGAGGTGCTGCTCCGCCTCGCTGAGCGTGCTCTGCTGCGGCAGCGCGGCGCGCAGCGCCCGGGCCGCGCCTGCGGGGCCCGGGTCGCGTACGGCCGGCTTCTCCGTGGTGACGGCGGTGACCATGGACTCGCGCATGGCGGTCAGCAGGGCCCGGTCGCGCCGGTCCTCGGGCAGCGACAGCCAGGTGAGCACGGCCCCGCGGGCGGTGGCGTGGATGACGGCGGCGGCCAGCGCCTCGTCGACGCGGAGCCTGCCCGCGGCGGCGATGCGGCGGATGCGCCCGAGGAGCAGCTCCATGCCGGCCTTATGCGCGGGCGAGTCGCTGCCGCGCCGGGGTTCGCCGTACATCATGGCGTAGAGCGCCGGGTTGGTGAGCCCGAACTCGACGGCGAGGTCCCAGCCCGCCCGCAGGTCCTCGACCGGATCGTCGGGGGCGGGGATGGCCCGCTTGTCCTCGACGAACCTGGCGTAGCCGTGCTCGGCCACCGCGTCGAGCAGGCCGTCCATGTCGGCGAAGTGGCGGTAGATCGCGGGGGGCTGCACGCCGGCCGCCGCCGCGACCGCGCGGGTGGTGACCGCCTCGCGCCCCTCGCGGGCCAGGAGGCCGGCCGCGGCCTCGACCACCCGCTGGCGGGTCAGCTGTCGCCCCTCCGGCGGGGAGCTCCTCGACATGGGGCAACGATACCGCTCGGAACGTATCGATGGTTCAGCGCTGCTCGGCGTGCGCCCTCCCACCTGGAGCGACGTTTGCCGACCGGCGGCCTGCCCCTGTAGGAAGGCCGTATGTCCGTCGAAGGTGAACGCCCGTCGGTCGACCACCGCGTGGAGGACGCGCTGTGGGCGGCGCGAAAGTACTACCTGCACGGCGTGACGATGGACACGATCGCCAGGGAGCTCGGCGCGTCACGCTCGACCGTGTCCAGGTTGCTCGCCTACGCGCGCGACGTGGGCCTGGTCGAGATCCGCGTGATGCCGCCCCGCACCCGGTCGACGCGGAGCGAGGCGGAGCTCACCGGCCGCTATGACGTGCAGGCGCACGTGGTGCCGGTGCCCACGACCGCGTCGACGGTGGAGCGGCTCGAACGGTGCGCCGTCCACACGGCCCGGCTGCTCACCTCGGTCTTCGACTCCGACATGATCATCGCCGTTTCGTGGGGCACGATGGTCAACGCGATCAGCCGCTGCCTGGTGCCCAAGGAGACCACCAACTGCCAGATCGTGCAGCTGAACGGTCTCGGCAACGCCCGTACGACGGGCACTCACTACGCGGGCGCCATGTTGTCCGCGTTCGGGGCGGCGTTCGGCGCCTACGTCCAGCAGTTTCCGGTGCCGCTGTTCTTCGACTCGCCGCACACCAAGGAGCTGCTGCTGCGCGAGCGGAGCGTGCGCTGGGTCGTCGAGCTGCAGCAGAGCGCCGACGCGGCGCTGTTCAGCCTGGGCACCGTGACCGGCGGGATGCCCAGCAGCCCCTACCTGAGCGGCTATTTCCTCGACGAGGCCGACTTCGCCTCGCTCGCGGAGGACGGCGCCGTGGGCGACATCGCCACCTCGTTCTACCGGCCGGACGGGTCACACGACGGCGTCAGGTTCAACGCCAGGACGAGCGGACCCGACCTCGACCAGTTCCGCCAGGTGAAGCACCGCATCTGCGCGGTGTCGGGCGACCACAAGGTCGACGCCCTGCACGCGGCCCTCACCGGCGGTTACGTCACCGAGCTCGTCGTCGACGAGATCACCGCCCACGTTCTGTTGGAGCGGTATGCCTGACGGCGGCCGGCGTGCCGTCGCCCGCCTCCTCGTCCCTGCCGTGGAAGGGCATGCTGCGGCCGTCCCTGACCCCGAGCGCGCCGGCGATCGCGATGGCGCACATGACGACCATCAGCGCTGAGATCGCCCACGTGCCCTGCGTGCGCGCGGTCAGGAAGGCCGCGATGAACGGCAGGGTGCCGCCCGCCGCGGCGGCGGCCAGCTCCCGGCCCGCCGCCACTCCGGTGAACCGCATCCTGGTCGGGAACTGCTCCGGCAACATCGACGCCTGCGAGCCCAGCATCAGGTCGTTCGCGAACGTCAGCACGACGACCATGGCGAGCCAGACCAGCATCGTGTTCCCGGTGTCGAGCAACCAGAAGAACGGGAACGCGGCGACAGAGCACAGCGTGGCCCCGGCGATGAACACCGGCTTGCGCCCGAACCGGTCGGACAGCGCGCCGGACAGCGGCAGGGTGACGAGCTTGATCGTGTTGGCCACGAGCAGGCCGCCGGTGGCGACCGCCGCCGCCAGGCCGACGTTCTCGGTCACGTACGACAGCGCGTAGACGCTCGGTATGTACGTCGCGACATTCGGCCCGACGCTGACCAGGAAGCTTTTCAGCAGCGAGCCCGGCGCCTCCCGCAACACCGCGACGAGGGGCGCTCTGCTCCGGTCGCCGGCCTCGACGGTCTCCGTGAACGCCGGCGTCTCGTCGACCCGTGACCTGATGTAGAGGCCGACGGGCAGGATCAGGATGCTGACGAGGAACGGCACGCGCCAGCCCCAGCTGAGGAACGCGTCCTCGGGCAGCCACGTGAACGGGGTGAACACCAGGGCGGCGAGGATGACGCCGAGCGCGTTGCCCGTGGGCGGGATCGCGGCGAACAGCCCGCGACGGCCCGGAGGCGCGTGCTCGGCGGCCATCAGCGCGCCGCCCGCGTACTCGGCGCCGGCGCCGAGCCCCTGCGTCACCCGCAGCAGGACCAGCAGCACCGGGGCGGCGACGCCGATCGAACCGTAGTCGGGGATCAGGCCGATCGCCGTCGAGGAGACGGCCATCACCGTCAACGTCACGACGAGCACGAACCGGCGTCCGTGACGGTCGCCGAGGTGGCCGAAGAGCAGGCCGCCGACGGGACGGGCGAAGAAGCCGACCGCGAACGTGCCGAGCGAGGCCAGCGTCGCCGCGAGCGGGTCGCCTTCGGGGAAGAACACCTTGCCGAACACGAGCGCGGCGGCGGTGCCGTACAACATGAAGTCGTACCATTCGAGCGCGGTCCCGATCGTGCTCGCGGAGACCACCCGGCGGATCATCGCCCGCCTCCCGACCGGCCGCTCGCGGCCGGGAGCCGCTCGGCGTGCGGGCCGAGGTAGGCGCCCTGGTCGAGCAGCCGCTGCTGGAGCTCCGGCACGTCGACCCGCCGCGGCGCGACGCCGGCGGCGACCGCCATCGCCGCGCCGAGCCCGGCGGCCTCGCCCATCGCGAACGAGGGCGGCATCACGCGCACCGCGGCCAGCGCCTCGTGGGTCGCGGAGATGCACCGGCCGGCCACGAGCACGCCGTCGAGCTCCGCCGGGAGCAGGCTGCGGAACGGGATCTCGTAGATGTTGGCGGTCGGCGGGATGCCGTCCTCGAACGGCCCGTCGCCGCTGACCGGGCTGTGGATGTCGACCGGGTAGCCGGCCACGGCGATGACGTCGTCGAAATGCCTCCCGTCGACGAGATCCTCCAAGGTCAGGACGTATTCCCCCACGATACGTCTGCTCTCGCGCACGCCGACCGTGGCGGCGGTGTCGAGCAGCTTGGCCCGCTCCAGGCCTGGCAGGTTCTCGTGGAAGAACGCCATCAGCTGCCTCACCTGCCGCCGGCCGAGCACCTCGGCGCGGGTCAGGTCGCCGACGTCGGTGCCGTTCATGCCGAGCACCCTCGTCGTGTTGACCCGCCAGACGCCCGGCTCCAGCGTCTTGAACATCTGGACCCCGCGGCGCGGGATAGGGAACCGGCCCTCCCGCCGGGCGCGCTCGACGACGCCCTGGAAGGGGAACAGCTCGTCAGGGTGCGCGTCCTGGTAGGCCTGGACCTTGGCGTCGTCGACGTTCGACACCCGGAAGAACACCGTCATCGGCTGCACCTCGCCGTCCCCCTCCCGCCCGTACGCGTAGGCGGCGCCCCCGCGTGCCGCGACGTCGCCGTCGCCCGAGCAGTCCACGGTGACCGTGGCGGGCACCACGGCCAGGCCGCTCTTGTTCGCGACGACGACGCCGGTGACCCGCCCGTCCGCCACCACGGTGTCGGCGACGAAGCTGTGCAGCAGCAGCTCGACCCCGGCCTCCAGGCACATCTCCATCGCCACCTGCTTGGCGACCTCGGGGTCGAACGGCGTGACGGCTTCGTGCCCGAACACCATGAACCCGGAATACTGGCTGCCCGCCCTGGTGCGCGAGGGGTGGACCGCTCCACCGGCGGCCTCCATCCTGCGGACGAACTCGTCGAAGACGCCGCGGATCAGCTGCGTGCTCCCGTCCAGCGAGAACGACGTCATGCACGGGCCGACCAGCCCGGCGGTCAGGTTGCCGCCGAGGAAGCCGAACCGTTCGACGATCCGTACGGACGCTCCGGCCCGCGCGGCCGCGATCGCGGCCGCGAGGCCCGCGGGCCCGCCACCCACGACGAGGACGTCGGTGGCGTCGCTGATCGGGATGTGGCGCGTGTAGTGGAGGGTGGTCACAGGCACTCCTTGTTCCGGTGCTCGGGGTGTCGCGCCACTGTGACCTGCGCTTGAACGGATGGTCAACGGATCTGCACGAACGTGCACAACGCACGTTTTGCACGCATGCTGCACAGCTGATTGCCTGCGTCCGGCGATGAGTTCCGCGCCCGGGGCAGGTCTATCCCTGAAACGGACAACCATGCCCACGAAGTGAGGGACCATGAAAACCAACGCGCTCCCACCCGTCGTCGACGCCGGCACCTGGCAGCGAGAGCTCGACGCGCTGCGTGCCCGGGAGAAGGCCGCGACCAGGGAACTCGACGCCATCGCCGCCCAGCGCCGCCGCCTGCCCATGGTGGAGATGCCCGGCTACGTCCTCGAAGGAGAGGACGGACCGCTCCGGCTGGCGGACGTCTTCGACGGCAAGCGGCAGCTGATCGTCTACAACCACATGTGGTTCCCGGGCGAGGAATGGCAGTGCGCCGGCTGCACGGGCTTCTCCTCGCAGTTCACCCGTACGGAGTTCCTGGACAGCTACGACGCCCGGTTCGTCGTCGTCACCCAGGGCCCCATCGACGAAGCCCTCGCCTACAAGCGGCGGGTCGGCAACGCGATGCCCTGGTACTCCACCGCCGATAGCCCGTTCGGCGCCGACGTCGGAGCGGGGCCAGGCGAAGGCTTCGCCCTCAACGTGTTCCTGCGCGACGGCGACACCGTCTACCGCACCTGGCACACCAGCGGCCGGGGCATCGAGCAGCTCACCCACACGTTCGCGCTGATCGACGTGCTGCCGTACGGGCGGCAGGAGGAGTGGCAGGACTCGCCCGACGGCTGGCCCCAGTCGCCTGCCTACAGCGGCTGGCCCAGCTCCCAGGACATCGCCGCCCGCTACGGCCCCGCCTGAGACCGCGCGCACTCAGTAGAGTGTCGGGATGGCAGGCGAGCAGGTGAGTGCCCGGGTGGACAGCTGGATCTGGTCGGTGCGGCTGACCAGGACGCGCTCGATCGCGTCCGACGCCTGCCGGGGCGGTCACGTCCGGGTCAACGGGGTGCGGGTCAAGCCCGCGCACGCCGTGCGGGTCGGTGACGAGATCCGGCTGCGGCACGAGGGGCGCGAACGCATCGTGGTCGTCTCCCGGATCATCACCAAGCGCGTCGGCGCCCCCGTGGCAGCCGAGTGCTACGTCGACAAGAGCCCTCCGCCGCCTCCCCGCGAGGAGACCGTGACGGTGGCCGTACGCGCTCGTGGTGCGGGCCGCCCCACCAAACGCGAGCGCCGCAACATCGAGAAGCTCATCGGCCGCCGGGAGTGAAACCGGGTCAGCGGGTCAGGGGGCGGGGGCGGTTCCACCAGAGGGAGAGGGACAGAGCCGCGGTGACGAGCACGGCGCCGCCGGCGGCGAAGGCGGCGGCCGTGTCGACCCGCTGGGTGACGACGGTGAAGGTGCCGGGCAGGGCGTCGAGGGCGTCCTGGAGCTGGTCGGCGTTCTCGGCGCGGTGGTAGGTGCCGCCGGTGGTCTCGGCGATCCGCCTGAGCGCGGGTTCGTCGATCATGCGGATGTTGCGGCCCCTGTCGAATCCGCCGCGCCCGCCGAAGCCACCCCAGCTGCCCCAGCCGCGGCCGTCGAACTGCGAGTTCTCGCAGACCATCGGGGCCGGGTCGGTGCTGCCGAAGCCGATGGGGAAGACGCGGACGCGGCGCAGCGCCGCCTCCTGGGCGGCGGTCTGCGGGTCGACGCCCTGGGTGTTGGCGCCGTCGGTGAGCACGACGATCGCGGCGCCGGCGTAGCCGGACCCGCCGCCGGGCGGGCTCGCTCCGGTGGGGGCGACCGACGGGTCGACCTCCGCGATCGCGTCGATCGAGGTCAGCATGGCCTGCCCGATCGCGGTGCCGCGGCCCACGGTGAGGCCGTCGAGCGCCTCCACCAGCGATTCCGTGTCGTCGGTCGGCGGCACGAGCAGGCCCGCGCTGCCGGCGAAGGTGACCAGGCCGATGCGCGGCCCGCCCCGCTGCGACTCGATGAACTCCGCGGCGGCCTTCTTCGCGGCGGTGATGCGGTTGGGGTCGACGTCCGTGGAGCACATGGACCCTGAGGTGTCGAGCGCGAGCAGGATCGTCGCCGACGTCTGCGGCACCGGCACCGACGCCTGCGGCCGCGCGGCGCCGACCACGAGCAGCACGAGCCCGGCGACGAACAGCGCCGCCGGAATCTTCCGCGTCCAGCGGGTACGGCCGGGCAGGGCGCTGCGGACGAGCGCGATCGAGGTGACCCGCACGGCGGCCCGCCGCCGGCGTCGCCGCGCCCACCAGCGAATGGCGAAGATCAGCGGGATGATCAGTACGGACAGCAGCGCCCACGGCCACGAGAACATCATCAGATCACCCGTCCTGACCGGAGCACCGTGAGCGCCGCTCCCGCGGTGAGCAGCGCGAGGGCGAGCCCGATCAGCCCGCCGGCGAGGGGCAGCGGCTCGTCGGAGACGGTGAGCCGAAGATCGATCGTGTCGGCGATCCCGTCGAGCCGCGCGGTGTCGGAGGCGGGATGGTAGGCGCCGCCGGTGGTCTGCGCGATCACGGTGAGGGGTTCCTCCTCCAGCGAGGTCTGCAGGTGGTAACCGTCGACCTTCACCGTCGCCCCGGCCGCGGTCCCGACCCCGACGGTGTGGATGTGCACGCCCGCCCGCTGGGCCACTTCGGCGGCCCGTTCGACGTCGCCGCCCTGGTTCTGGCCGTCGGAGAACATCACGATCGTCGCCGACGGCCAGTAGCCGATGTCGGGCGTCTCGCCGTCGCGGCCGACGGCCACCTGCCTGCCGGTGATCGCCGACAGCGCCGCCGTGATGGCCGTGCCCAGCGAGGTGCCGCCGGTGAGTCTCAGCCGGTCGATGGCCCTGAGCGCGACGGAGTGGTCGGCGTCGGGCCGTGCGGTGGTGAGCGCGCCCCGTTCGAACGCGACGACGCCGATGTCGACGCTGTCGGGCTGCGCCGCCACGAACGCGCGGGCCGCCCGCTGCGCGGCCGCCAGCCGGTTGGGCGCGACGTCACCGGCGCCCATGCTGTTGGAGACGTCGATGGCGAGGATGACGGTGCCCGCGGTCCGCGGCACCGGCACCATGGCCGCCGGTCCTGCGGTGGCGATCGCGAGCACGCCGACGCCGGCGATCGTCAACCCGGCTCCGAGGTACGCCCGCCGGCCGCCCGTCACGGCGACCCCTGCCGCGGCGAGGGCCGCCGCACGCCGGCGCGCCGAGACGACGGCGGCCCAGGCGAGCGCCGCCGTCACGAGCAGCCCGGCGACCAGCAGCAGCGGGGAGGACAGGGTCATGTCGACCGCTCCCGGGTCCGGGCGACGACCTCGACGAGCGCCTCGGCCAGATCGCGGTCGGTGTCGACGCGGTGCACGGGCACCCCGGCCCGGCGCATGCCCGCCGCGAGCCGGGCGTCGCGGTCGTCCACGGCCTCGCGGAACCGTACGCGCAGCAGCGGGTCGGCGGAGTCGACGACGAGCTGCTCGCCCGTCTCGGCGTCCTCGACCACGATCAGCCCGGCT
Organism: Nonomuraea sp. NPDC049378; assembly: GCF_055586745.1. NCBI lineage: Bacteria > Bacillati > Actinomycetota > Actinomycetes > Streptosporangiales > Streptosporangiaceae > Nonomuraea > Nonomuraea sp. NPDC049378. The sequence continues at coordinate 151,838 of NZ_JBVJHP010000011.1, forward strand.
TCTGGCAGCACGTCGTCGGCGGTGTCGACGATCCGCAGGGCGACCACCTCGTGCCGGCGGGCCAGGCGCTGGAGCGAGCGTTCCCAGTCGCCGTCGCCGATGAAGTCCGACAGCACGACGACGAGGGCGCGGCGGCGGGCGAGCCGTCCGGCCGCGTCGAGCATCTCGGCCAGGTCGGTGGTGCTGCCGCCGCGGGTCCCTGAGGTGCGTTCCAGCTCGGCGCCGATCCGCAGCGCGTGCCGCCGGGAGGTGCCCGGCGGCACGACGCGCACCATCCCGGTGTCGAACAGCAGGGCGCCGACGCGGTTGCCGCCCCGGCCGAACAGCCGGGTCAGGACGAGCGCGAGCTCGGCGAGCACGTCGTGCTTGCCGCGTCCCGGCCGGCCCGCCGCCATCGACGCCGACCGGTCGAGCACGAGCCACACCGTCAGCTCGCGGTCCTCGGTGAACACGCGTACGTGTGGCTCGTCCAGCCGCGCGGTCACGTTCCAGTCGATGTGCCGGGCGTCGTCGCCGTCGGCGTAGGCGCGCAGCCCGGTGAAGTCGATCCCGGAGCCGCGGTACGTGGTGCGGTGGGCGCCCTGGAGCCGGCCGTCGAGCCTGCGGACGACCTTCCACTCCAGGCGGAGCAGGAGCCTGTCGGGGGCGGTGGCCATGGCTCAGCGGTTCTGCAGGACGACGTCGGGGGTCCGGACGGCGCCGAGCACCCTGGTGATGATCGTGTCGGCGTCCACGTCGTCCGCGAGGGCCTCGTACGACAGGACGAGGCGGTGGCGCAGCACGTCGAGCGCGAGCTCGGCCAGGTCGTGCGGCAGGACGTAGTCGCGGCCGCGCAGGAACGCCAGCGCCCGGGCGCCCGTGACGAGGGCGATGGACGCCCGCGGGCTGGCCCCGTAGGTGACGTACCGTTCCAGCTCGCCGAGCCCGGCGGTCGCGGGGGAACGGGTCACGGAGACCAGCCGGACCGCGTAGTCGACGATGGACGGATCGACGTACACCTCCTGGGCGCGGGCCCGCATCGCGACCAGGTCGTCGGCCGTCACCATCGCCTGCGGCGGCTCCGGCGGGCGCAGCGCCCGGTCGACGATCGCCTGCTCTTCGGCCTGCGTCGGATAGTCGACGACCACCTTCATCATGAACCGGTCGACCTGCGCTTCGGGCAGCGGGTACGTGCCCTCCGACTCGATCGGGTTCTCCGTCGCCATGACGAGGAACGGCTCGGGCACCCGGAAGGTCTCGCGGCCGATCGTGACCTGGTGTTCCTGCATCACCTCCAGCAGGGCGCTCTGCACCTTGGCGGGGGCGCGGTTGATCTCGTCGGCCAGCAGCAGGTTCGCGAACACCGGGCCGAGCTCGGTCTTGAACTCCCCTGAGTGCTGGTGGTAGACCCGCGTGCCCACGAGGTCGGCGGGCACCAGGTCGGGGGTGAACTGGACGCGCTGGAAACTCCCGGCGATCGCCGCGGCCAGCGACCGCACCGCGAGCGTCTTGGCCAGGCCCGGCACGCCCTCGACGAGCAGGTGACCGTCGGCGACCAGCGCGACGGCCATGCGCTCCAGCAGGACGTCCTGCCCGACGATCGTCCGTTTGACCTCGAACAGCACGTGTTCGAGCGGGTGGGCCGACGAGGAGGGCTTGGTCGAGGTCATGGGCTTCCTTGTCATGAGGCTTCGGTCAGATCTGGGGCCCGTCGCCCGGCGGGCCGTCGCCTTCGGTGCCGCCCAGGGCCACGCCGATCGGCACCGCGAACGCGATGCCGGCGAACGCCTCGTCGCCTCCCGGGTCGGCGATCGAGACGACGATCCCGATGACCAGGCCGCGCGCGTCGAGGAGCGGGCCGCCGGAGCTGCCCGGGTTGACGGCTGCGTCGAACTGGATGAGCCCGCTCAGGTCGCCCTCCTCCGCGTTCCGGGTGGCGCTGCGGTTGAGGCCCGACACGACGCCGGTGGAGACGCTGTACGTGAGGCCGAGAGGGTTGCCGATCGCCACGACGGGCGCGCCCACGGCCACGCCGCCGCCGAGCGTCGCCGGGACGACGATCTCCGACAACTTCGCGGGCTTGAGCGTCGCGACGTCCTTCTTGGGGTTCGACGACGCGACCACGGCCCTGGCCTTGGTGCCGTCGGCGAACGTCAGGTTGACGTCCTTCGTACCTTTGACGACGTGGTGCGCGGTCAGGATCGTCCCGTCGTCGGCCGCGATCACCCCGGTGCCGAGCGACTTCCCTGCCTGGATGACCACCACGGAGGGCCCGACTCTCTCGAAGACGTCCGGCGCCGCGAGCGTCGCGCTGGGCGTCGGTGTCGGGCTCGGCCTGGGCGCGGCTCCTTCGCCGTTCCCGCCACCGCTCCCCATCCAGTACGCCAGCACCGCCACGACGACGAGGACGCCGCCCCCGATGACCATCCGCCGAGCCTTTCCGGCCACGGCTCTTCGAGCTTGCTGAGCCTCGGCCGCACCGGCCTCCTGCGGCACGCGCTCCATCGCCCCATAGTCATAAATTTCAGGCGAAAGTGCTACAAAGTCCGCCTGAGAACTCCATGAGAACCCGCCCCCGCGCCACCCGTACGCGGCCGGCTTCAGCCGCTCCCTCGCAGGCGGACCTGGGCGAACGTGGCCAGGACGGCGATGGCGCAGGCCGTCACGGTGAGAGCACCGTACCCGCCCGCCGACATGATCATGGTGGACAGGAGTCCGGCAGCCGCCGCGACGGTCCAGACGGCGGCGTCGACAGCGCCCTCGACGTGCAGCCGTTCGGCATCGGGCAGGTCCCGGGCGAGCCGGCCGCTGCCGCCGACGAAACACAGGTTCCAGGCGTAGCCCAGCAGGAACAGCCCCACGGGACGTACCGGAGCGAAGGCGGCCGTCCCCGCCGAGAAGGCCAGCAGGAGCAGCCCGCCGAGCATCACCGGCCGGGCTCCGAAACGGTCGAACAAGCGGCCCGTCACCGGCGACAGCGCGAACATGCCCAGCGTGTGCGCGGACAGCGCGGCCCCGACCGCCCCGAGCCCGTCGCCGTGCAGGTGCATCTCCAGCGGCGCGGCCGTCATCACCGCGACCATCACGACCTGCGCCGACACCATGACGACCAGCGCGGACCGCGCGGCCGGCGTACGGGCGAGCGCCCGCAGGGACACGCGCGGCGCGATGGCCTCCCGCGCCCGCGAGGGCCGTGCGCCGTCGCGGCGATCCGGCCGCGAGGGCGCCGCGACGGAGGCGAGCGCGGCCGCGGCGCAGGCGAGCGACGCCAGCAGGAAGGGCCCCGCCAGCGACGTGAACCCCATCCCGGCGGCCGTGTCACCGGACACGTCGAGCAGCAGCGGGCCACCGACCGCTCCGATGGCGGCCGACCACACCACGACCCCGATGGCGAACCCCCGCCGCGCCGCCGGATGCAGCTCCGCGGCGGCGTACCGTGACAGCTGCGCCCCGGCGTTGCCCAGCCCGAGCAGGAGCATCCCGGCGGTCAGGCCGATCATGTCGCCCGCCACGACCCCGGCGACCGCCAGGCAGGCTCCTGCCGCCGCCGCGACGTAGCCGGTCACCAGGGCCGCGCGCCGGCCCGCCCGGTCCGTCAGCCGGGTCAGCACCAGCGCCCCCGCACCGGTCCCGACGATGCCCGCCGTGACCGGCACGCCGGCCCAGCCCGCTCCTAGCCGGTCCCCCGCGACCAGCGTGCCCGCCGCGCTCGCGACCGCCATCGCCGCGTTCATCAGGGCGGTCCCCGAGCACAGTGCCGCCATCGGCCGCCTGCGGGTCACGCCGCCCGCCCGCACCTCAACAACCATGGCCTTCACGATAGGAACGCCGGACCCGCCGTTGAATGGGCAAACACCGGAGTTCGACGCCATGGACCACTGGTTCATACGGAATCAGGCATGCGAGGCTTTGCAGATGGATCGGACGGACTGGCGCATCATCGGCGAACTCCAGCGCGACGGCCGGCTCTCCTTCAACAAGCTCGCCCAGCGCGTCAACCTCTCCGCACCCGCCGTGGCGGAACGCGTACGCCGGCTCGAGGAGTCAGGAGTGATCACCGGCTACCAGGCGCGCATCGACCCGTCCCGCGCCGGGCAGCCCCTGACGGCCTTCGTCCAGATGCGCTGCGCGCACGGCCGCTGCCTGCTCAAGACCACGGCCGCCGAGGACCTGCCCGAGGTCACCGAGGTGCACAAGCTGAGCGGCAACTGGTGCACGATGCTCAAGGTGCGGGTCGCCTCGATGCCGCACCTGGAAGGGCTGCTCGAACGGCTCGGCGAGCACGGCGAGATGAACTCCCACGTCGTGCTCTCGACACCGTACGAGGGCCGCCCCGTCGAACCCGCGCCCCCGCGGGGTCGCCAGGTGACCGCCTCGGAAGGCTGGACGCGCCCCCACCCGGGCGCTCGCGCGTGACGCGCGGCGCGGGGGCGAGGAGCATGACGGTCCGGCCCGTGTCGACGGCTGCAAGGTAGATCCGCTATCGTGCGGACCCCTCCGCCCGGCCATGGGCAGGCTGCGGGCGGGGGCGAGGGCGCCGGCATCGGCCCGCCGGCGCTGATCCCGCGTCGCGGGGCACACGTGAAAGCCGGCCTGCGACAGGTGACCGCATGGCCCGTTGTGAGGATTGAGATCGTGGAACTCCCACCGCATCTGGTAAGTGTGCATAACCTCGTGAAAGATGTGGCGCCGCTCGGCTCGCCGGACGAAGAGCAGCGCATCAGGTCCGCTCGTGCGTGGGTCGATCTCGGCCTCGGACTGCGTACGGCTTCCGCCGAGGCCGAGTCGGCAGCGCGGCACGCGTGGACGGTCAACAAGGGCGGCGACGTCACGGCATTCCAGGCCCACTGGGAGGGCGACAACGGGCCGGGACACCAGCTCACGGGGGCAAGCCAGGGCGCGTTGCTCACCGGCCTCGGGACGCTGACGATCGTGATGCTCCGGGTGATGTGGAAGGCATACGTCGTCTATGCCGTGGCGATCCTGGCGGCCTCGCTGCTCGCCGCCCTCGCGGCCGGTCCGGCCAGCGCGTACATCCGGCAGGCACGGGTCGCGGGAGCGCGTCGCGCGCTGGCGCAGATGAGAAAGAAGTTCGGCGAGCACGTGGAGTCGGTCGTCCGCGACACGCTGCGCAGAGCCAGGATGCTCGCCTCTGCGTTGCTCCCCCTGTACGCGGCTCCGGTGCTCCACCCGGCGTTGGGAATCTACAGGGGCGGGGCCGGGCTGATGCGGTCGGACGAGGAGGCACAGCGGCGTACCGAGGAGGTGCTTCGCGAGACGCCCGCGGGCAGGGAAGCCCTCGCCTGGACGGAGGAGCACGGCATCACCGTGGTCTACAAGCCGGGCGGGCTCGACGGTGCCCTCGGGTCCTACCAGGACAAGCTGAACCTGCTGCTCATCGGCGTTTCCGGCCAGACACCCGAAGCACTCGCCGAGACGTTCGTCCACGAGGTGAACCATGCGCGCAACGAGGGCGAGCCGAACCCGCTCGGCATGGGGCGGGAAGAATACATCAGGGCGGCCATCGAGGAGGAAGTCGATGGGCAGGTGAAGGCGTACGAGATGCGAAGGCAACTGGCAGCCGCCCGCGGGGAGCAGCTGGTACACGGGGGCGAATACGGATGGGCGTACCACGATGCCGTCAACGTGGAGAACACCGAGCGGGAGCGGCGAGGCCAGCCCTCGCTGTCTGCTGATGAGGCGCAGCGGGTCGGAGACGAGGCCGGTCGCGAGGCGCTTCGCGCGTGGGCGCGGTCGGCCGGCTATGAAGAGCAGTTCGGTCAGGAGTGGAGCCTCCGGTTCCTCAGGCCGGTGGCCGACATCCTCGTGCCTGAGTGGTGATTTGTCCGGACATACCCCTTGACGAACGGCTAGGGTGTCGGAGGTGGCTTACGCGCATGGGGATCAACCAGATGATCAGGAAGTTCACCACACCAGCCTCAGAGCCGCCTCGGAGACCGTCCGGGATGTGGTGAAGAATCTCGACAACCTCACCAAGCAGACGTTCACCGTCGCCGGCCGGCACCCGGTGAGCGACGCCGCGGAACCCAGCGCCGGGTTCGACGCTGAATACATGGACCTGCTGCAGACGATGCCGCAGGCGTACACATCGCTCATCGAGCAGTTGCACCGTCTGGCCGACGGCATCATCGAGCACTCGGGCAACCACAAGCGTGCCGAGCAGGCCAACGAGACGGCCATCGGAGACGTGTGAGCGCGTCGTCGCCGGCCACGCCCCCTTCGAGGGCCGCCTGTCACATGGTCTCGAGCGCGGCCATCATGAGGAGCACGGTGAACGAGCACCCGACGAGCAGCACGGCCCCCGAGGCGGCGAGCGCGAGCTTCGCCGTCAGCAGGCGCCGCACGAGCAGATAGACCACCACGCTCCCCAAGAAGGCGAACAGCGGAAGCCAGGGCACGAACACGCAGGCGCCGCCCACGAGGAGGGCGCACGCCAGGGCGACCGCCACCCTTGCGCCGCCCTCCAGATCGCGGCGCGTGACCGCATAGGTGGTTCCTCCGCTGAGAGCGGTAGTCGCCAGGATCATCGCGATGATGGTCTCCACGAACAGCCTCCGAATCGGCGGGCTCCATCGTTGGTCATCAGCTGTGATGCCGCCGGAAGCCAGAAAGTTCGATCTCGCCGCCGGCTTCGATCACCGCGACGGCCGGCGCCCGAGCCCGAGATCCCCGGAGAGGTGGCCGCTCCATGCCAGGTCGTCGACCGCCAGAAACGGCTCGCCGGCCACGGTCGCGGGAGTCACCCCGGTGAACGCCACGACGTCCCGGTGCAGGTGGGACTGGTCGGCGTAGCCGGCGTCGGCCGCTACTCGGGCGGCGCCTTCGCCCGCCACCAGGCGATGGGCGGCATGGTCGAAGCGGACCAGCTTCGCGGCGCGTTTGGGCGGCAGGCCGAGCTGCGACCGGAACCGGGACCACAGGCGCCTGCGGCTCCATCCGACCTCCGCCGCGAGCCCGTCGATCCGGGTCCGGCCGCGGTCGCCGGCGATCCGCCTCCAGGCCCAGGCCACCTCAGGGTCCACCGGCGGCCCCGCGGCACGCCGGCTGGCGAGCATCGCGTCCGTCAGCGCGAAACGATCGCGCCACGACGAGACCTCGCCCAGCCGCTCCCGGATCCGCGACGCCTCCCGGCCCCACAGGTCATCGAGGGCCACCACGACGCCGTCGAGGTCGGCCGGGGAGACGCCCAGAACCGCGCGTGCGATCACCGGGGACAGGCGCACCTGCACGCACTCCACGTTCTCGCCCGACGCCCAGACCGCGCCTCCCGCCCCGATCCCCGGCCCGGCGGCGACGCTGCCCCGCAGCCGCCCGGCGGCATGGTCCACCACGGGCGAACCGGCGCCGAACTCCACGATCAGGGTCACGGCCGGGTGCGGGATCATGCGCAGCGCGCTCAGGTCACGGACCCGGAACCCGGCCATGGTGACACCCGCCACCCGCCTGGGCCGCCGTGGGCGCGCGACGCCCCACACCGCCGCGCCGTGGACGAACGTCCGCATCCTGCCATGCTAGGCAAGCCGGCCGAGGGGAACATTCGTCCAATCCACCGGTGCGCGCCGGCGGCCACAGTGACACCATGACGATTCCTGACGGCACGCACGCTGAGGCCACAGAGAACACGACGCTGTCCCTGGACGACGGCGACATCCACGTGTGCCAGGACGGCCCCCGCGACGCACCCGCGCTCCTGCTCATCCATGGGTCCGCGTCCTCGGCCCGCTCGTGGGACGCGCTGGTTCCGATGCTGACCGGAGCTCATCGCGTCATCCGGATCGACCTGCTCGGGCACGGCCGGTCGGCCAAACCCGCCGACCGCAGCTACGCGCTCCCGGAGCAGGGGCGCCGGGTCGGCGCGGCACTGGACCGGCTCGGCGTCAGGCGTGCCCTGGTCGCCGGCCATTCCAGCGGCGGCGCGGTCGCCACCGCCCTCACCGAGGAGCGGCCCGGCCTGGTGAGCGCGCTCGCGCTCATCAACACCGGCCCGAGCCTGGACGCCTTCATAGCCCCGGAGACGGCCGCGATCGGGCCCTCTCAGTGGCCGCCGGCCAACGAGCAGGTCCGCCGGCTGGCGGGCCCTGCCTTCAGCCGCGCGGGCTACCGGATCCCCGACGAGTTCCTGGACGAGGTGCGCAGCATGACCTACCACACGTTCACCACGACGATGCGGAGCGGGCGCTGCCGGATCGGCTGAGGGTGCTCGGCAAGCCGCTGCTGGTGATCTTCGGCGAGGACGATCGTCGATGGCGGTCCTCATCCGCCGCCGGCTACCGCGTCGTCCCCGGAGCGAGGGTCGAGATGCTGCCCGGTCTCGGGCACACGCCCATCATGGAGGATCCGGGACGGACCGCCGCCCCTCTCCTTGCGTTCAGCGCGATCCACGCCGCGCGGGCCGGCTGAACGGGACGATCGGCGATCCGTACCACCTTGCTGTCGTTTAGATTGCAGGATGTTGCGGTTCGTGGCGGCAGAGCCCGTGTTCTGACCTTCACGGCTCCCTCCTCCCGTTAAGGAAGCTTCCATGAGTTCCCATGACGTCCATACGATGCGCCAGGCGGTGCTGCGCTTCCTCGGCTCGCTCGACACCGAGCGGAGGGCCGCGGCGACGGCGGCGTTCGGCTCGCCCGAGCGCACCGAGTGGTCCTATCTGCCGGGTCCCCGTCCGGGGCTGCCGCTGGCCGAGATGACCTCCGGGCAGCAGGAGCTGGCACTCGCCCTGCTCGACGCCGGCTGCGGCGTGGCCGGCGCGCGCACGGCCAGAGGCGTCATCGAGCTCGAACGCGTCCGGCGCCGGCTGGCGACCGGCGTCGACCAGATCGACGGCGACCGCTACTGGTTCCGGGTCTTCGGCGACCCGGGAGGAGCGGACCCGTGGACGTGGCGGGTCAACGGCCACCACCTCGCGGTGCACATCACGGTCGCCGGCGACGCGGTCGCCGTCACGCCGAGTTTCCTCGGCGCAGAACCGGCCATGGTCCTGTCCGGGCCGCAGCGGGGTCTGCGGCTGCTCGCCGAGGAGGAGGAGCTGGGCCGGGCGCTGCTCGCCGACCTCGCGCCGCACCAGCGCTCGATCGCGGTCACCAGCCAGGCGGCCCCGGACGACGTCCTCACCCGCAACGACCCCGCGGCCGATCCCGGCCTCATCCCCCACGGGCTGCCCTGCGCCGACATGTCCACGTCCTCCAAGGAACTGCTCGAACGGCTGATCCGCCGCTATTTCGACCGTGCCCCGGGCTGGTACGGCGAGACCTGCTGGCGCGACGTGCTCGACGCCGGGCTCGACAAGGTGACGTTCGCGTGGATGGGGTCCGACGAGCGCGGGCAGGGCCACTACTACTGCGTCGCCGGGCCCACGTTCCTCCTCGAGTACGACAACACCCAGGACGACGCCAACCACATCCACTCCGTGTGGCGCGACCTGCGCAACGACTGGGGCGAGGACCTGCTCGCGCGCCACTACGCCGAGCACCACTGACCGCACCGGTGACGGTCACTTGTGGTGGCCCGCTATGAGGGTCCTCATCGTCGGCGGCAGCGGCCTGCTCGGCGGCGAACTCGCCAGGCAGTGTTCGACGGCCGGACACGAGGTGGCCGCGACCTACCTCTCCCGGCCGGGAGAGACGGAAGGTGTCGCGTGGTCGCCGCTCGACGTGCGCCGGCGGGACGACGTCGGGGCGCTGATCTCGGCACGCCGGCCAGAGGTCGTGATCAACGCCGCCTTCCGGCAGACGGACTGGGCGACCACGGCGACGGGCGCCGCGCACGTGGCCCTGGCCGCCGCCGCGGCAGGTGCGCGCCTGGTCCAGGTGTCCAGCGACGCGGTCTTCTCCGGCGCCGCCATCCGTTACGACGAGACGTGCGCCCCCGACCCCATCACCCCGTACGGCGCCGCCAAAGCCGCCGCCGAGACCGCCGTGCACGCGATCGCGCCTGCCGCGGTGACGGCCAGGACCTCCCTGATCATCGGTGGCGGCGGTTCTGCGCACGAGGCGCTGGTGCACGCCCTGGCCACCGGCAGGGCGAGAGGAGCGCTGTTCACCGACGACGTACGATGCCCCGTGCACGTCGCCGATCTCGCCGCGGCGCTGCTCGAACTCGCCGTCTCCGGCCACCACGGCATCCACCACGTCGCCGGGGCCGACGCGGTGAGCCGGTACGAGCTGGGGCGGCTCGTCGCCCGGCGCGACGGCCTCGACGCCGACCGGCTGCCCTCTGCCCGGAGAGCGGACGCCGGCGTGCCCGGCCCGGTGGACGTGCGCCTGGAGTGCGGCATGACCCAGCGGCGGCTCAGGACCCGCCTGCGGGGGGCGCGGGAGTTCCTGAGGTGAGGTGACGCCGGTGACCGCCCACCCGCACGCCGAAGATCGCGTCACCGCTCACCTGGCCGCGGTCACCCGCTCCAGCACCTCGTGCAGCTCCTGAGACGAAGCTCGCCGGGTCTTCCACATCAGCCTCACGTCGTCGCCCCGCCACCGCGGGACGACGTGCGCGTGGAAGTGGAAGACGTCCTGCCCGGCCGCCTCCCCCGTGGCGTGGGTGACCGACAGTCCGTCGGGGGCCAGCGCCACCCGCAGCAGCGCGCTCACCCGATGCACCAGCCGGGCGACCTCGGCGCAGGCGTCCTCGGGCAGCTCCCACACATCCCGCGCATGCCCGCGCGGCACGACCAGCGTGTGACCAGGCGCGGCGGGGGCGATGTCCAGGAACGCGACCGCGTGCTCGTCCTCCATCACCCGGTAGGCGGGAGCCCGCCCGGCGACGATCTCGCAGAAGACACATGCGTCCACCCGCCGATGGTCGCATCCCGCCGGACGGACCGCCATCCGGTCACCCGGCGGCGCCGTAGCCGGTGACCCCTCGCGACAGGTCGAACTGGTGGATCCTCGTCAGCGGCCATTCCTCGTACGGGAAGGTCCGCAGGTCCCGGCCGAGGGTTTCGCGGTCGAAGGCCTCGGCCACGCCCTCGGACCGGAGCTGCGCGGCCAGCAGCGCGGTCAGCCGGTCGGCGTCTTCCGGCCGTTCCGCCTGCACCGGCTTGAGCTCGTGCGGGTCGGCCGCGAGATCGAACAGCAGCCGGTGCCCGCCGTTGGCCAGCCAGATCAGCTTCAGGTGATCCTGGCGGACCATCGCCTTGAACCGCCGGGTGCCGGGCCGCCCGTGGTAGCCGAAGAGCGTCTCCCTGGGCGGCGCCGTACCGGCCAGCAGGCCGAACAGGTCACTCCCCTGCCGCAGCTCCGGCTGCCCCGCGGCGGAGGTGGCCAGGCCGAACAGGTCGGTCAGGCAGACCGGCTCCGATCGGCGGTCACCGGCCGCGATCCGCTCCGGCCAGGAGATCAGGAACGGGACCCGGGCTGACGCTTCGAAGAAGCTCTCCTTCTGCCAGCCGTGATGGTCACCGAGCAGGTCGCCGTGGTCGGCGTAGAAGCAGATCAGGGTGTTGTCGGCGTCCGGTCTTCGCTCCACCGCGTCGAGCAGGTCGCCGACGCAGCCGTCGATGTAGCTGATCTCGCCGTAGTAGCGGGCCTTCAGCGTCCGGGCGCGGTGCGGGTCGACGTCTTCGGCGTAGACCAGGTGGTTCATCCAGGGGATGTGCTGGTCGAGATGGTCAATGGCACGATCGCCGCACACAGGGTCGGGCATCTGGTCGGGGTCGTACATCCGGTTGTACGGCAGCGGCGGCGCGAACGGGGGGTGCGGGCCGATGTAGGACACGAATCCGAACCAGGGCCGGTCGTCGTCGGCGGCCATCAGCTCGATCGCCTCCCGCGTGGCCCACGACTCGACGGTGCAGTCGGCCGGCAAGGGGCTGAGCTGCGGCATGTAGTACATGTCGGTCCGCTCCCCCATCAGCGCCTCGATCCAGTCGTACTCAGGGTGTTCCGTCGCGATCCACGACGCGTACGCGTCCCCTGCGCGCTGCTCGGGGCTGCCGTAGAACTCCTCGCTGTGCCGCTGCACCTCGTAGCCGACCGGCGCGTCCCACGGCTCGGTGTGGAACTTGCCGACGCCCCACGTGCGGTACCCGCGCAGGCCCATCGCCTCGGCCAGGTACGGGCCGCAGCGTTCCCGGATCGCGGCGTGTCCCCCGTCGGGGACGGTGTTGTCGTACACCCCGGTCCTGGTCGGTTCGCATCCGCTGCGCAGCGTGTAGCGGGCCGGGACGCAGACCGGGGAAGTGGAGTACGCGTTGTCGAAGACGGTCCCGCGGGCCGCCAGCCGATCGAGATGGGGCGTCGCGACATGGGGGTTGCCGAGCGCCGCGATGGTGTCGAACCGCTGCTGGTCGGTCATCACGAACAGCACGTTCGGGCGGGTGGGCATGAACGGGTCTCTCCTCACAGAGTCGGCAGCAGCCGGGCCTTGTCGCCCCGCAGGGAGATCTCGCGGGCGTTCCAGTCATCGACCAGGCCCAGCTCGGTCAGCAACCGGTCAGCCGGCCAGAACGTGTCCCCGGACTCCGCCAGCAGCGCCGACAGGCGGTCGTCGGCCGCGGCGACCCGGCCGGCCGCCGCCGGGTCGCCGGCCAGGTTGTTCAGCTGCCAGGGATCGGCGCGGTCGTCGAACAGCAGCCAGGGCCGGCCGTCGACGGTACGCGCGTAGGTCAGCTCGTCGGTGACGAAGCCCCGCCACTCGCCGATGCCCTGGTCGTAGCCGTTGTCGAAGCTGACCCAGTTGCCGATCAGCAGCTCCGTGCGCAGGGAGGCGCCGGCTCTGAGCCGATCGCTCAGGTCGCGGCCGTACACCCCGATCGGCGGCAGCCCGAGCAGTCCGAGCAGGGTCGGAGCGAGATCGACCAGGCCGAGCAGGCCGGCCGGGCGGCCGGCGGGAACGCCTGGCCCGCTGATCACCATCGGCACCCTGACGGCCTCCGCGTACGGGCTCTGCTTGGCCCGCAGGCCGTGGGCTCCGAGCATGTCGCCGTGGTCGGAGGTGACCACGACGATCGTGTTCTCGCGCAGCCCGAGCCGGTCCAGCTCCGCCACGACCCGGCCGATCTGCGCGTCCACCGCCGTGATCGCGCTCCAGTAGAGCCGCTGCACCTCGCGCTGCTCGTCGCCGTCTGGCGTGTTCGGCGGCACCGTCATCCGCTCGATCGGGTAACCCGTGCGAAGGTGCTCCGGCACCGAGTCGTACGGGTCGTGCGGCGGGTTGTAGCACAGCGTGAGGAAGAAGGGGGCGTCCTGCCCGGCGAGGAACTCCAAGGCGAGGTCGGTCTGCACCTCGGGCTCGTATCCGACGAAGTCGACCCTGGTCGGGCTCTCGACGCCGACGTAGTAGTGGCCGTCGACGTGGTCATGCGAGCAGTCGACCCCCGCCCAGTGCTCGATTCCCGGCCGCGCGGCGGGCGGCACCCACTTGTCCCGTGGCAGCCCGGCCAGATGCCACTTGCCGATCCAGCCGGTCCGGTACCCGGCGGCGGACAGCGCCGTCCCCAGAGTCTCCAGCCGGGGCGAGAGCGGCAGGTCGTTGGCGACCACGCCGTGCTGGTGGGGCAGGCGGCCGGTGAGCAGGCTGCCCCGGCTCGGTCCGCAGACCGGCGAGCTGGAGCAGCCGCCCGCGATCGCGGCGCCGCCGGCCGCCAGCCGGTCCAGGTGCGGTGTGCGGACCTGGGAGGCTCGTCCGCGGGCGCCGCCGAGCCAGCCCTGGTCCTGGCTCCGCCACTGGTCGGCCAGCAGCACGACGAGGTTCGGGACCGTCACGCCTGGAACTCCCGCGGGTCGATCTCGCCGCTCTTCACCGCGGCGTCGTAGGCGGCCTGCATGCGCTGTTGCATGGCGGTGAGCGCCGGTCCGAGAGCCGCCGACGGGTCGAGCAGCAGCTTCTCCACGGTCTGGTCGACGCTCTCCCCGTCCACCTGCAGCAGGCCGCCGGGCGTCTTCGGCCACTGCTCGTCGCCTTCGGCCGGCCGGAACTGCTGGAGCAGCGCGTTGTCCTTGATCGCGGCGGAGTCCCAGACGGCGGCGTTCAGCGGCGGCGCCGCCTTCGCGGCCAGCGCCTCCTGCATCCCGTCGCCGACCATCACCTCGAACACCTTGGCGGCCTTCTCCGGGTTCCCGGTGGTCGAGGAGATCGCGTACGGGTAACCGGCGTTCATCGGCGACCGCACCGGCTTCTGCCCGTCCGGCACCGGCAGCGGGGCCGCGGCCGCCTTGACCTCGCTGCCGAGATCGGCCAGCGAGGACACGACCGCGCTGCTGGTGACGTACATCCCGGCCTCGCCCTTGCCGAAGGCGTTGATGGCGACGTCACCGGTCAGCGTCGCGGCGCCCGGGTAGGCGGTCTTGTCGGTGAGCATGCTCCGGTAGAGCTCGAGCAGTGGCGCGTACTTGGCCGACTCGTACTTCTGCGTGGCCGCGTTGAACAGCCCGAACTGGGCCAGCGCCGGGTCGGCCGCCATCAGCAGGATGTCGACGCTCCACTGCCGGAACCCGGTCGCCTTGATCGGGATCAGCATGCCGAACGCGTCACCCTTGCCGCTCCTGGTGATGACCGCCGCCGCCTCCCGTACCTCGGAGAAGGTCGCGGGCGGCGAGTCCGGGTCGAGCCCGGCCTTCTCGAACAGGTCGGTGTTGATCAGCATCCGGTTGGTGAACGCGGTGGTCGGCACCGCATACGGCACGCCGCCCCAGACCAGCTCGCTGTTCTTCTGGTGGTAGGGCGCGGCCTTGTCCAGCACGGCCTTGTCGACCAGGTCCGGCAGCGGCTGCACCCACCCGGCCGCGACGAACGCGCCCAGCTGCGCCGACGGGCTGTGGAACAGGTCGGGCGCCCTCTTGGTCTGGAAGCCGAGCCGGACGATCTCTTCGTACTTGTCCGTCGCCTGCGGCTCGTACCGCACCGCGATGCCGAGAGACTTGCCCTCCTGCTGGTTCCAGGTACGGAAGAACTCCTGCCGGGCCTTGGCGTGCGCGCCCGCCCGGTCCCAGACCACGATCGTGGTCAGCTCGTCAGGATCGGTGGAACCGCTCGAGGAGCCGCCGCAGCCGACGAGGACACCCGCGGCGCCGGCGGCGAGCGTGCCGAGCAGTCCGCGGCGGGTCAAGGAGGGATCGATCATCAGGGGGCCTTTCTCATCCGGAAGGGACCGAACCGGACCCCGATCCGGCCGGCGGAGACCACGTCGTGGACCGCGGCGGCCCGATCGCCGAGCATGATCACGAAACTGGCCGTGGCCGCAGGCAGCGCGATCGCCAGCAGCGGGCCGGCGTACGGCACCTGGGTCGCCAGGAACGGCCCGGCGACGGCGGCGACCAGCATGGCCACCGTCGCGGTCAGTGCCAGCTCGATCCGCGACAGCGCCAGCACGTACGCCATCCGCAGCGCCGCCACGGTACGGCCGGTGCGCTCGAACATCACGACCGACCACGGGGCGACGAGCGCCCAGGTCACCCCGGCCACCACGCTGGTGACCAGCACCAGCCAGCCGTAGGGCCCGCCGGGAGACGGGCCGAGCAGGCCGATGAGCACCAGGCAGGCGATGCCGAGATGGCAGCCGGCCAGCCGCAGGGCGGGCAGCAGCCGGCGGGCCAGGAACCGCAGCGTCTCGCCGGGCCCGAGTGCGGCCTCGCCGCGGGCCTGCCGGCGTTGCTGGGCGACCAGCCACAGGGTGGCCGCGGGGGCGGTGATCACGGGCAGGCTCAACAGCAGCCAGCAGCAGCTTGTCCAGGCCCAGAACCACCAGCGGGACCAGCCGCGCAGCAGGGCGCCGTCCGGAGCGAGCAGGGTCATCCCTTCACCGACCCGTCCGTCCAGCCGCGCACGAAGTGCCGCTGCAGCAGGATGAAGATCACCACGATCGGCACCAGCGCCATGTTCGCGCCGGCCAGCACCGTGTTGTACGGCGTCATCCCCTCGGCGGCGTCGTACTGCAGCGCGCTCACGCCCACGACCAGCGTGCGCAGGTCGGGTGCGGCGAGCGAGAACACCAGCGGCACCTGGTAGTTGTTCCACGAGGCCTGGAAGCCGAGGATCACCGTGGTGGCGAGGATCGGCCGCATCATCGGGAAGGCGATGCGCCAGTAGGTGCCGAACAGCCCGCAGCCGTCGACGCGGGCGGCGTCCTCCATCTCGGTGCCGAGGCCGAGCACGAACGCCTTGATCAGGAAGATGTGCACCAGCATGATGCCGGCCAGCTGGACCAGCGCGATCCCGAGCAGATTGGCCAGGCCCAGCGCCTCGGCGATCACGTACTGCGGGTAGAGCGTCGCCGTGGTCAGGCCGACGAACAGGGTGCCGACGTACAGGCCTTCGAGGAAACGCTGGCCGCGGAGCCGGCGCCGCGCCAGCACGTAGCCGGTCATGCTGGAGGCGAGCGTGTCCAGCACCACGACCAGGGTCGTGACGATCATGCTGTTGACGAAATAGCGGGAGAAGCTGGCCGTGGTCCAGGCCTGGAGGTAGGTGCCCCACTCCCAGACCCTGGGCAGCAGGCCGCCGTTCCTGCTGAGGATCTGTTCCAGCGGCGACACCGAGGCGAACAGCCCGAAGACCAGCGGCGACAGCATGATCAGCGCAGCCGCGATCAGGACCGCGTGCAGCAGCGCGGTCAGCGGGCGGATGCGGCGCGGGCGCCCGGACGGCACGGGCTGGGCGGCCGTCGGGGTCGCGGGTTCGGTGACGGTGGGTGTGGTCATGGTGCCGCCCTCCCGCTCCGGCTGATCCGCAGGTAGGCCACGGAGATGATGCCGACGATCACGCTCGCGGTGACGCCGAGCGCGGCGGCGTAGCCGATCTGCGGCACCGATTCGGGCTCGAAGAAGAACCGGTAGAGGTAGGTGAACATCACCTCGGTGCCGCCGGCCGGTCCGCCGTCGGTGAGCGTTTTGACCAGGTCGAAGCTGCGCAGCGTACCGATGATCGAGATCAGGATCACCACCCGTGTCACCGGGGCCAGCATCGGCAGCACGATGTGGCGCAGCGTCGACCAGTGACCGGCGCCTTCCAGCGACGCGCTTTCGAGCAGCTCGTTCGGGATCGTCATCATGCCGGCGAAGAAGAGCAGCAGGTTGATCCCGAGGTGGGCCCACACGCCGACGCCGATGAGGCTGGCGAGCGCGCTGCCGGCCTCACCCAGGAAGCGGATCGGCGTCTCCACCAGGCCCGATCCGACGAGCAGCTGGTTGATCGGCCCACCGGTCTCGCGCAGCAGGAAGACGAAGATGATGCCGACGATCGCCGGCGACAACACGTGCGGCAGGAACAGGATCGTCCGGTAGACGGTTCCGGCGCGCACCCCGCGGAAGAACACGTAGGCCAGCACCAGTGCCAGCGGGATCTCGATGATCAGCCGGCCGGCCCCGAACTTCACCGTGTTCAGCACCGCGAGCCACCACTGCCCGTCGCCGATCATCCGCTCGTAGTTGGCGGCCCCGGTGAACCGCGGCTCCGTGAACCCGTTCCAGCGCTGGAAGCTGAACCAGAACAGCCAGCCGATGGGCAGCAGCGCGAAGGCTAGGTAGGGCAGCAGGCTCGGCAGCAACATCAGGCGGCCGACGCCGTCCTCGCGCCGGTGCCACTGCGCGCGACGGGGAGTGCGGACGGCTGCGGGCATCCGTGCCCCCTCCCTCGGTCGAGTGCGCCGGCCCCGGGCTCGCGCCGATGGGGCCTCATCAACTCGGTATGGACCTTAGATCGATCTAAACCGACGGGTCAACCATATCGACAAAAACCGGTAGGTCAAGTGTGGAATAGTTCAGTGGCAACCGCAGGACGCGCGCGCGTGGATTTCGGGCGGCGGAGGCGTACGGCTGCCCTCGACCGGCATCCCCATCTCCGCCAGCAGCACGCGGCCGCAGACCCGGCCCAGCTCGACAGGATCGGTGGCGATGCTGCTGATCGACGGGTTCCACATCGCCGACTGGTGAAGGTCGTCGATGCCCAGCACCGCGCAGGGCGTCGCGTCGGGCGTGCCGAGCCGCAGCGCCTTCGCCAGGCCGTAGGCCACGTTGTCGCTGTGGCACAGCACCCCGTCCGGCGGCGGCCCCGCGGCGAGCAGGTCGGCGGCGCGGCGGCGCGCCGCGTCCGCGGTCGCCTCCAGCGGCTCCGACCAGGCCGCGTCCCAGCCGGCGCCGGCCTCGGCGACCGCCTCGTGGAAGGCCCGCATCCGGCCCACCCGCGGCGAGGCCAGCGGGTCGCCGCCGAAGTAGGCCACCCGGCGGCAGCCGTGCACGGCGATCAGGTGCTCGGCGCCGAGCCGGCCGATGGCCACCTCGTCAGTGCCGACGAAGGGCAGGTCGACACCGTCGATGCGCCGCAGCAGCAGCACCGTCGGCAGGCCGCTGCGGCGGATGCCGGCGAAATGGTCGGCCGCCGAGGTCAGCGCCGGGATGGTGACGACGCCGGCCGCCCGGTGCCCGACCAGGGACTGCAGGATCTGTCGCTGCAGGTCCAGCCGGTCGACCGTGTTGGCGATCGTGACGAAGAAGCCGACCTCGCCGAGCACCTCCTGCACGCCCAGCGACACCTCGGCGACGAACGGGTTCATCACGTCCGGCATCACCAGCCCGACCAGGTCGTTACGCTGGGTCCGCAGGTTCGCGGCGGCCTGGTTGTAGATGTATCCCAGCCGCTCGGCCTCGGCCAGGACCGCGCTCCGGGTCGCCGCCGACACCAGCGGGCTGTTCCGCATCACCAGCGAGACGGTGGCCCGGGACAACCCCAGCGAGTTGGCCACGTCGATCATCCGCACCCGTCGCCCCCGGGCCCGGTCGCCCTGCTCCAGGTCGTCTTGCACGTCTCACCTCCCGCGCCGGCCGGCACCGCCCTGCATGAACGACAAGCGTCGCCGCCGCGGCGAACAGCAGGCGGTGATCATCAGGTGATCAGTGGCGGCCTCAGGATAGCCCGATCTCGGCCGGGACAAAATTCCCGATCATGGAACTTTCCGGTTGCAGGGAAGTTCCGGTGAGCGTATGTTCTGGTCCATGCAGGAGTCGCGGCGGGAGCGGAAGAAGCGTGAGACGCGGCAACGGATCGTCATGGCGGCGATCAAGCTGTTCGAGGAGCAGGGATACGAGCAGACCACGATGGCGCAGATCGCCGCGGCGGCGGACGTCGACCCCAAGACCTTCTCCAACTATTTCCGCAGCAAGGACGAGGTTCTGTGGGTCGGCAGCGAGCGGGACTTCGACGTGCTCTTCCGGGCGATCGCGGAACGCCGGCCGGAGGAGGGTCCCGGCGAGGTGCTGGCGAGGATGATCCAGGAGTACGCCGCCCACCGCCGGCCCAAGGTTCCACAGAAAGAGCCCGAAGAGCTGTCCGCGACGGCCCGTCTTGTGCTGAACACGCCCGCCCTGCAGGCGAAAGGGCTCTACCTGATGCTTGACCTGCAGCACCGGATCGCCGGCGAGTTGCAGAAGGCGTTCCCCGACCGGCTCGACCCCATCACCGCCGCGGCGATGACCGGCGCGCTGCTGGGCGCGATCCAGCAGGCGAGCTGGACGAGCGTTCAGCTCGGCCGGTCGCAGGACGAGTTGTGGGAGGCGGCGCGGCATGCCGTCGACATCGCCATGCAAGGCCTGCGTTCGGCGCGACCGCACGCCGAAGGCGCGTAACTCGGACCGGCCCACAAGGCCGGCGGCATACCGCAGAAAGGATCGGCCCACCATGAGGGAGAACGTCCGGCAGGTGGCCCGCGACGCACGACGCGCCGCGCGGGAGGGCACCGCGGGGCTCATGCGGCGCCGGCGTGCCCGCCTGGCCGAGGCGGTGGCCTACGCCCGCGCCCACTCGCCCTACTACCGCGAACTGTACGAAGGCCTGCCGGATCAGGTCGACGACCCGGCGCTGCTTCCGGCCACCGACAAGAAGGCGCTGATGGCCCGCTTCGACGACTGGGTCACCGACCGGCAGGTGACTCTCGAGAAGGCCGAGGCGTTCGTGGCCGACCCGCGTCTCGTGGGGCACCCGTTCTGCGGCCGCTACCTGGTGGTCACCACCACCGGCACCAGCGGCCTGCGCGGCCTCTTCGTGCTGGACGACCGGAACATGACCGTGCACACCGGCCTCGGCCTGCGCTCCGGTGGAGGGCTGTCGGCCGGGGACGTCGTCCGGACCCTCGCCCGCGCGGGCCGTACCGCCATCGTCACCGCGCCCGGCGGCCATTTCGCCACGGTCGCGGGACCGGCCCGGATGGCGTTGGACAGGCCATGGCTCGGCCGGATGATGCGGATCTTCCCCATCAACCAGCCGATCGCGGACCTGGTCGACCAGCTCAACCGGTTCAACCCCGCCAGTGTCGCCGGCTTCGCAGGCATGCTCACCCTGCTCGCCGGCGAGCAGGAAGCGGGCCGCCTGCGCATCCACCCCTCCCTGGTCATCCCGGGCGGTGAGACGCTGTCTCCGCACGCCCGGGAGCGGATCGCCACCGCGTTCGGAGCCAAGGTCCGCGCCACCTACGCCTCGGCCGAGTGCGGCTTCCTGAGCGCCGGCTGCACGGACGGCTGGTATCACGTCAACAGCGACTGGGTCGTCCTGGAACCGGTCGACGCCGACCACCGGCCCGTCCCACCGGGTCAGCTCTCGCACACCGTCCTGATCAGCAACCTCGCCAACCGGGTCCAGCCGATCCTCCGTTACGACCTCGGTGACAACGTCATCGTCCGGCCCGACGCCTGCCCCTGCGGCAGCCCGCTGCCCGCCATCCGGGTGCAGGGCCGCGCCGCCGAGCTGCTCGCCTTCCCCACCGGCGGTGGCGACCACGTCAGCATCTCCCCCATGGTCTTCGGCGCCGCGCTGCACGTGCCGGGCGTCGAGCAGTTCCAGCTCGTCCAGACGGCACCCACCACCTTGCGCGTACGCCTGCGAACCGCCGACGGCGCGGACGCCGACCGCGTGTGGGAGACCACGCGCGACCAGGTGACCCACCTGCTCGCCGAGCACCAGGCCGGGGCCGTCACCCTCGAACGCGCCGAGGAACCACCGCAGCAGTCGCCCGGTGGCAAGTTCCGCAGGATCATTCCCCTGGCCAGGGCGTGACGGCACGTCCACGTACGCGGCGCCGCACCCGTAGGCCGTAGCCTGCGCGGTGCCCGGGTCCCGGCCGCGACCGTCGCCGCGCCGGCACACGACCCACGCAGGGCAAGGGCTCGACTCTCGGGAGAAACGGTGCGGTTCTGGCGACTCGCACGGGAGCACCTGCGCACGATGGGCGTGCTCCTCGCGCTGACGTTGAGCGCCTGCCTGCTGGTCGCGGGGCTGCCCAGGGCGACGCAGGCGTCGTACGACGAGGCGCTGCGCCGCGCGCTGAGCTCCGCCCCCGCCGTGCTGGCCGACCTGACCGTGACCATGGAGTCGAGCTCGCGGGAGGAGGACCTTCGCGAACGCGCCCCGTTCGACTCCCTCGACCGCCTCTGGCGCCGGATCATGCCCGCACGGCTGCGCCCGCTGGCCGCAGCCGGTGGTCACATGAGCGCCAAGACCATCCGCACGCCGATCACCGGCACCAGCGGCCAGTCGTACATCAACCTGGGCTGGCTCTCCGACGCCGACCGGCGCGTGGACTGGGTGCAGGGGCGGGCGCCCGGCGCGATCGCGACCATGCGGTACGAAGGCCGGACGATCCCCGTGTTCGAGGCCGGGGTCGTCGAGGAGGCCCTGGGCAAGATGGAGCTGCGGCTGGGCCAGACGAAGATCGTCGGTGAGAACGATCAGGCCGGCGTGAAGATCGTCGGCGTCTTCCGCGCGAAGGACCCCGCCGACCGCTACTGGTCGCACCACCTCGACGTCCTGCACGTCCTGCGGCTGCAGCCGCTCCAGAAGCACATCACGGCGCTGATCTCCGAGGCCGGGCTGGGCGTGCTCAGCGGCAGGGAACGCTACCTGACCTACCGCTGGACCCTGCCCGTGGACCCGCGCGCGGCGAGCGCGCGGGCCGCCGGCGACCTCCGGACGGCGGTCGCGGAGTTCGACCGGGTGGTGGCGCTGCAGCCCATGGGCACGGCCGCCCCTTTCCACCTGCGGACCGCGCTGCCCAAGCTGCTCGGTGACTTCCTGGCCGAGCTGTCCACCGCACGGACCGTGATGTTCCTGGTGCTCGGCGGGCTGCTCGCCGTGGCCGTCGGCGTGATCGTGCTGGCCGTGCAGCTCCTGACCGACAGGCTCGACCACGCGCTGACGCTGGCGCGGGCGCGCGGCGGCTCGCTCCGGCAGGTGGCGGGCACGGCAGCGGCGCTCACCGGACTCGCCGTGGCGCCCGGCGCCCTGGCCGGGTACGCGCTGTCGTCCCTCGTGCCCGGTCCCGCGCTGCCGATCGTGCACGCCGGGCCGGTGCTCGTGGTGCTCGTAGCCGTCGGGTTCGCCGCCGTGCGCCTGGCCCTCGTGCACCGCACACCTCTGCGCGAACGACGCGACGACGTGGCCGCCGCCCGGCCCTCGGCCAGGCGGATCACCCTGGAGCTGCTGGTCGTCGTGCTGGCGTCGGCCGGGGCCTACCTGCTGCGGGCGCGCGGGCTGGACGACTCCGCGGGGCAGGACCCGTTCCTGCTGCTGGTGCCGGTCGCCTTGACCGCGGCGGCGGCGCTGATCACCCTGCGCTGCTACCCGTACCCGCTGCGGCTGCTCGTACGGCTGGCCGCGCGCGGCCGGGCGGCGGTGCCGTTCCTCGGGCTGACCCGGGCGGCCAGGGCCCGCCCCGCCGGCGTGCTGCCCGTGCTCATCCTGCTGCCCGCGCTGGGCGTGTCGGTGTTCGCCGCGGTGATCTCCGACGGGATCGCCGGCACGCAGCTGCAGGCGTCCTGGCAGCAGGCGGGCGCGCCGATCAGGATGACCTCCGACATCGAGATCCCGGCCGACGCGATCGAGCGCGTGCGCGGCCTTGCCGGGGTGGAGCAGGTGGTGCCCGCGCAGACGGGCGAGGTGCAGATCGGGTACGGCGGCGAGCGGGCCGCGGCCATCGCCGTGGACGTGGCGCGGTGGCGGCAGATCCTCGGCGGCACCCCGCTCGACCTGCCCGCCCTGTCCGACGGCGCGCTCGTCTCGCCCGAGCTGCGCGGCCGGGGCACGTTCGAGATCGGCTGGCAGTCGCGGCTGAAGCTCGCCACGCGCGGCGTGATCGAGTCGGTGCCCGGCTTCTTCACCGAGGGCAAGTTCCTCGTCGTGCCCATCGACGTGCAGGTCCGGCCCTACGTGAACACGCTGCTGATCAAAGGGGACGCCTCGCTCTCCGCGCTGGCGCGGCTCGTCCCATCGGCCACCATCACCTCCCAGGAGACGACCCTGGCAGCCATCAGGGACGATCCGCTGACGAGCGCGGTGCGCTGGGCGCTCGTGGTGGTGACGGTCGCACTGGCCGCGTACGCGCTGGCCGCCGTCGTGCTGGGCCTGATGGTCGGGGCGGCGGAGCGGGCCAGGGCGGTGTCGTTCCTGCGCACCCTCGGCCTGTCGGAGCGTCAGGCGCAGCGGCTGACCGTGCTGGAGATCCTGCCCATGATCCTGGTCACCGCGCTGACCGGGCTCGGCCTGGGCCTCGGCCTGCCCGCCGCGCTCGGGCCCGCCGTGGACCTGTCGCCGTACGCCGGTGACCTGCCCGTCGGCGACTACGCGCTCAACCTGTTCGTGCCGGGCGCGCTGGCGGCAGGGCTGGCCGCCGTGGCCGTGCTCGGCGCGTATGCGCACACGCTCATCAGCGGCCGCCGCAGCCTCGGCGCCGTCCTGCGCGTGGGAGACCTCGTCTGACTGGTCATCGCCCAGCGTTCCGGGCACGGTAGAGGCTGTGCCCGAAGACAATTTCGACGAACGAACAGCACGGACGTACGAAGCCAAATGGCCGGAACTGTTCGACCCTGCGGTCGTCGACCCCGCTGTACGGTTCCTCACCGACCTGGCCGGGCCAGGCGGCGCCGCTCTCGAACTGGGCATCGGTACGGGGCGCATCGCGTTGCCGCTCAGCCGGCGCGGTGTTCGGGTGCACGGCATCGAGCTGTCGCGGGCGATGGTGGCGCGGCTACGGGCCGAACCGGGCGCGGAGAACATCCCCGTGACCATCGGTGACTTCGCCACCACCCAGGCGGGCGCCACCTTCACCCTCGCCTACCTGGTGCGCAACACCATCACGAACCTCACACGCAAGACGAACAGGTCGAATGCTTCCGCACCGTGGCGGCGCAGCTGGCACCAGGCGGCTGTTTCGTCATCGAGGTCTATGTCCCTGAGCTTCGGCGTCTCCCGCCCGGCCAGACCGTCCATCCGTTCACCGTGACCCAGGAACATCTCGGTTTCGAGGAGTACGACGTGGCATCGCAGATCGCCGTCTCCCACCATTACTGGGTGGTGGACGGCCGGCTCGAGACCCGTTCGACGCCGCATCGCTACGTGTGGCCGGCCGAACTCGACCTGATGGCACGGCTCGCCGGCATGACCTTGCGCGAGCGATGGGCGGGCTGGAAGCGCGAGCCGTTCACCAGCGACAGCCGCACCCACGTCTCGGTGTGGCAGAAGTCGACGTAACGGCCGATCGGTACTTCTTGGCGGTGCGGCCCCGTCCGTATCATCGCGGGCATGGTGCTGCTGAACCCGGAGCCGCGGCCCAGCCGGCGGGCGGTGCTCCTGGCCGCTGGAGGGCTGCTCGCCGGGTGCGCCCAGCAGCCCGAGGCCGACGAGGTCGACCTGCGGCTGGCCACCGGGCCGGCGGGGGCGGTCTACCGGCGCATCGGCGGCGCGCTGGCCGGCCACATCTCCGAGCGGGTGCCGGGCGCCACCGTGCGCACCGTGCCGAGCGGGGCGTCCACCGACAACATCCGGATGTTGCGGGCGGGCGAGGTGCAGCTCGGGCTGACGAGCCTCGACGCGCTGATCATGGCTGACGGCAGCGCTCCCGAGGGGCTCTCAGCGATCTGCCGCCTGTACGAGAGCCACCTGCACCTCGTGGTCATGGCCGGTTCGCCGATCGAGGAGTTCCGCGACCTCAAGGGCAAGCGGGTCTCCCTCGGCGCCCGCGACTCGGGCACCGAGTTCACCTCGCTGCGGGTCCTGGAGTCCGGGCCGGTGGACGCCGACGGCCACTACCTCAGCCAGGCCGCATCGGCGGCGGCGCTGCGCGACGGCGAGATCGACGCGATGTTCTCCCTGACCGGCGTCCCGACACCCGCCATCACGGAGCTGGCCAGGCAACACGCGATCCGGCTGATCCACCTGGACGAGCAGGCGCCCGCGCTCTTCACGGCGTTCCCCGGTCCCTACACCCCGGCCATGATCCCCGCGACCGCCTACGCCGGTGTCCCCGCCACCCGCACGGTCGCCGTCCCGAACGTGCTTCTCGCGCGCAACGACCTGCCCGACGACCTGGTCCACGCCATCACCGACACGATCTTCACGCACACCGGCACGATCACCTCCGGCGGGCCCGACGCCGCCGGGGGCGGTCCGGAAGCCATACCCGAGGCGTGGCAGATCAACGTACGGACCGGCATCTCCACCGCGTCGATCCCGCTCCATCCGGGCGCGGCCGCCTGGTTCCGCGACCGCAAGCGCTGATCCCGAGCGCCGGCCGAGGTCTCCGTCGCCCGATTCAGGAGGTCTCAGGCCGCGGGATTCAGGAGGTCTCAGGCTGGGGATTCAGGCGTCCCGAGCGAGGCTCGTGCCGGAGGTCGCAGGCGAGGCTCAGGCGGGGGCAGGAGCCGGCGCGTCCGGCGGCGACGCCACCCGGGGCACGGCGGGCAACGCGACCACCGCGGCGAATCCGTGCCCCGACCCGTCCGGACGCGGCAACCCGTCCTCCAGCCGCAGTTCGCCCCCGGCCGCCCCCACCAGGTCGGCGCAGATCGCCAGTCCGAGGCCGGTCCCCGGCACGTTCTGGTGCCGCGGCGAGCGCCAGAACCGCCGTAGCGCCTGGACCCGCTCGGACGCGTCGATCCCCTGCCCGTCGTCACGGACGACGATCGTGACCACCCCACCGCCCCCGGAACCGGCCCCGGGCCCATCACCCTGCCCATCACCCTGCCCATCACCCTGCCCATCACCGGGCCCATCTCCCTGCCCATCACTGGGCCCACCGCCTGGGCCGCCGGTCTCGCCCGGATCGGCCTGGGCGGTCACCTCCACCGCCCGCGCGTCCGACAGCCGCAACGCGTTGCTGATCAGCTCGTCCAGGATGCTGCCCAGCCCTCCGGACGGCTCCAGCAGCCGCAGACCCGGCGGTACGTCGACCGCCAGCGTCTGCCCCGCGTTCTCCGTCAGCGCCCGCCACCGGTCCACCCGGGTCGCCAGTACCGCGTCGAGGTCCACCGGCGACGCCGTCCTTATGCTCTCCATCCGCGCGCTGGCCTGCAGGGAGTTCAGCATCCGCTGCATGGCTTTCAGCTCGTCGACGGCGACGGCGTACACCTGACGCCCGTCGCCGGCCCTGTCGCCGGCCCCGTTCCCGGACCCGTCAGCCGGGCCCAGGTGCGGTTCCAGGCTCTCCACGGCGAGCCGGAGGCTGGTCAGCGGGTTGCGCAGCTGGTGGGAGGCGTCGGACACGAACGCCCGCTGCCGCTGCACGGCGTTCTCGACGGCGTCCATCATGGTGTTGAACGACTCGGCCAGCCGCCGCAGCTCGACCGGGCCCGCCTCGGCGTCCGCGCGGATCGTCAGGTCGCCCTGGGAGATGCGCGAGCTGGCCGCGTCCAGTTCGCGCACCGGCCGCAGCACCCACGCCGACACCGGCCAGGCGACGGCCACGAGCGCGATCAGCGGCAGCAGTCCGAGACCGGCGAGCCGGGCCCAGCGCGCGAGGATGCGGGAGCGCGTCTTCGACAGGTCGGAGATCGTCACGACGGCGCCGACGACCTCGCTGTCCCGGCCCACGGGTTCGGCGACCACGAGTGCGGAGTCGTCCCACGGCGCCCATTCCCCTGAGGGTTCGGGTCTGGCCCCGGCCAGCGCGGCCGTCACGATGCGGGGCAGCGCCGGCTCCTTGCGGGCCGCCTCCTGGTAGGCGTCCGCGGGTCCGAGCAGCACCGTGCCCGAGGTGTCGATCACCGCGACGGGGATCCCGTACAGCTCGTGGTAGCGGGCCAGTTCCTGCTGGAGCGCCTCGGTACGCCCGGTCGAGAGCGCGGTCTCGGCCAGCGACGAGAACCGTCCGACGTCGTTGAGCCGGTCGACGTACGTCTCCTGGATCTCGCGTTCGGCCACGGTGACGCTGAGCGGCACCCCGAGCGCCGCGACGAGCAGCACCGCGAGGGGCACCAGGACGACGAGCAGGCGACGGTGCATGGCGGGTCAGCCGGTCGGCTCCGGCCGCTCGGCCAGGAGCCGGTAGCCGACCCCGTGGATCGTACGGATGACCACGGCCGGTCCGAGCTTGTGCCGTAGCGCCGCGATGTGGGTGTCGAGGGTGCGGCTGGAGGACTCCCAGGTGGCGCCCCAGATCTGGTCGAGGATGACGTCGCGGCTCACCACGTTGGGGGCCCGCCTGGCCAGCAGCAGGAGCAGCTCGAACTCCTTGCGGGTCAGCGTCACGGGGGCGCCGTCGACGGTGACCTCGCGGGTGCCGACACCGATCCGCAGCGGGCCGAGGACGAGGGGCTCGTCGGGGTGGCTGAGGGCGCGGGCCAGCCGGGTGCGCCGCAGGACGGCGTCGATCCTGGCCAGCAGCTCCGGGATGCCGAACGGCTTGACGATGTAGTCGTCGGCGCCGGCGCGCAGGCCGCGTACGCGCTCGTGCTCCTCCGAGCGTGCCGTCACGGCGATGACGGCGGTTTCCGGGCGGTCGCGCAGCTTGCGGATCACGTCGAGCCCGTCGCCGTCGGGCAGGCCCAGGTCGACGAGGACAACGTCGGTGGGGTCGGCGCGCACGGCTTCGGCGGCGGTGGCGATGCGGTGGACCTCGAACCCGGCCTGAGCCAGGACGGTCACCAGACCCCGCGCCACGCGGTCGTCATCCTCGATGATGGTGATCCGCATAGTGGATTGTACGACCCGGTCAAACGCCGGTGTTAGCCCGTTCTTGGGATTTCTCTGACATCTTGTGCATTCCTTGGGATTCCTCTGACACTATCCGCGCCCCTGCCAGCCCAGACTGAGGCCGCGCACTCACCGACGGAAGCGAATGCGCTGACGAGGAGGCCTCGACATGAGAACGTCCAGCAGATACCGGGCCACCGCGCGGATGATCGCCACGATCGGCGTCGTTTCGCTCATCGCCGCGTGTTCCGGCAACGGAGGTGGAGGCACCGCCGACGCCGGCGGAGGCTACCCTGACGACAACATCACGATCGTCGTGCCGTTCAGCGCGGGCGGCCCGACGGACACCGTCACCCGCCTGATCGCCGAGCCGATGGCCGCCAAGCTCGGCGGCAAGATCGTCGTGCAGAACGTCGAGGGCGCGGGCGGCACGGTCGGCGCCGGCGAGGTCGCGCGGGCAGAACCCGACGGCTACACCGTGCTCATGCACCACATCGGCATGTCGACCGCGCCCGCCCTCTACAAGGACCTGGGCTACCAGCCTCTGGAGAGCTTCGAGACGGTCGGGCTCGTCACCGAGGTGCCCATGACGGTCGTCGCCCGCAAGGACTTCGCGCCCGCCACGCTCAAGGACCTCGTGGCCCACGTGAAGGCGAACGCCGACAAGGTCACGCTGGCCAACGCCGGCATCGGCGCCGCGTCCCACCTGTGCGGCCTGCTGTTCCAGACCGCAGCCGGGGTGAAGCTCCAGGAGGTCCCGTACGAAGGCACCGGCCCGGCGCTGACCGACCTCGTCGGCGGCCAGGTCGACTTCATGTGCGACCAGACGACCAACACCAGCGGCCAGATCACCGCCGGCGAGGTCAAGGCGTACGCCGTCACCACGCCGGAGCGGGTCAAGAGCCTGCCCGACCTGCCCACCACGGCCGAGGCCGGGCTGCCCGGCCTGGAGGTCAGCGTGTGGCACGGGCTCTACGTCCCGAAGGGCACGCCGCAGGACGTCGTGCAGAAGCTGTCCGAGGCGCTGAAGGCCGCGCTGGCCGATCAGAAGGTCATCGACCAGATGGCCAAGCTCGGCACCGCGCCCGTCCCGGCCGAGAGCGCGACCCCGCAGGCGCACAAGACCAAGCTCGAAGAGCAGCTCGGCACCTGGGGCAAGGTCATCGCCGACGCCGGCGTCAAGGCCTCCTGAGGTGGAGCGCCGCCGCTCCTTCCCCGACGTCCTCGCCGGGGGAATCTTCATCCTGATCGGTGGCGCATTCGTGGTGGGGTCGCTCGGCTACGAGCTGGGCACCCCGCTGCGGATGGGCCCCGGCGCCTTCCCGCTGCTGGTCGGCGTGCTCGTGGCCGCGCTGGGCCTGGCCATCGTCATCAAGGGGCTCATCGCCGGCGAGGCGATCGTGTTCGGGCGGATCCCCTGGCGTGCGGTCGCCGCCATCACGCTCGCGCTCGTGTTCTTCGGGTTCACCGTACGGGGGCTCGGGTTCGTGCCGGCGTCGGCGGTGACCGCCCTGCTCACCACGCTGGCCAGTTCGCGCGTGCGGCTGCTCACGGCCGTGGCCGTGTCCGCCGGGCTCACCTTGGCCGGCACGCTCATCTTCGTCGTCGGGCTCCAGCTGCGGCTCCCGCTCTGGGGCCCGTGGCTGGGGTTCTGACGCGACATCCGGATTGAGGCATGGAACTTCTCGACAACCTCGCCCTGGGCTTCTCGACGGCCCTCCTGATCCAGAACGTCCTCTACTGCTTCGTGGGTGTGCTGCTCGGAACGGCGGTGGGCGTGCTGCCCGGCATCGGGCCGACGGCGACGGTGGCGATGCTGCTGCCGATCACGTTCAACTTCGAGCCGGTGACGGCGCTGATCATGCTGGCCGGCATCTATTACGGCGCGCAGTACGGCGGCTCGACGACCGCCATCCTCATCAACCTGCCCGGCGAGTCGTCGGCGGCGGTCACCGCGCTCGACGGGCACGAGATGGCCCGGCAGGGCAGGGCCGGCCCGGCGCTGGCCTCCGCCGCGATCGGGTCGTTCATCGCGGGCACGATCGCCACCGTCGCGCTCGCCATCGCGGCCCCGCCGCTGGCCCGCGTCGCGCTGCAGTTCGGCCCGGCCGAGTACTTCTCGCTGGTGCTGCTCGGCCTGATCGTGTCGATCGCGCTGGCGCGCGGCAACGCGATCAAGGCCCTGGCGATGATCTTCCTCGGCGTCCTGCTCGGCACGGTCGGCCAGGACATCTACACCGGCACGCCCAGGTTCGTCTTCGGCCAGCGCGAGCTGTACGGAGGCATCGACTTCGTGTCGGTCGCCGTCGGCATGTTCGGCGTGGCCGAGATCCTGCGCAACCTGGAGAACGAGCAGACCCGCACGGCGATCGTCAGCAAGGTGAAGAATCTCTGGCCCACCCGCGAGGACCGGCGCCGGATCGTCGGACCGATCCTGCGGGGCACCGGTCTCGGCGCCGCGCTGGGCGTCCTGCCCGGCGGTGGCCACGTGCTGGCCTCGTTCACCTCGTACGCCGTCGAGAAGCGCATCTCGAAGCGGCCGCAGGAGTTCGGGCGCGGCGCGATCGAGGGCGTCGCCGGCCCCGAGTCGGCCAACAACGCGGCCGCGCAGACGTCGTTCATCCCGCTGCTCACCCTGGGGCTGCCCGCCCATCCGGTGATGGCGCTGATGGTCGGCGCGTTCATCGTGCACGGCATCACCCCCGGCCCGAACGTCATCACCGACGAGCCCGCGCTGTTCTGGGGCCTGATCGCGTCGATGTGGATCGGCAACGTGCTGCTCGTGCTGCTGAACCTGCCGCTGATCGGCATGTGGGTGCGCATGCTGCGCATCCCGTACCAGGTGCTGTTCCCGATGATCATCCTGTTCGCCTCGATCGGGACGTACTCGCTGGGGTTCAACGCGTTCGACGTCTACGCGATCGTGCTCTTCGGGCTCCTGGGCTACATCCTGATCAAGTGCGGCTGCGAGCCGGCGCCGCTGCTGCTCGGCTTCGTCCTCGGGCCCCTGCTGGAGGAGAACCTGCGGCGGGCGATGATCATCTCTCGCGGCGACGCGTCGGTCTTCCTGACCCGGCCGATCTCCGCGGTGCTGCTGGCCGTGGCGCTGGCGGCGCTCGTCGTGGCCGTCCTCCCGACGATCCGCAAGCGCCGCGAGATGGTGTTCACCGAGGACGACTAGCCACTTCGCCGCCCTCACAGTTCGGTGCCGTGTCTCGTCGTACGGGTAGGGACAGATGCGAACGAGGGAGCCGCGGCACCATGACCACCCCATCCGAGCCGGCACACGCCCGGCCCGATCCGGGCCTGAGCGCGATCATGAGCGAGCGGCGTCACCTGATCAATCTCGCCTACCGGCTCCTCGGCTCCCTGGCCGACGCGGAGGACGTCGTGCAGGAGACGTACGCCCGCTGGTACGCCATGTCCCGGCGGCAGCAGGAGGCCATCGACTCCCCCGGCGCCTGGCTGACGACGGTCGCCAGCCGCATCTGCCTCGACCTGCTCGGCTCGGCGCGGGCCCGGCGCGAGAGATATGTGGGCGAATGGATCCCCGAGCCGCTGCCCGAGCAGTCGGAATGGAGTGCCGGCCGGCCGGGCGCCACCGGGACCGACCCGGCCGATCGGGTCACCCTCGACGAGTCGGTCAACATGGCCTTCCTCGTCGTGCTCGAATCCATGACTCCCGCCCAGCGGGTGGCGTTCATCCTGCACGACGTCTTCCGCTACTCCTTCGCCGAGGTGGCCGGGATCGTCGGGCGCACCGAGGCGGCCTGCCGCCAGCTGGCCGCCTCGGCCCGACGCCGCATCCGCACCGCGCGACCGCCCCAGGCCCCCGCGGCCCGGCAGGCCGGCATCGTCAGGGACTTCAAGCAGGCGTGGGAGGCCAAGGACATCGACGCCCTCGTCAACCTCCTCGACCCCGACGTCACGGGCACCGCCGACGGTGGCGGGGTCGTCAACGCCGTGCTGCGCCCGATCGAGGGCCGCGAGCGCCTCGCGCGGCGCTTCGTCGAGATCGCCCGCCTGGCGCCCGACGTGACCATCCTGGAGCGCACGGTCAACGGCCGGCCCGGGCTCGTGGCCCAGCAGGACGGCGCCACCATCGTGGTGATGGCGTTCGACGTCGCAGGCGACCGGATCAAGCGCATCTGGGCCGTGCTCAATCCAGAAAAGCTCCGGCCCTGGACGGATATCTGACCGGAGGCCGAATCGTGGTGAATATCTGAATCACGCGGACGGGTTTTCGCGTGCGCGAGGAATTCCGGCGGCCAGGAATAGCTCCCGTGCCGGCAATGACAATAGGCAGGTGCGCAAGTCCGCCGCCGTCATCTCTTTTCGTGTGCGAGAGGGCGTGAGGGGGCGAGCAGCGTGGACAGCGCCCAGCGTCCGGGGCCGAGGACGGCGACGAGCAGGAAACCCCAGCAGAAGAGCGCGGCCTTCTCCCCGCCGTTCTGGATGGGGAAGAGCGCCTGCGGCTGGTGGACGAAGAAGTAGGCGTAGGCCATGCTGCCCGAGCAGATGACGGCGGCGGCACGCGCGCCCAGGCCGAGCATGACGAGCACGCCGCCGACCAGCTGGATGGCGGCCGCCCACCAGCCCGGCCACTGGCCGATGCCGGGCACCGCGCCCTGCGGACCGCCCAGCACGCCGAAGAGTGTCGCCGCGCCGTGGCAGGCGAACAGCAGCCCTATCACGATCCGGTACAGAGCCAGGAAGAGCCCCTGATTCTTGAGCAGTGAATCCACCGATGTGTCCTTTCAAGAGGAAGGTTCGGAACCAATCGTGGGAGCGCTCCCAAACAGGTTCTCCAAAAACCAATACAAATGTCAACTACGTGCCGGCCGAAGGGTCCGCCGGCGAACGCCCGAGATGCGCGCCAAATGGCCGGACACTTCCTTCGCGAATATTCCGGCCCATGAAACTTTCACCCGCGCACGCGTCCGGCCCGGCCGCCGCGCGGCCGGGCCCCCGGCGATGCGCCGCACCTGCGAACGGCGCGCTCACTGGGCGTTCTCCGCACAGGTGCCCCTACCTGTACCTCGAATGGGGTGTACGCGGGAGCGACGAGGAGGGTGCGCGGCTGGCGTGCTCGCCACCGTCAGCCAAGCGGGCGCCGCACTTCACCTTCCGCCAAGGCCGCTTCGCCTCGCTGAAGGAATGCGACACTGCGATACGCCAAGCCCGCCACGAGATCGACTGGCTGGCTCGACTCCCCGCCCAAGCAGCGCAAGCGGTGCTGAAGACCTACCGCCAAGCGTGGGCGAACTTCTTCAACCCCGACCACCCGGCCCAACGCCCGACGTTCAAGGGCCGGTTCCATACCCGGATGGCGGTGGACGCGATCGCCGACGCCGAGCACGCGAGCCGGGTCACGCTGCTCGCGGGCGCCACGGCGGCGTTCCTGGTGATCGTCGCGACACGGGGCCGGCTCGGCTACCGCCCGGACGAGGAGCCCGTACGAGAGCCGTACAGGAGCCCGTACAGGAGATTCACCATCGGCGGTGAGACGCCGGGGCACAGCAGCGGGCGCGGGACCGGTGGGCGGTCCCGCGCCCGACGTGTGTCCGGCGAAAGACATGCGGCATTTCGCCGCAAACGGGACATCGCGGCAGCGCCTTCGCAACCGTCGTGACGAATGATCGACTTTTTCTGTCAATCGCATTGACATCGACCCTGTTCCGGCCGATGCTTTCCTCGCTGCACGCCCGTTTTTTGACCACCGCGCCCATTATTTGGGCATCCGGGAGAAGCCCACGCCGTGTTCGCGATTGATCTGAAACCCGAGGCCGGACGCACCCCCAAGCGCCCCATGGAGGGCGGCGTGGGATCGAGAGCCCGCACCGGCGGCGCACTGACCTGCCACCTGCTGCCGGCGAGAGCGAGCGCGCCGTGAACGTGCTCACCGATTCCACGAGCCGGTTGCTCTCCCGCTGGTGCGATCTGCCCTGCTCGCCGATCGCCTCGTCCATCGCCCGCCGCTGGGTGGCGGGGATGCTCACCTCCTGGAAGTTGCCGCTCTCCCCCGCGAACGAGGCGACGATCGCCGAGCTGACCAGCGAGCTGGTCACCAACGCGGTCCAGCACGCCGCCCCGCCACCCTGCGGCTCCTCCGGGATCAGGATCAACGTACGGGCCGGAGCCACCACGATCTGGCTGGCGGTCTGCGACCACGACCCGACCCTCCCCACGCGCCGGGCTCCCGACTTCTTCGCCGAGAGCGGGCGCGGCCTGTTCCTGGTGGAGGCGCAGGCCGACCAGTGGGGCGCGGTCCAGCACGAGAACGGCAAGTACGTCTGGTTCAGCCTGCAGTGCCACGGCGGCGCCCAGCACCCGAGCGCGATGCCGCCCGCCGACCCATCCGGTTGCCCCGAACGCTAAGGAGAACACCATGGCCCCCGTCGTCCTCCCCCACGACGTCACCGGCTCCGGGCAGCACCACGTGATCGTGTTGCACGGCTGGTTCGGCGACCGCAGCTCCTTCAGGAACATCCAGCCCTACCTGGACGGCGACGCGTTCAGCTACGCCTTCCCCGACTACCGGGGGTACGGCGAGGCGCGCGACCTCACCGGCGAGTACTCCCTCGCCGAGATCTCCGGCGACGTGATCGCGCTCGCCGACAAGCTGGGCTGGGAGACGTTCTCCCTGGTCGGCCACTCGATGGGCGGGACGGCGATGCAGCGCGTGATGCTGGACGCGCCCGGGCGGGTGAGCAAGCTCGTCGGCATCTCCCCGGTGCCGGCCTCCGGCGTGCCGTTCGACGACCAGAGCTGGGCGCTGTTCTCCGGGTCCGCCGAGGAGCCCGGCAACCGGCGCGCCATCATCGACCTCACCACCGGCAACCGGCTTCCCGGCGTGTGGCTCGACCAGATGGTGGCCGGCTCG
This sequence comes from Nonomuraea sp. NPDC049378, assembly GCF_055586745.1. Taxonomy (NCBI): domain Bacteria; kingdom Bacillati; phylum Actinomycetota; class Actinomycetes; order Streptosporangiales; family Streptosporangiaceae; genus Nonomuraea; species Nonomuraea sp. NPDC049378. Next base: position 186,603 of record NZ_JBVJHP010000011.1, read on the forward strand.
CTGGGCAACTCCACGGTGACGGCCTACCGTGCGTACCTCGACGCCTGGGCCAAGACCGACTTCCACACCGAGGTGACCGGTTCCGCCACGCCGGTGCTCGTCATCGCCGGCGAGCACGACCCCGCGCTCTCCGCCGACGTCATGCGGGGCACCTGGCTGCAGTGGTACACCGACGCCGAACTGCTGACCTTCGCCGACGCCGGCCACTACGCGATGGACGAGACGCCGCTGGCCCTCGTGTCGGCCATCGAACGTTTCCTGGCCGCCTGACCGATCCCTTGGAGGGTTGCCCGTGAGTACGACGGTCAACGTGTTCGACCCGCGTATCTACGCACAGGGCATCCCGCACGAGACGTACCGCCTGCTACGTGACCACCACCCCGTGCGCTGGCAGGAGGAGCACGAGGTCGGCGACTGGCCGGCCGGGCCCGGATTCTGGGCGGTGACCCGCCACGCGGACGTCGTGCGTGTCCTGCGGTCGCCCAGCGAGTTCAGTTCCTGGCTCGGCGCCACCCAGATCCGCGACCCCGACCCGGCCGACCTGTCGTTCATCCGGCGGATGATGCTCAACCTCGATCCGCCGGATCACGGCCGGCTCCGGCGGATCGTCTCCGGCGTGTTCACCCCGAGGCGCGTCGAACGTTTCGCCGCCGGCATCGCGACGCGGGCCCGGCTGCTCATCGACGAGATCGCCGAGCGGGGCGAGTGCGACCTGCCGGTGGACGTGACCGACGACTACCCGATCCACAACCTCGCGGATCTCCTCGGCATCCCGCTCACCGACCGCGGCCAGATCCTGGAGTGGACCAACCGCGTGATCGGCTACCAGGATCCCGACCACGCGACCGTCGAGCGCGGCCCGGACGGCCGACCGGTCAACCCCCGTTCCCCGGCGATGCTCAAGGACATGTTCGAGTACGCCCACGCGCTCGCCGCCCGCAAGCGCAGGGAGCCGGCGGACGATCTCATGACGGCGCTGGCCACGGCCGAGGTGGACGGGCAGCGTCTCACCGATCCCGAACTGTCGATGTTCTTCTTCCTCCTGGTCATCGCGGGCAACGACACCGTGCGGTCGGCCCTGCCCGGCGGGCTGGTCGCGCTGCTCGGCCATCCGGGCCAGCATCGCCGGCTGCTCGACGACCCGGAGCTGCTCGACACCGCCGTCGAGGAGATGTTGCGCTGGCATCCGCCGGTGCTCAGCTTCCGCCGCACCGCCGTACGCGACGTGGTCCTGGCCGAGCAGCCCATCGCCGCAGGCGACAAGGTCGTCGTCTTCCACGGCGCGGCCAACTTCGACGAGCGGCGCTTCCCCGACCCGATGCGTTTCGACATCGCGCGCCGGCCCAACGACCACGTCTCGTTCGGGGACGGGCCGCACGTGTGCCTCGGCGCCCGGTTCGCCCGGCTGCAACTGCGCACGTTCTACCGGGAGCTGCTCTGGCGGCTGCCGGACATGCGGCTCGCCGGGCCTCCCGAGCGGCTGGTGTCGAACTTCATCGGCGGCGTCAAGCACCTGCCGCTGCGCTACACCCCCGCACCCAGGCTGGGCGCCGCATGACCGCCGACCAGCCCGGCACGGCGGGCACCGCGGTGTCGAAGACGATCGACACCGGACTGCGGCTGCTGGAGATCCTGAAGGACCATCCGGACGGGTTGACGATCACCGAGCTCGCACAGCTGACCGGGATCCACCGCAACGCGGTCTCCCGGCACCTCGTCGCGCTCGGCAACCACCGGCTGGCCGCCCGGGTCGGCAACCGCTTCACCCTGGGCCTCGGCATCGTCGAGCTCAACGCCGCCGTGCAACACCGGCTGCGCAGCGCGGCCTCGGCGGCGTTGCAGGCGCTGGCCGACACCTGCAACGCCACCGCGTTCATCACGGTGCTCGACATCGACGAGAGCCAGGCGGTCGTGCTCACCGTGGCCGAGCCGCGCGCCTCGCAGATCCACGTCACCTATCGCGCGGGCACCCGGCACCCCTCGAACCGCGCCGCCTCGGGGATCGCGATCCTGGCGGGCCGCCCGCCCCGCCCGGGCGAGCGCCCCGAGATAGCGCAGGCCCGCGCCGTCGGCTACTCGGTCACCGAAGGCGAGCTCCAGCCGGGCGCCTGGGGTGTCGCCGCCCCGATCTCCATCGCGGGACGCCCGGCCACCGCGAGTGTGGGCATGGTGACCATCGGGGAGCGGGACGCCGACGAGATCGCCCCCATCGTGCTCAGCACCGCGAGGGAGATCTCCCGGTTCCTCTGACGGCCGCGGCGCGAGGCAGGCCGCCCTGGCTAGCAGGTGACGACCTTCTGGTACTTCCCCCAGTAGTTGTGCCGGCGCATCTGCCCCTGCTGCAGGGTCCAGCAGGGCGAGTCCTTGCCGAACCTGATGACGATCTTCACGCGTACGGCCCTGCCGCAGGAGCGGTTCTTGACGAACGCGAACCCGCCCAGGTCGGCGTGCGACCGCCCGACGCAGGCCGGCGCGGTGCCGGCGGTCTGGGCGGAGGCCGGCCCGGCCCCGGTGAGCACCAGGCCGGCCCCGAGAACGGCTACGGATACCGCTTGGAGAATCTTCATGACGGCAGTGTCCGTACGCGCGCGTTGAGGACGTGTTGAGCCGGTGTTGAGGTCAGCGTTCGGAGGCGGCGGTCCGGGTCTGGACCTCGCGCACCCGCTCCACGTCCAGCTTGTTCGTCCGGTCGAACCGGTAGATGCCGTTCTCCTCCTGGAACACGTCGGTCAGCTGCGTGTAGCAGTATCCGAACATGTCCGGATCATCCAGCAGCACGTCGGTCAGCCCGGCGAACCGCGCGTGGAACTCGTCCTCGGTCCGCACCCGCTGCCCGTATCCCCAGGACGTCTGCCGGTCCGCCCGCTGATCGGTCCCGGCCAGCTCGGGGTTCCACCAGATCCCGCCGTACTCGCTGACGAAGTACGGCTGCCCCCGGTACGCCACGGAGATGGGCCGGCCGTCGGCGTCGTTGACGAACGGCTCGTCCCTCTTCAGGCCGGACATCAGGTCGGCGAAGGTGGCGGGCTCCTGCTCGTAGTTGTGCGAGTCGTAGATGTCGGTCTCCGGCACCCGGTGGCTGTAGCCGGACGCGTCGATGACCGGGCGGGTGGGGTCGGCGAGCTTCGTGGCCAGGAACATGCCGTGGGTGACGTCGTCGAGCTGGGAGACGCGGTCGTGGATCGGCTGCCGGGTCTCGTTGAGCGGGCACCAGCCGATGATCGACGGGTGTGAGACGTCCCGTTCCAGGACCTCCAGCCACTGCGTGACGAAGGACGCGGTCGGCCGCTGCTCGCGCCCGTCGTGGGCGCCCCAGTCGCCGAACTCCCCCCAGACCAGGTAGCCCAGCCGGTCGGCGTGGTAGAGGAAACGCTCCTCGAACACCTTCTGGTGCAGGCGCGCCCCGTTGAAGCCCGCGGCCAGCGCCAGCTCGATGTCCCGGAGCAGCGCGGCGTCGCTGGGCGCGGTCATGAGGCCGTCGGGGTAGTAGCCCTGGTCGAGGACGAGCCGCTGGAACACGGGACGGCCGTTGATGAGGACGCGCTTGCCGTCGATCGCGATGGAGCGCAGCCCGGCGTAGCTGTCGACGGTGTCCGTGACGGCGCCGCCGTCGTCGAGCAGCTCGACCTTCACGTCGTAGAGGTGGCCGTCGCCCGGCTCCCACAGGCGCACCCGGTCCTGCGGGATCTCCAGGCGCAGGGAGGGGGCGAGGTCCGCGTCGGCGCGGGCGGTCGCGGTGGCGACGGCGCCGTCCTTGTCGGCGACGCTCACCCGGACCGAGCTGCCGGGTCGGTTGCCGGACAGCGGGGTGACGACGGTGAAGGAGGAGGTCGCGACGTCGGGGGTGATGCGCGGGCGGCGCAGGTGCACGTCGGGGACGGGCTCCAGCCACACGGTCTGCCAGATTCCCGTCGTGCGGGTGTAGAGGCACTCGTAGTTCGCGTACCGGGTCGACTGCTTGCCCCGCGCCTGGGGTCCCTCGCGGGGGTCGCGGGCGCGTACGACGATCGTGGCGTCCTCGCCGGGGCGCGCCACGTCCGACAGGTCGGCCGTGAACGGGGAGAAGCCGCCGCGGTGGCGGGCCACCTCGACGCCGTTCACCCACACGGTGGCGTCGTGGTCGACGGCGCCGAAGTGCAGCAGGGTCCGGCGGCCCGCCCACGCGGCCGGGATGGTCACGGTGCGGCGGTACCACACCGCCTCCATGAAGTCGGTGTGCCCGAGCCCGGACAGCTCCGACTCCGGCGCGAAGGGGACGGTGATCGTCCCGGAGAGCTCGCGTTCGCGCAGGCCGCGCTCAAGGCCGGAGTCTCCGGCGTCGATCTCGAACTGCCACGGTCCGTTGAGGGTGAGCCAGTCCTGCCGGACCATCTGCGGGCGGGGGTATTCCGGTCGGGGCACGGCGGAACTCGGCATCTGTCAACCTTCCGGAAAACACAAAAACTGACAAAACAAAACCTTTTGCTACGTAGCAGAGTGTGCCACACTCCCTCCAACCGGAGTCAACATCCGGCCATCCCCCTGTTGTGAGGGCCGGCCGGACCCTCTGCGAGGAAGCACCTTATGAGCAAGTGGCCCGATACCCGCCTCTCCCGGCGAAGGGTGCTGCAGGCCGCGGGACTCTCCGCCCTGCTCGCCGGCTGTGGTACAGGACCCGCCGCGCGAAGCACGCGAGAGCTCGTCTTCTGGCATCTCATGACCGGCGGCGACGGCGAGCGGATGAACGCGATCGTGTCCAAGGCCGACGCGGACATGCCCAACGCCGAGATCAAGCAGGTCGTGCTGGCGTGGGGCGCCCCCTACTACACCAAACTCGCGATGTCGGCGGCCGGCGGGCGCGCGCCCGACCTCGGCATCGTGCACATGTCCCGGCTGGCCGGGTACGCGCCCGGCGGCCTGCTCGACCCCTGGGACCTCAACCGGCTCGCCCGCTACGGCATCAACGAGTCGACGTTCACGGCCCCGACATGGAAGAGCTCGATCGTCAACGGCAAGCTCTACGCCCTGGCCCTCGACTCGCACACGTTCGTGGCGTTCTTCAACACCGAACTGGCCGAAAAGGGCGGGCTGCTCGAGTCCGGCGGGAAACTGCCCGAGATCAAGAGCCTGGACGACCTGAAAAGACTCGGCAGGGAGTTCAAGAAGCTCACCGGCCACAAGTACGGCCTGTCGTACGGCTTCCTCGGCGACGGCGCCCAGCTGTGGCGCCTGTTCTGGACCTTCTACACCCAGCACGGCGCCACCTTCGGCCTGACGGGCGACACGTTCGGCTACGACGCCGAGGCGTTCGGCGAGTCGGTCGAGACGATGCGCAGCCTGGTCGACGGCGAGGTCGCCTCCAACAGCGCCGACTACGCCACGGCGAGCTCGTGGTTCCTCGGCGGCGACACCGGCCTGGCCTTCTCCGGCGTCTGGGAGCTCCCGCAGTACCAGGACGCGAAGATGCCCCTCGGCGCGATGCCGATCCCGAACCTGTTCGGCACGGACGTCAACTCCACCTGGGGAGATTCCCACACGTTCGTCCTCCCGCATCAGGACGACCCCGACGAGCAGCGACGGGAACTCGCCTACGAGGCCGTCTCGAAGATCCTCAAGAACTCGTTGCCCTGGGGCCAGGCCGGGCACACGCCCGCCTACCAGCCCGTCGTCAACACACCGGAGTTCAAGGCGCTGCGGCCGAACAACGACTACGCGGTCACGGCGACGTACCTCCACTACGACCCGCCGTCCTCCTTCACCGGCTCGGCATCGAGCTTCATGGACCAGTTCCGCAACAGCATCCAGAACGCGCTCACCGGCCAGACCTCCGTCAAGGACGCCATCGCCACCTTCGCCGAACGCGTCAACGTTCTCATGTCCAAGGCGGTGCAACGATGACGTCGGCCACTCTCACGAACAAGGGCGCCACCACCCCGGCGGCCACGACGCGGTCGAAGACCCTCAGGAGCCAGGGCGGGCTCCTCTACGTGCTGCCGTTCTTCGTGACCTTCGTGCTCTTCCTCCTCTGGCCCCTGATCTACGGGATCTGGATGAGCTTCACCGACCGCGACCTCGCGGCCGGGGCCGAGCCCAAGCTGGTCGGGCTCGACAACTACGCCGAGGCCCTCACGGACCCGATGGTGTGGACCACGTTCGGCAACACGGTGCTGTTCACCGCGATGACCACGATCCCGCTGGTCGTGGTGGCCCTCGCGGCGGCGCTGCTGGTCAACATGGGGCTGCCGGGGCAGTGGGTCTGGCGCATGGCGTTCTTCGTGCCGTACCTGCTCGCCTCGACCGTGGTCAGCCTCTTCTGGGAGTGGCTCTACAACCCCGAGCTCGGGTTGATCAACTCCTTCCTCGGCATCTTCGGCGTCGAGGGCAGGAGCTGGTTGCAGGACCCGGACTTCGCCATGGCGGCCGTCGCGGTCGCCACCACGTGGTGGACGCTCGGTTTCAACTTCCTGCTCTATCTGGCCGCGCTGCAGAACATCCCCAGCACGGTCTACGAGGCCGCCTCGATCGACGGGGCCGGCAAGTGGCGGCAGCTGTTCTCGATCACGCTGCCGCTGCTGCGCAACATCACCATGCTCATCCTCGTGCTGCAGGTGCTGGCCTCGCTCAAGGTGTTCGACCAGATCTTCCAGATGACGGCCGGCGGCCCCGACGACTCCACCCGCTCGATCCTGATGTACGTCTACGACACCGGGTTCACGAACTACCGGCTCGGCTACGCCTCGGCGATCTCGTACATCTTCTTCGCCATCATCCTGATCCTGTCGCTGCTGCAGCTGCGGTTCGCCCGGAGGTCCGACAAGTCATGAGAAGCATCAATCCCGGGCGCGTCGTGGCCTTCGTGGTGCTGGCCCTGTTCAGCCTCCTGATGCTGGCGCCGTTCCTGTGGGCGATCAACACCTCGTTCAAGACCGAGACGGACGCCGGCGCCAGCCCCGTGACGATCCTGCCCGAGGGCGGCTACACCTGGGACACCTACGTCGACCTCTTCCAGATGGGCAGCATCCCCACCTGGATGGTCAACAGCCTGATCGTGGCGGCCGGCGTCACGGCCATCACGCTGGTGATCTCCGCGCTGGCGGGCTACGCGTTCTCGCGGCTGGACTTCACCGGGCGCAAGCTGCTGCTGGGCCTCACCGTCGCCTCGATCATGGTCCCCGGGACCATCTTCATCGTGCCGCTCTTCGACGAGATGCTCGCCTTCAACATGGTGGACACGTACTGGGGGATGATCCTGCCCCAGGTGGTCGCGCCGGTGATGGTGTTCATCCTCAAGCGCTTCTTCGACAGCATCCCCCGCGAGCTGGAGGACGCCGCGCGGGTGGACGGAGCCGGATCGTTCCGGATCTTCCTCCAGATCGTGCTGCCGCTGTCGCGGCCGATCATCGCGGCGGTGGCGATCTTCACGTTCGTCGGCGCGTGGAACAACTTCCTGTGGCCGTACATCGTGACCAACGACCCCGACCTCATGACCCTGCCCGTCGGCCTGGAGACCGTCTCCACCGGCTTCGGAGTCGTCTTCGCCGAGAACATGGCCAAGTCCGTGCTGGCCGCGCTGCCCCTGATCGTGGTGTTCCTGTTCTTCCAGCGGCAGATCATCAAGGGCATCGCCACCACCGGGCTCGGCGGTCAGTGACCGGCCTCACCACGGCTCCGTTCCTGGCCGCTCACTGACTGGACTCGCGCACCTTCAGATGGAAGTCGACCATGATGTGCGACGTGCGCCCGCTGGGCTTTCCGGTGATCTGCTCGTGGAGCATGGCGACGGCGTGGGCGGCCATCGACTCGACGTCGGGGGAGACGGAGGTCAGCGAGGGCGTCGAGTAGCACGCCTCCTCGACGTCGTCGAAGCCCACCAGCGCTACCTCCTTCGGCACCCGGATGCCCCTGGCCTGCAGTGCCCGGAGCGCGCCGAGGGCGATGGAGTCGTTCATCGCGAAGATGGCGTCGGGCATCGGGCTCCCGGAGCCGATGTGCGCCTCGATCGCCTGCCGGCCGCCCTCGCGGGTCCAGTCGGCCCTGACCAGCAGGGTCTCGTCGGCCGGCAGCCCCGCCCGCTCGACGCCTTCGAGAAAGCCCTGCACGCGCATGCGTGCCGTCAGCCCTCCGTCGGGGTCGTAGCCGAGCACCATCAGCCGTCGCCGGCCCGTGTCGACCAGGTGGCGGGCCACCGCCACGGACGCCTCACGGTTGGGGATGCCGACGTGGTGAACCTCTCCCTCCAGGATCTGGTCGCCCATCAGCACGATCGGGTAGTCGGCGCGGCGGCGCTGCCCGTCGCCGGGCCGCAGTGACAGGGCCATCATGATCGCGCCGTCGGTCAGCTGGTTGCGGCCGCCCGTCAGGACCTGCAGCTCGTGCTCCCTGTCGGATCCGGTCAGCTCGATCATGACCGTGTAGCCGAGGGCCGCCGCCTTGCACACGACCGGGCCGGCGAGGTCGGCGAAGATGCGGGCCCTGAAGTCGGGGACGACGAGCGCGATGAGCCCCGTGCGGGCGGCGCGGAGGCTGCGCGCGGCGGCGTTGGGGACGTAGCCGAGCATGGCCATGGCGTCGAGCACGCGCTGGCGGGTCTCCGGGCGGACGTGTTCGTAGTTGTTGACGACGTTGGAGACCGTGCGCTGGGACACGCCGGCGGCGCGCGCCACGTCGTGCATGCTCACAGCCATCAGGCGACGCCTTACCCGGGATCGGTATCAGAGAGGTGCCATCGTACTGTTCGCGGCCTTGCGATCTCATCGGGTTTTTCGCCGCACGAGCGGGCGCCGCACGGCCAGGCGTCTCACATGGAGAGACGGCGTGCCGTAGTGCAGACGACAGATGAACTGTAAACTTTGTCAGCCCTGGTCACGTATGTCTCTTCCGTGCGTTCTCATCCCATCCGCACACGTGCTGACCTCCGGAGGAACCATGAGCTCTCCAGATGCCCTGTACGCCTACAGCGGGATCAAGAAGAGAGCCGGAGTCGTCTGCGACACCGCGGAGGACCTCCGGGTCGCCCGCCGCGAGTGGAAGGAGAAGGTCGACTCCCCCGAGCCCGAATTCGAGCTCGGCGACCCGGCCGCCGCCGTCACCGGCGTGCGCGAGGTCTGGGAGAAGGAGTTCACCGTCTATCGCGAGGTGCTCGAGAAGTGGTGCCTGGCGACGCGCGCGTCAGCCGCGGGGTTCGAGTCTGTCGAGGACTACCTCCGGTCCAGGCAGACGCCCACGTCCGGTGACCGTCCATGACCTCGGACGACTATCTGCAGGTCTCGACCGCGATCAGCCGGCTTCAGCAGGGCGTCGGCTTCCTCGCGACGATCACCAACCCGGTCACCATGATCGGCGAGGCCATCAGCACGATCAACACGCTGGGCTCGATCCTCAGGGACGTGCCCGGAGATCCCGACGGCATCGACGACCTCGGCAGGGCCTTCCGCAGGATGGCGGGCGCCATCGACACGGCCACCACCGATCTCGACCACACGCAGGTCTCGGTGCCGTCGGTGTGGAAGGGCGAGGCCGCCACCGAGGCGCTCGCCGCGCTCAAAGCGACCGACGACCTGCTGCAGCAGGCAGCGCCCGCCATGCGCAAGGCGGACACGTTGCTGACGGAATACGCCGACGAGCTGCGCCGGCTGAAACGCAGGCTCGGCGAGCACCGGCAGGACCTGCTCGACGCGGTGGGCGAGCTCGACAGCGCCCAGGACATCGTGCGCAACATGTGGAACACCGTGTGGCCGTTCGACGGCGACGGCGGCATCGCCGACGACATCGGCCGGGCCATCGGGGCCATCACCGGCGCCATCAGGGTCTTCGAAGACCTGGAGACCGCGGTGGACACGCTGCAGCGCGGGCTGCGCGACGTGCAGGGCAAGGCACGCGCGGGCGCGGTCCGGTCGCCGCACATCGACGCCTTCGACGCGGTGCTGCTGGCGGCCGCGGGCATCGACGGCACCGCGCAGGAGGAGAACGGCATCCTGAGCACGGCGCAGCTGGCCAGGGCCGCCGAGAAGATGGAGGCGCTGTCGGACGACGACCGCGCCCGCATGCAACGCCTCCTCGACGACGCCGGCTCCGAGGCGGAACGCGCCTATCTGATGAAGGCACTCGCGGCCGGCCACTCGGTCGATGACATCTCCACCTTCGCCTCGACCATCCGCGGCAAGAGCGAGAGCTGGTTGCGCGAGCACCTCAGCCTGGTCGACCCGGCGAGCAGCGGAAAGGTGCTCGTCAACGGCGTCGAGCTGGAGCAGCAGAACCAGACGACCTGCGGCTCCACCTCGATCATGGTGGCCCGCGCCATGAACGACCCGCTGTACGCGCTGAGCCTGACCACGGACGACAAGGGCAACCCGCTGACGGCCGCCGAGCTCCGGCAGAGGTTCACCGACGAGCAGCACCGCATCCACGACTCCACCAACACCGTGTGGCCGCAGAGCCTGGGCACCTCCCCCTGGGGGCTGAGCGGCGAGATGAACGAGCACGCCGACTCCTTCGGCACGCGCTACGACTGGCGGATCGTCGACGACACCGACGCCGGCTCCGTCAACCCGGCGCTCAACGACGCCGTCGGCGCGGTGGACGCCGGCCACACCGTGCCGGTCCTCATCGGCGACTCCTACCCGGCCCACTACGTGCTGCTCGTCGGGCACGAGGGCGACAACCTGGTCTTCTACAACCCGAGCGGGGAGATGACCCGCGTCAGCGAGGACGACTTCCGCAACGGCGACGTCTCGGCCCTGGGCTACGACCACGTCCAGGGCGTGGTGACCCCCCGATGAGCCGGCGACTCCTGCTGGTGCCGATCTGCGTGCTGCTGAGCGGGTGTGCCGCCTCCGACGCCACGACGCGCGCCGACCAGGCGCGGCTCGACGTCATGGTGTCGCAGCCGTTCGTCGGCGAGGCCGTCGAGGAGCCGGCCCGCAGGGTCGCGTTCCAGAAGTCGGACGACCTGCCCGCCACCCGGGGCACGGTGACCGTGGTCCTGGCCGACGGCCCGGCCGCGGATCCGGCCGGCGAGGCGCGGCGGCAGGCCGCGAGGGGCATGCGGAAACTGCGTGGCGGCGGCTGGACCGTCTACGCCACCGTGTGCCTGCCGCCGCGCGAGTCCGGTGACCCCGACCCGCCGGCGGAAGGCGCCTGGGACGCGTGGTCGTTCGCCGCGCACGCCTACAAGATCGTGGACGGCGTGTCCTACTTCGCCGTCGCCCAGGGGCTCGGGCAGTTGCCTGGCGACGTCGAGATGACCATCGAGATGCGCGCGCCGAGCTCGCACGAGCCGGTCACCGACCTGTTCCCCGACCGGCCGCCGGCCCTGCCCGCGGGACGGAACTGCGTGGAATCCGGCGACCTCCCGTCGAAGAAGCTCGCCGACGGCCCACCGGTGGTCATGGGCGAAAGCGGCAGCGAGCCATCCGGCAACGTACGGTGACGACCAGCCACGTGCGCTCTGGGCTGGGAAAACTAGATCATGTAGGGTGAGCCCGGCATACCCCCCAATGGCATGGAGCCCGCAGTGCCGCACATGTCCCGTCGTCAGATCCTCTCCCTCCTCCCGGCCGCCGGCCTGCTCGCGATGGCAGCCGCTCCCTTGCGTGCCGCCGCCGCGTCGGCGACCGATCACGCACGGCTGCTCGCCAACACCGTGGCGACCTTCGCGGGGACCGCGGAGGTCAACGCCCGCCCCGAGGTCGCCGGCAAGCTGGCGGCGATGCTCGACACCGCCAGGCGCCGGCTGGCCGCGATGGACCAGGCGGGTGACGGCGAGCTGTTCGCCGGCCTGGCGCTCGGCACCGACGACGCCAAGCTGCGCTCGGCCTACCAGTACCTGTACGAGATCGCGCTCGCGACCCGCAGCCCCGGCGGCGAGCTCGACGGTGACGCCGCCGTCCAGCGCCGGGTCGTCGACGGGCTCCAGTGGCTGCACGAGCACTACTTCGGCGACCAGTCGAAGGGCTACTACGGCAACTGGCACAGCTGGGAGATCGGCATCCCCACCCACGTGAGCAGGACGCTGGTCCTGCTGGACGAGCGGGTGCGGGAAACGCGCCCCGACCTGACGGCCACGTACATCGCCTCGATGGACGCCTACCTGCGCAACGGCAAGGACGGCGACGTCGACCTCGACTCGCGCTTCCACACCGGGGCCAACCTGGCCGACATCACCGGCAACCGCATCCTGCAGGGCGCGCTCACCGGCGACGACGCCCGCGTCTCCAAGGCCATCTCCGACCAGGCCACCGTCTTCGCCACGATCGACCCCTACGACCTGCAGCACGGGGTCACCGACGGCTACTACCACGACGGCTCCTTCATCCAGCACCACTCGGTCGCCTACACCGGCTCCTACGGGCGTGCCCTGCTGACCCGCGTGGTGCAGACACTCAGGACGCTCGAAGGCGCGACGAGCGGCGGCGGCTCCGACCTGGCCGGCGTGGTCCACCGCTGGGTCTCCGACGGCTTCGCCCCGCTGATCTTCGAGGGGTGGATGATGGAGATCGTCAAGGGGCGGGCGGTCTCGCGGACGAACACCGGCTACTCCGACGTCCAGGTGATCGTGGAGGCCATCGCCGACCTGGCCGACCACGTCGAGGGCGACGGCTCGCAGGCACTGAAGAGATACGTCAAGTTCCTGCCGGAGGCCGACACGGGCACGTTCGTCTCCCCGGTCAGCATCGCCCGCTACGCGGCCATCCGCGCCGACTCCGCCATCCCGGCGGCCGACCTGAACCCGCCCGAGCGTTCGGTGGCGTTCAACTCGATGGACAGGACCGTGCACCGCCGCCCCGGTTACGCCTTCGGGCTGGCGCGCAGCTCCGACCGGATCAGCAAGTACGAGTACATGAACGGCGAGAACCTCATGCCCTGGTTCCAGGGTGACGGCGCCTACTACCTCTACCTCTCGGGCGAGGACCAGCGCGAGGTCTTCGGCGTCGACTACTACACGGCCGTCTCGCCGTACCGGCTGGCCGGGATCACCGCGCCGGAGGAGGAGCGGCGCACGGTCCCCGACCTGTACGGCCGGTTCTGGTACGAGAACCCGGACCATCCGCTCAACTTCACCTCCTCCTCGGAGTCGCAGAACACCTACGTCTACTTCCCCCTGGCCGGCAACGCCTTCTCCGGCGGCGCCACGCTCGGCGCGTACGGCGTGGCCGGCATGGTGCAGTCGGACGACGCCGCCTACACCGCCAAGCAGCGGGGCGTCCTGCCCGACGACTTCGTCGTCTACCGCAACGCCCGCGCGACCAAGTCGTGGTTCATGTTCGACGACGAGATCGTGGTGCTGGCCGCGGACGTCTCGGGCCAGGGCCGCCGCGCCGCGGTGACCACCGTGGACAGCCGCATCGCCGCTCCCGGGGACGCGGTCGTGCTGACCGGCGAGGGCTGGCGTGGCGAATCCTGGCGGGCGGGCGACACGTCGCCGCCGCGCTGGTTGCGGTACGCCAACGACACCCGCCGCACGTCGGTCGGATACGCCTTCCTCACCCGGCAGCCCGTCGCCGCCGGCCTGGAGACGGTGACCCGCAGCCGCAGGGTCGTGCGGGCGAGCAATCCCGACACGAGTGTGACCAAGAACGTCTTCACCGCCTCCATCGCCCATCCGGCCGCCGGCGGGGTCTCGGCCGTGGCCTACGCCCTGGTCCCGAACGCGACGGAGGCCCGCCTGCGCGGCTACGCGGACGGCCCGCTCACCGTGCTGGCCAACGACCGGCGCCTGCAGGCGGTCAAGCACGAGCAGCTCGGGATCGTCGCCGCCAACGTCTTCGGCGGCGGCCCGCGCCACGCGGAGCGCCTGCTCGTCGACGGCCCCGCCTCGGTCATCGTCCGGAGCGGCGAGCGCACGGTCGTCGCCCTGTCCGACCCCACGATGAAACGCGACCACGTCACGGTCGTCCTGCACGGCCGGCCCCTCCGCCTGGACACCGCCGACGAGGGTGTGACGGTGCGCCGCGTGCCGGGCGGCACCCAGGTCCGGGCGGCGACCCGTCACGCACACGGACGCACCTTCACCGCCACCTTGCGCTGACCTGATCGCCTGGATGATCAGCGCCCCTCCATGAGAAGACGACGCCTCCCGGTCGCCACCGGGAGGCGTCGTCTCTTCGGTGGAGCTACTTCTCGCTCGGCGTGCCGCCGGCGGCCTTGGCGTCCTCGGCGTCCTCGGCGTTGTCGCCGTTGGCGCCGATGACCGCGAGTTCGAACTCGCCGTCGTAGAGCTCGTGGCCGGTGATGACGGCCGACTCCACGGCCTCCTCGCCACGCTGACCGCGCAGGATCAGCGGGTCGTGCCGCAGGTCACGCGTGAGCGCCACGCACATGCCCGCCATCACCACCATGAACGGCACCGCGGCCAGAATGGTCAGGTTTTTCAGTCCGGTGAGCGCCGCGTCGCCGCCGCCGCCGATGAGCAGCATGATGGCCGCGACCGCGCCGGTCAGCACGCCCCAGACGATCACGACGACCCGGCTGGGCTCCATGGTGCCGCGCTGCGAGAGCGTGCCCATGACGATCGAGGCGGCGTCCGCCCCGGAGACGAAGAAGATGCCGACCAGGATCATCACGAGCAGGGTCGTGGCGCCCGCCAGGGGGTATTCGTTGAGCAGCGCGAACAGCTGGCCCTCCGCGGTGGCCTCGCGGGTCAGGCCCGCGCCGCCGGCCTCCTGGTTCATCGCCGTGCCGCCGAAGACCGCGAACCAGACCAGGCTGACCACGCTGGGCACCAGGATCACGCCGCCGACGAACTGCCGGATGGTGCGGCCCCGGCTGATGCGGGCGATGAACATGCCGACGAAGGGCGTCCAGGAGATCCACCACGCCCAGTAGAACACCGACCAGCCCGACAGCCAGGTGGCGACCTCTTCGCCGCCGCTGGCCTCGGTGCGGGCCGCCATCTGGGCCAGATCACCGATGAACGAGCCGACGGAGGTGGGGATGAGGTTGAGGATCAGCACGGTCGGGCCGACCAGGAAGATGAACACGACCAGCACCAGCGCCAGCACCATGTTGGTGTTGGACAACCACTGGATGCCCTTCTCCACGCCGGAGACCGCCGACAACACGAACGCCGCCGTCAGCACCGCGATGATCACGATGAGCAGGGTCTCGCCGACCTCCGACATCCAGCCGACCTCCTTGACGCCGCTGCCGATCTGCAGCGCGCCGAGGCCGAGCGAGGCGGCCGAGCCGAACAGGGTGGCGAAGATGGCCAGGATGTCGATGACCTTGCCGACGGCTCCGTTGGCGTGCCGCTCGCCGATCAGCGGGGTGAACACCGCACTGATCGTCTGCCGCCGGCCGCGGCGGAAACACCCGTAGGCGATGGCCAGACCGACCACGGCGTAGATCGACCACGGATGCAGTGTCCAGTGGAAGAGCGTGGTGGCCAGCGAGGTCTCCATCCGCTGCGCCGCGGCCGCGGTGGCCTCCTGCGTGCCGGGCGGAGGCTCGGCGAAGTGCGTGAGCGGCTCGTTGACCCCGTAGAACATCAGGCCGATGCCCATGCCCGCGCTGAACATCATCGCGATCCAGGACACCGTCCTGAACTCGGGCTCCTCGCCCTCCTGCCCCAGGGTGATCTTGCCGTACTTGCTGAACGCCAGCCAGAGCACGAACACCACGAAGCCCGAGGCGGCGAGCACGAATGCCCAGCCCAGGTTGTGCATCGTCCAGTCGAGCATGGAGGTCGACACGCCCTCCAGCGTGTCGGTGGCGACCGCTCCCCAGATGACGAAGGCAAGGGTGAGCGCAGCGGCCACCCCGAACACCACCCAGTCCGTCCGGGGTGGGAAGGCGGCTTTGATTCCTCCCGAGGTATCCATGATTTTTCCGGTGTCCTGTGGTTGCTGTTCCACGAGTTCCTCTCGGCCTTCTCTCGTGTACGCGTCCGTGTTCCAGTACGTGTCCGTCTCGGATACGTACGGACTGCTCACACGACGTTACCGAATGATCTTCGAACGACCAAAAAAACTATTACAATCGGTCAAACGCCGTAAACCTTTGTTCATGATCAAGCGTCCTCTGATATCACGGTGATCCGCGCCCGTGACTTCTTCGTTAGGGACGGCCGGCCGTGCTCGCCGTGCTCAGCGTTCCCAGCGGATCTCGCCGTCGTGCAACCGTCCGGTCGATCGCAGACCCGCGGCCGCGGCGACGGCGGCCGAGGCCGCGTGGCCGGGATGGATGTGCGCGACGATCGTGCCCATCCCCTGCCCCACCAGCCGGCATACCAACGCCTTCGCCGCCTCCGTGGCCAGGCCGCGCCCCTGCCACGGGGTGCCGATCACCCAGGCGATCTCGGCGGTCCGCCCCTCGACCGTGGCCTGCACGTAGCCGGTGAGGCACTCTTCCTCCCGCGACCACACCACCCAGTTGCGCCAGCCAGGCGGCCCGGCCACCAGCCGCTCGTAGCGGGCGCGCAACTCCTGCGCGGTGAGCGGGACGCCGCCGGTGAAGGCGTGCAGGGCGGGGTCGGACAGCACGGCGGCCATCTCGTCGGCGTGCTCAACGCGCAGCGGGCGCAGGGCGAGGCGCGGTGTCTCGATGCTCTCCACGCGCCACCCCTCACCCATGGCGGCTCACCCTACTCCCTGGGTGTCAATCGTGGGCGTACGACAGGATGACGGCCTCCACCAGCAGCGTCACCTGGTTCTCCGTATGGCAGTCGGCCTGGTGGACGGCGAGTTCCGCGCCGCAGGCCGCGCAGACGAGGTTGGGGCCGACGATCGCGCTGATCCCGCAGCAGCCGGTGAGCCGGGAGGTGTCCGGATGCAGCCGCATGCCGACGGCGTCGTCGGGATGGATGACCAGGCCGGGATGCTCATCCGAGAGCTCGTGGGGGTGGTGGTTGGCCGCGTACGTCCCGCGCGGCATCCGCGGCTGCTTGATCCTTTCGTACCACACGGTCGCGTCGACCGGCTGCTCCTTGTACGGGGGCAGCGGGATCTTCCGCACGGACAGGGTGATCGGGTTACGGCATGCGAAGCAGAGGAAACACGCCACACCGCGACGATACGCCGCCGTCCAGTGTCTATGTGGCGGCAGAACACAAAGAGGGCGGCATCCGGAGATGCCGCCCTCTAGAGGGCCCGCGCTGTTCAGCTCGGCGCGGGCCGGCGCTTCAGCGCCGAGCTGCCGCGGACGCGACCGGGCTGCCCCACTTGAGCCCGTCCGTCGGCCACACCTCCTTCTTCAACATCCTGAGCGTCGGGTCGGTGCCGCCGACCTCGCAGCGGGCGCCCTTCTTCGGCATCTTCAACGAGATCAGGTACTCGTCGAAGGGCACGGTGCTGCACCTGTCCTTGCCGTAGATGCGGTGGCCCCAGCCCTCGTAGGTGAGGAGCGTGGCCTTGGAGCCGAACTGGCGGGCCACGTTGGCGGACCAGATCCACGGGGTGGAGGGGTCGTGGATCGAATTGCCCAGCAGGATCGGGGCGTCACCCGTGTACCGCAGCCGGTGCTGCGGGTTGTTGGTGGGGTGGCCCAGGCACACGGGCAGGTCCTCGACCGGCATCGGGTTGAGGCGCATGTCGGGGGCGATGCGGGAGGAGATCTTCATCAGCGCGGCGTACTCCCGGTAGTTGCGCACCGGCAGCTTGTAGTCCTCGCAGAGGATCGTCGTGTTCAGCTCGACGGTCTCCCCCGACACCGGCTGCCGCCCGGGCAGCGGCGGCACCTCGTCCGGCAGCGGGCCGCCGTCCAGGGCGTTGAGCATCTGGCTGAGCAGCTGCCAGGCCGGGCCCTCCGTGCCGAGCACGCCCTGCCACAGGACCTGGATCTCGGTCATCGGACGGTCCTTGACGCCCGGGTAATAGAGCTTGCCGTCACGCGCCTTCTTCAGCAGCCGCTCCCACACCTCACGGACGTCCTTGCCGTGCAGGGCGCACGCGGTCTCCTGCTCGCACCAGCCGACGAACTGGTCGAACGCGTCCTCCACGGCGGCGGCCTCGGTGGTCAGGAACGCCGCGACGCCGAGGCTGTGGTCCATGTTGCTGTCGAGCGCCATGGTCCTGATGTTGCCCGGGAACAGCTCGGCGTACATCTGGCCGATCAGCGTGCCGTACGAGATGCCGTAGAAGTTGAGCTTGCCCTCGCCGAGGGCGGCGCGGATGGCTTCGACGTCACGGGCCACGCTGACCGAGTCGACGTGGTCGTAGAGGGGGCCGGTGCGCTGCCGGCAGTCCTCGCGCAGCTCCTTGGCGAACGCCGTCCACTTGTCGAAGTCGGCCTGGCTCTTCATGACGGCGTACGGGAACTTGTTGTACACCGACGCCGAGCAGGTCACCGGATGGCTGCGGCCCACGCCCCGGGGGTCGAAACCGACGATGTCGAAGTGCTTGCGCAGGTCTTCGGTGTAGGAGCCGGGGGCGGCGTAGACGGCCTCGACGCCGGATCCGCCGGGGCCACCGGGGTTGATCACGAGGGATCCGACGCGGGCCTGCGGGTCGAGGGCCTTGCGGCGGGCGAGGGAGATCTCGACCTTGGGTCCGTTCGGCTTGGACCAGTCGATCGGCACGGCGAGCTTGCCGCACTCGGCTTCCGGCTCCTCCTCGCAGGGCGCCCAGGTGATGCCGTCCTTGACGGCGACCCCCGTGGCCCTGTCCGCGGCGGCCGCCGCTCCGGCCGTCGAAAGAGGTAACAGCGCCGCCAGCACCGTGAATGCGGCGGCGAGCAGGGAAGATCGTCTTCGCACGTTGCTCCAATCGTCACTCGATCAGCCGGCCGCTCGCGCGGCACACGGCCAGGCCTGATCATCCCGGCTCGCAGCGGCGTGTGTGGCAAAGCTGAGAAATTTGGCGCAAAGTGCTCCCTTTTCGGCATCTGCCACACTGGCCTTTCCAGCGATCCACGCCACACGGGGGACAGAACCGGATGAACGGGACGGTCACGGCGGTCAGCAGCAACGGCGAATACTCCTTCACCAAGCCGAACCGGGAGAGCATCACCCTGATCGCCGGCCTAGGGGTGGAAGGCGACGTGCACGCGGGCGTGACCGTCAAGCACCGCTCCCGGGTGGCCCAGGACCCCACCCAGCCCAATCTGCGCCAGGTGCACCTCATCCACGAGGAGCTGTTCGCGGAACTGGGCGAGGCCGGCTACACGGTCAGGCCGGGCGAGCTCGGCGAGAACGTCACCACCAGCGGCATCGACCTGCTCGGCCTGCCGGCCGGCACGCTGTTGCACGTCGGCGAGCAGGCCGTCGTGGAGGTCACCGGGCTGCGCAACCCCTGCGTGCAGATCGACAACTTCCAGGACGGCCTGCTCAAGCAGGTCGTCGGCCGCGACCAGGCGGGCAACCTGGTACGCAAGACCGGCGTCATGAGCGTCGTCAGGACGGGCGGCGTCGTGCGCCCGGGCGACCCGGTCAAGGTGGAGCTCCCGGCCGGGCCCCATCGCCCGCTCGACCGCGTCTGAGCCCGGCCCGCCTCAGAGCTCCTTCGGCACGAGGCCGACGTCGAAGCGCACCTCGACCTCGTCGCTGAGCTTGAGCGCGCCGAACAACGCCGAATAGGGCCGGATGCCCCACCGGGACTGCACGATGACCGCCGAGCCGCGCACCCGGCCCTCGGCCAGCGAGCCGCGCACCTCGGCCGGCCGCGTGACACCGACGAGGGTGAGCTCGCCCTCGACGCGGAACTCCTCCGCGCTTCCCTCGACCCGCGTCGACCGGAACGTGATCGTCGGGTGGCGCCGGGTGTGCAGGACCTTCTCGCCCAGGATCTTCCCGATCTCCCGGCGATCCGACTCCGTGAGCGGCTTGACGCCGCCCGTCCCCTGCCTGACGACGAGCGAATCCGCGTCGACCTCGACGCTCACCGAGGAACCGGCCGGATCGGCGGGATCGACAGCGGCCTCGCCGTGCCAGCGGGTCACCTCGATCGTGAGGTCATGCCCGGCCTTGGCGCCCAGCCCGGTGCGGGTCGTGTGCACCAGCAGCTGCCCGGACTCGGGCCCCAGCCCGTAGCCACCAGCGGAAACGTCCATAGTGCCAGGTTAGCCCCGCGTCGTACGCCCGCCGCGGCCCGGCGTGCCGGCCTCGCCCGCCCCGGCGGCTGGACAAGGAGCGGCTGGCGTGATCTGACAGAGAGGAGTGCCAGCGATCACGGACAGGAGCACCTGGAGATGAGCGATACACGGCGACTGCACACCGCCGGCGCCAACCTGTTGGAGCGAGCCCGCGACCTGCGCCCCCTGATCGAGCGCGAGGCGGACGCGGCGGAGGCGCAGGGCAGGCTCACCACATCCGTCATGGACGCCCTGCACGAGGCAGGACTTTTCGGCGTATGGGTGCCCGTTCCCCTCGGCGGCGCCGAATCGTCCCCCCGGGAACTGATCGCCGTCTTCGAGGAGCTGTCGTACGCCGACCCCTCGACGGGCTGGGTGGTCATGGCCACCACCCTCGAGAACGGCACGGCCGGGGCCTACCTGGGTGACGACGCCGTCGAACGCATCTTCGCCGGCCCGCGGATGCCGCTCGTCGCGGGCCAGGGCACCAGGCCGGGCACCGCCGTACGCGAGAACGGTGGGTTCCGGCTCAGCGGGCAGTGGAGTTTCGCCTCGGGCATGCTGCACGCGCAGTACGCCCACAGCCTCGGCGCCGTCGAGGGCTCCGACGAGGTGCGGATCTTCATCACCCCGCTGGACGACGTCAAGATGCTCGGCAACTGGGACGTCCTGGGCCTGCGCGCCACGGGCAGCATCGACTACGCCATCGACGGAGCCTTCGTACCGGAGTCGCAGTCGCACGTCTTCACCCAGAACGAGCCGCTGCGCGGCGGCGCGCTCTACCGGCTCGGCCTGGTCGACCAGGCGCTGATCTGCCACTGCGGCTGGGCGCTCGGCGTCGGTCGCCGGCTCCTCGACGAGCTGGTCCGGAACGCGGGGGCGCGGGCGGGACGGCCCGGCCAGCTCGCCGGCAGTGACGCCTTCCGCACCGGCTTCGCCCGGGCGGAGGCGGCGTTCCGCGCGGCCAAGGCCCTGGTGCACGAGACGTGGGACGACGTGGAAGGCACCCTGGACGCGGGCCGCACGCTCGACGTACGCCAGGAGACGATGGTGCGGCTGGCGCTCAACCACGTCACCTCGACGATCGCGGAGGTGTCCCGGTTCGTCTACGCGTCGGGCGGCACCTCGGCGCTGCGCGACGGGCTGGTGCAGCGGCTGTTCAGGGACGCCCACGCCGGCACCGCGCACATCACCTCGGGGCCGCAGGTGCTCAAGGAGTGTGGCCGCGAGCTGGCCGGGCTGGCTCCCGGCGAGTCGTGGGAGGTGTTCGGCCTGCGGGCGTAGCTTTCCAGAACCGGTTTCCGCGGGACCGATGAGTTCCGCCGCCGCCGCGGGTCTTCATCACCGAAGTCGAGAAAGGACGGACTCATGGCCCACACCCTTGAGGTGCCCGGCGGCACTCTGCACTACGACATACGGGAGGGCGAGCCGAGCGACGCGCCGATGTTGCTGATGATCGGTTCCCCGATGGACGCCAGCGGCTTCACCGGCCTGGCCGCCCGTTTCCGCGACCGCACGGTGGTCACCTACGACCCGCGCGGGAGCGGCCGCAGCACCCGCACCGGCGGCGGCGAGTCGACGCCCGAGCAGCACGCCGACGACCTGCACCGGCTGATCGACGCGCTCGGCGGAGGGCCGGTGGACATCTTCGCCAGCAGTGGCGGCGCCGTCAACGGGCTGGCGCTGGTGGCCAGGCACCCCGGCCAGGTGCGTACGCTCGTCGCGCACGAACCGCCGGCCGTCCAGGTGCTGCCGGACCGGGAACGGGCGCTGGCCGCCGTGACCGGCATCCGCCGCACCTACGACCGGCACGGGTTCGGAGCGGCGATGGCGAAGTTCATCGCGGTCACGGGCCTGCACGGCGAGATCCCCGACGGCTTCGACGACCAGCCCGTGCAGAGCCCCGCCGAGCTCGGGCTGCCGGCGGAGGACGACGGTTCCCGGGACGATGTGATGTTCGCGCAGAACCTGGTGACCTGTACGCACCACGAGCATGATTTCGAGGCGCTGCGCGCCGCCTCGGCCCGCGTGGTCATCGGCGTCGGAGCGGAGAGCGAGGGCCAGTTGTGCCATCGCGCGGGCGTGGCCGTCGCCGCACGCCTCGGCACGGAGCCGGTCGTCTTCCCCAGCCACCACGCCGGGTTCCTCGACGGCGAGTTCGGCATGAAGGGCGATCCGGAGGCCTTCGCCGCCACGCTGCGCCAGGTCCTGGCCGCATAGACGCGGGAGGCCCGTCGTGCCGGCGCCGCCCGGACCGTGGCGCCGGCCGGCCGTTCCTAGTAGATGCGGTACTTCTTGCCGCAGTTGTCGAACTTGCCGGCCCAGCAGGTGAACGTGTACACCTTCTTGATCCCGTGACCCTGCCAGGCGCCCGTGACCTTGCCGTCCCACGCCTTGTTGAACCTCTTCCACTGACCGCCCTGGTACACCTCGAACCAGACCCAGCCCTTCTTGCCGCCGACCTTGTCGACGCCGTGCCACTTCGTGAAGACCTTCCCGTGGCTCTCCCACGTCCTGCCGAACGTGTACGCCTTGCCGTCGCTGGAGAAGACCTTCCCCCAACTCGTCGTAGAGTGCGTGGCCGCCTGGGCCGCGGCCGGGACCAGGGACAGACCGGTGACCGCCATCGAACCGGCCAGAGCCGCGACCGTCAGAGCCTTACGCATGCAGATCTCCTCCTTCGTCAGATGCCTTCGGGGATTCCGTCCGGCACGGCACTGACTCTAGGAAGGACGTCTGCGATCAACTGTGCACGAATCCACACATCCCATGTGATGGGCGCCACACACCACCCCGTCCGCGGGACCGTAACGGATGCGCAACGGTGTGTGACGCAGTCGTGGTGCGCGGATCTTGATCGGGTAGTTCTGCCGACATGTCGGTTTCGCCCTATGAAGGATGGTTGCTGGCCGGGCGATACCGGCTGCTGGCCGAGCTGGGCCGGGGCGGCATGGGCACGGTCTGGCGCGGCCACGACGAGCTCCTCGACCGCCAGGTCGCGGTCAAGGAACTCAGCCTGCCCCACCGGCCAGGACCCGAGCGGGAGGTCCTGCTGGGGCGCACCATGCGCGAGGCCCGCCTGTCCGCCCGGCTGAGCCATCCGAACATCGCCATCGTGTACGACGTGGTGGAGGCCGACGAGCGGCCGTGGATCGTCCTGCAGTACGTGCCTTCCCGCAGCCTGGACGACGTGGTCAGGGAACGGGGACCGCTGCCCGCCGCCACCGTGGCGCGCGTCGGGCTGGAACTGCTGGACGCGCTGCGCGCCGCGCACGCGAAGGGCATCGTGCACCGCGACGTCAAGCCCGCGAACGTGCTGATGTCCGACGACGGCCACGCCGTGCTGACCGACTTCGGGTTGGCCACCACGCTGGACGACCAGGCACACCTCACGCGGGAGGGCATCGTGCTCGGCACGCCCGCCTACCTCGCCCCCGAACGGGCGCGCGGCGGGCCCTCCACCCCGCAGTCCGATCTGTGGTCGCTGGGCGCCACCTTGTACGAGGCCGTCGAGGGCCGCTCCCCCTTCGGCAACAGCGGCGCGCTGGCCACCCTGAGCGCGGTGCTCACCAGCAGCCCCGCCCCGTTGCGGCAGGCAGGGCCGCTCGCCCCGGTCATCACCGGCCTCCTGGACAAGGACCCCGGGCGCCGCATCGGAACCGCCGAAGCCCACCGGGAACTGCTCCGGGTGGCGGAGCAGGAGCAGCCGTCCCGCCACGAGGCCGCTCCGAGCCGGGCCGAGCCCGCATCCCTCGTCGCTGACAACGGCGCCCTCTTCCCCATCCCGGCCCTGGGCTCCCGCCCCCGGGCGGCCACGCACGGACGGTGGCGGCAGGCGGCCGCTGTGACCGCCCTGATCGTCGCGGTGCTCGCCACGACCTCCTGGCCCGATGGGGAGGTCGCCGGCCCTCGCCACGAGACGCCACGCGCCGAACCCGTCACGCATCCGGCGCCGCAGCCCAGCAGCGCGCTGCACGCCTACCGCGCGTCAGCCGACAGGCCACCCGAAGACGCCCTCTCCCGAACCGCGCGACCATCCGGCAACCCGTCCCGGACCGCCCAGCCGCGCGGCACCCCGTTCCGTGCCGCGCAGCCGCGCTCCACCGGCGCGTGGCGCTCGGGGCGCCTGCCGCCGGGGCTGGCCAAGAAGGGCGGCAGGGCCAAGGGGGCCACGTACGGAAAGCCCGGCAACGGCTGGGGACGCGGCCGCTGAGCGGATGACCGGCGTCCCGCCGCGCACTCGGCCGGTCAGCCCCTGGCGGGCACGAGGATGCCGCGGCCCTGGAGCCGCCCGCCGTCCAGGTCGTCCATGGCGTCGTTGACGGCCTCCAGCGGGTACGTCCTCGTGTGCAGGCCGACCTTGCCCTGGGCGGCCAGGGCCATGAGCTCGTCCAGGTCGTTGTAGGAGCCGACCAGGTTGCCGATCACGTTGATCTCGCTGGAGATGATGTCGATCGTGGGGATCTCGACCCGCCCGCCGTAACCGATCACGAAGTACGACCCCGCGCGGCGCACCATCGCCACCCCCTCGGCCTCGGTGCCTCCTTCGCCAACGAAGTCCAGCACCACGTGAGCGCCCTGCCCGCCGGTGAGGTCGGCGACCGCCTCGACCTGGCGGCCGTCGGCATGGACGGTGTGGGTGGCGCCGAGCCCCTGGACGAGTTCGAGGGCGGCCGGTGACCGGTCGACGACGATGATCTCGGCGGGCGTCATGGCGGCCAGGCACTGGACGCCGATGTGGCCCAGCCCGCCGGCGCCGATGACCACGACCCGCGTGCCCGGGTGGAGGAGCGGCACGGCCTTGCGTACCGCGTGGTAGGCGGTCAGGCCCGCGTCGGCCAGCGCCGCGACGTCCGCCGGCTGCAGCGAGGGATCCAGTTTGACCACGGATCGGGCGGTGGTGAGCAGCAGGTCGGCCATGCCGCCGTCGGTGTCGATGCCGGGGAACTTCGAGGCCGAACAGTGCACGTCGTCGCCGGCGCGGCACGCCCGGCACAGCCCGCACGTGACGAGGGGGTGCAGGATGACCGCGTCGCCGGGCCGGACGCCGGTCACGGCCGAGCCGACCTCGCGCACCCAGCCGGCGTTCTCGTGCCCGATCGTGTACGGCAGGCTCACACCCGACTTGGCGGCCCACTGTCCTTCGACGATGTGCAGATCCGTCCGGCACAACCCGGCGCCGCCGATCTCGACCAGCACATCCAGCGGACCGCCGATCTCGGGCTCGGGGACGTCCTCGACGACCGGACGTTTGTCGTACTCGTGCAGGCGTACCGCTCGCATCGCCACTCCCTGTCCGACAGATAGGTCGTAGCTCGATCCTTGGTGCGTTCGCCGCGAATGGTCAACGCCCGGTGGCCCATGAAGCGGTAGATCCCTGTTCCTAGGAGATGCGGTTCTCGTACGCCTGCTTGCCACCGCGCCTGTCGACGCCCCACGGATGGGCGCCACACAGCATGGGGGTCCGCGCTCGGTACGACGCCGCCCCCGGCTACCCCGTGAGGCGAAGAGGGGCCGGCGCCGGCGTACGCGGGACGGCGTAGCCGGGTCGCCGCTCGCCGGCGGATTCCTCGGACGGCGGATCCGGCGACGCTTGGTCGTGTCAGCAGGAGACGACGGAAGAGAGAAGCAAGCAGATGACCGCCACGTACACGAAGATGCTCGCCACGACGACCGGGTGGCTCGCCCGCCACAGCATCGACGCCCTGCGGATCAGCGTCGGCCTGGTCTTCCTGGGGTTCGGGTTCCTGAAGTTCTTTCCTGGCGTCAGCCCCGCGGAAGAGCTCGCGGTGGGCACGCTGGAACAGCTGACGTTCGGCGTGGTGTCGGGCGGCGTCGCGCTCGCCGTCGTCGCCGCCACCGAGTGCTTCATCGGGCTGACCCTGATCACCGGGAGGTTCCTGAAGGCCGGTCTGCTCGTGATGGCCGGGGCGCTCGTGGGGTTCATGTCGCCGCTGGTGCTGTTCTTCACCGACATGTTCCCCGGTGGCCCGCCCACCCTGGAGGCCCAGTACATCCTCAAGGACATCGTGCTGGTCACCGCGGCCATGGTGATCGCGGCCAGGGCACTGGGAGCGCGGCTCGTCCCGCCCCGCGAGCGGACGGCTTCGGACGTCAAGCTGGCCGCCTGACCCGTACTTTCGGCCCGGCGGCGAAGCCCCGTGGAGCGACGCTCCGCGGGGCTTCACCGTGCCTGATCGTGCTTCCCGGTCAGGAATGCGCGTAGATGCGGTGCACGAACTCGGCCAGCTTGCTGTCGGGCAGCTCCTTGGCCAGGTCAGCCTCGGTGATCATGCCGATGATCCGGCGCTCGCGGATGACGGGCAGCCGCTTGATCTGGTGCTGCTCCATCTTCTGCAGCGCTTCCTCGACGCTGTTGTGGGCCTCCACCCACACGAGGCCCTGGGCCAGCTCCCCTGCCATGGTGGAGTCGAGGTCCTTGCCCTCGGCGCAGCACTTGACCACGATGTCGCGGTCGGTGATGATCCCCTTGAGCCGGTCGTCGTCGCCGCAGATCGGCAGCGCCCCGACCGACAGGTCGCGCATCATGCGCGCGGCGGTGCGCAGGCTTTCGTGCTCGCCGACGCACTCCGCTCCCTGGTGCATCACGTCCTGGACGGTCTTCGCGACCCCTGATGTGTCCATTGTCGCCTCCTTCAGCAGGATTGACGGAACATCACGCGCCCCCTACCCATCAGGCGGCGGCTCAGCCCGTGAGCCACCGACCGAAGACGCAAGGCCGTACATCCATCGATGTACGGCCGTTTTCGTCAGGCGGGACGATGGCGGCGGGTTGCGGCGGCAGCAGGCTGGAAGGTGTGAAAGGACGCATAGACGCACTGGACGTGCTGCGCGGCGTGGCGATCATGGGCACGCTCGGCACCAACATCTGGATCTTCACCGCTCCGGGCGGCCCCCTGGACATGCTGCAGCTGGGCGGCGGCGGCAGCGCGGTGGAGACCTTCGTGCGCTTCCTGTCCAACGGCAAGTTCCTCGGGCTGCTGACCCTGCTCTTCGGCATCGGCCTGGAGCTGCAGTACCGCAGCGCCGTGCGCAAGGGCCTGGCCTGGCCTGGACGGTATCTGTGGCGCTCGGCGCTCCTGCTGGCCGAGGGCACGCTGCACTACATCCTGATCTTCGAGTTCGACGTGCTGATGGGCTACGCCGTCACCGCCGTGATCGTCGCGTACCTGGTGGGCAGGAGCGAACGCGCGATCACCGGCTGGATGATCGGCATGGGGACGCTGCACGCCGCCCTGGCCGTCCTGGCCACGGTGGCCCTGCAGGCGCCGGCCACGGGCGGCGGCACGAGCCCCGTCTACACCGAGGGAAGCTGGCTCGACCAGGTCGGCCTGCGCCTGGAGTACGCCGCGATCTTCCGCATCGAGCTGATCTTCATCGTGCCCATGGGCGTCGTCCTCTTCCTTCTCGGCGCCCGCCTCCTCCGCGCCGGGCTGTTCGAGGACCGCGGCGCCCGGCTGCGCAGGAGGCTGATCGCGGTCGGGCTCGGCGCGGGCGTGCCGCTGAACCTGGCCACCTCCTTCGCCGGCCCCGGCTGGTTCGTGGCCGACCGCTACCTGCTGGCTCCCCTGGTCTCGCTCGGCCTGCTCGGGCTGATCACCACCATCGTGCTCGGCCTGCGCGGCGCCCCCGGCGTGGTACGGCGGGGGCTCACGAACGTCGGGCGGACGGCGCTGTCCGGCTACGTGTTCCAGAACCTGCTGGCCGGCGCACTCTGCTACGGCTGGGGCCTCGGGCTGGCGAGCCGGCTCGACGCGTACCGGCCCTGGTGGGTGCCGGTCGCGTGGGCGGCGATCTGCCTGCTCATCATGGTGCTGTCCTCGTCGTGGCTGCGCCGGTTCCGGCGCGGACCGCTCGAAACGGCCTGGCAGTGGGCCTATCAGGCGCCGTTCGGTAACGCCGAGCAGCCGGCGAACAGCCCGAGCCGCGTCAGAAGTACTTCGGGGTGAGGTCCGTGGTTGGCCAGGTCTTCACGGTGCCGATCGCCTTGCCGAGGATGGGGTCGATCCCGTCGAAGTCCAGGCTGCCCTCCTCCTCCCTGCGGTTGAAGATCACGCAGTAGCTGACGCCGCGTTGCACGCGCGCGAAGAAGCTGAACGTGCCGGGCATGCTGCCGTTGTGCCAGGTGTTCAACCCTCCGGCGTTGTTCTCGCGCACGCGCCAGCCGAGGCCGTACCAGTCGCCGCCGGGGTTCTCGCCGAGCTCGGGCCTGGCGAAGACGCGCGAGATCGACGTGGAGTTGAGCACGGGCCCCGCGCCGTCGAAGACGAAACCCCACTTGACCAGGTCGACGGCCGAGGCCAGCCAGCCGCCGTTGGCGTCCTGGTTGGGCATGCTGAAACCCCCGTAGGGGTAGGGCACGGTCTTGCCCGACGGGTCCACGACGCTCTTCCTGGAGTACTTCGACTCGTACGGCACCTCGGTGGAGAACGCCTCGGAGCGGAGGCTGCGGCCGAGCCGCATCCGCTCGATCTCGACGGGGGCGAGCAGCTTCTGCCGCACGTACGTCTCGTAGGGCAGGCCCGAGACCCGCGCGATGACCCGGCCGGCCAGCATGTAGCCGTAGTTGCTGTAGACGTACTTCGAGCCGGGGGCGAAGTCGAGCTTCTTCGCGGTGGTGTACTTCGTGATGTCGGCGTGGTCGATCGGCAGCGGCACGTCCAGCGACGCCGCGATCGTGGTGTCGTTCCACAGCGGGTCGGTCGTCACGCCCCTGTCCCAGCCGCCGGTGTGCTGGAGCAGCCGCCGGAGGGTGACCTTCGCCAGCCGGGGGTCGGCCTCGGTCGGCAGGTCCAGCAGGTCGGCGACCTTGTCGCCCAGGCTCAGCTTGCCGTCCTGCGCCAGCCGGACGATCGCGGCGGCGGTCAGGCTCTTGCTGAGGCTCGCGATCCGGAAGAGGGACGTCGGCTGCACCTTCGCCGTCGAGCCGTCCGGCCTGGTGTAGGAGCCGTAGCCGCGGGCGAGCAGGATCTTGCCCTTCCTGGCGACCGCGAGCTGCGCGCAGGAGATGTCCCGCTCCTTGATGTACGCCTTCAGCGCCTTGTCGAACCCGGCCATCGACGCCGGCACGACCCCGGTGGTCGGCGGCTCGGCCGACCCGGCCCACGCGGGAGCCGCCCCGAGCGCGATCGCCGGCACGGCGCCCGCACCCGCCTGAAGGAGCCGCCGCCGGCTGAGCATGGTCACATTTCCCCCTGCTGTCACATTGCTCGCAATCGGCCTCTTTACTACCACAGAGCCAGGCGTCAGGGCCGGAGGATCAGGTGGCCGCGGCGGTGGGCCATCCGCAGGAACAGCACCGTCGGCACGCCGCACACCAGGATCGCGACGACGCTCGCCTCAGGACCGAACGCGCCGCCGGTCAGCGCCGCCGGCCCGGACATCGTCGCTTCGAGCAGCCCGTGCGACTCCGCTCCCGAGCCGGAGACGGTGACCCCGAAGATGCCGGCTTCGGCGGCGTTCCAGCCGAGGTGCAGTCCGATGGGGACCCACAGGCTGCGCGTGGCGGCGTACGCGGCGCCGAGCATCAGCCCGGCCTCGACCGCGATGGCCAGCGCCCCCCAGCCGGTGGCGCCCGGGTTGGCGAGGTGCAGCGCTCCGAACAACCCGCCGGAGACCAGCAGCGCGCCCCACGTCCCGGCCATCTCCTCGACGATGCGGAACAGCACGCCGCGGAAGAGCAGCTCCTCGACGACCGCGACCGCGCACATCGTCCCGAACACGGTCACGGCGCCCCCGGGCGACCCCCACCCGGCGACGCGGTAGCCGCCGACCACGGCGATGACGCCGATCGTGACCGTGAACAGCGCCAGGCCGGCGAGCGTCCACCGCCCCACCAACGACGCGGCCTCCTCGCGGCCCGGCAGCAGCTCCATCACGTGCCGCCGCTCGGTGGCCCGCACCCCCATCGCGTACGCCCACATCGCGAACCCCGCGCCGAGACCGCCGGCCACCAGGCCGCCGACGGGCCCCGTGGCCATCCCGGCGGCGATCTTGTCGACGACGGCGGTGACGCCGGCGAGCAGCACCACCATGATCAGGAGCCGGGCCATCGGCCGCGACCACCACCTGGCCTCCGCCACGGGAAGCACCTGCACGCCCAGCTCCATCGAAACGACCTCCACCCTCATGGCCTCGCGGCCCCACGCCGCGGCCACACCAAGGACGCTACGGCGGCGTACCGGTCGAGATCATCACGCTGGAGTGGACAACCGGGGGTAGCTCGCTCGGGGGATCAGGGCGCCGTTTCGTGGCCCGGCCGGCCAGGGGTGCGGCGGCGCTGCTTCAGCTCCGCCTCGTACAGGTGGCGGCGCCCGCCGGCCAGATCCTCGCGGATCTCCCGTTCGAGGTCCTGGAACTCGCGGTAGTAGCCGTCGTCGTACTCCTCCACGAGCTGGAACGTCCACCGGCCGTCGAGGACGTTACGGCCGATCAGCTCGCGCTCGATCCGATCGGCCCACGCGTCGTGCCCGCCCTGGCGCAGCTGCTCCACCACCCGGTCCAGCGCGAAGTCGGCGCTGCCGGTGAGCTGGTGCATCGCGTACAGATGGCCCCTGGCCCGGTGGATCATCTCCAGGGCCTCGCTGAAGCCGCCCAGCGCCTCGACGGTGACATCGTCCAGTCCCGCCGGGCGGCGGTGGGCGGGGTCGGGCACACGTTCTGTCATGAGGTCACCGCTACCCCACGGCCCCCACCCCTATCCGGCGAAACGCGGTCAGTCGCGCTCCTGCCAGGTGCACAGGCAGATTCGGTTGCCCTCCGGGTCGGCCAGCACCCAGAAGCTCGGCGCCCCCTCGTCGTCCACGAGCGTGCCGCCGGCGGCGAGCGCGGCGTCGATGCGCGGCCGCACCTGCTCGGGGTCCACCCACACGTCGAGGTGCCAGCGCTGGCGCGGCTCCTCGCTGCCGGACCTCTGGAACCAGATCGCGGGCAGCGCGTCGTGCGGGTCGCGCACCTCGTCGCCGACCCCGGCCTCCGCCTGGTCCTTCATGTCCAGCACGGCGGCCCAGAACGGCAGAACCCCCTTGTGGGACGGGGTGTCGAGGGCGAGCTCCATGCGGGAGACGCTCCCGCTCTCCAGCTCCACGCCGGTTTCGGCGGCGATCCTGGAGATCGTACGAGCCAGCCGGACGTCGCGCTCGGTGACCCCGCGCTCGTCATGGCTGGTGAGCCGGACGTCGACGTGGGTGTAGCGCAGATCGAGATCGGGATGGTGGTCCATCTCCTCGGCCGCCGCGCCGATGGCGTCGACGACGGAGAGCCCGGTCGCGAAGTTCCCCGTCCTGATGCGGGTGTGCAGGCCACCGAGCAGGAGAACCCACCCGTCCAGCGCCTCGCCGGCGATCTGCTGTCCAGTGAGCTTGGTCATGGGTCAATGCTGGCGTACCGCCCGCGGATGAGGAAGACCTGCCCGCCTCGGGAGCACACGGCCTCGGGCGCACGGGCTCGCGACGGCAACCCGTTCGTTATGGCGTCGATCCGCGCGGGCGGCGACCCCGTACTCCGGGGCACTCGACCTTCCGGAGACCAGCATGACCATCCGCTCGTTGCCCATCGTGCTCCTCGTGCTCGCCCTGCCCGCCACCGCCTGCACCGCCCCCACCGGACAGGCCGCCTCCTCGTTCGGCCGCCCGCCCTCGGCGGCGCCGTCCCAGGCGTCGCCGTCGTCGTCGCAGCCGCAGGGCGTCGTGTCCGTGGCGGAGGCCGAAGCCGTACTCGAACAGTGGGAGGCGGCGGAGACGGAGGCCCAGCGACAGGGCGGGACGGACTGGACGGCGGCGGAAACCGGGCTCGCCGCGACCATGAGCAAGGCCGAGAGCCGGGCGCGCGAGATGATCGGCGAGCGTGTCACCACCCCGAGGCGGGCCATCGTCAAACCGCGGTTCGCCATCCCTGGGAAGGTCGCGGGCGCGCCGTGGTTCATGGCCGAGTTCCGCCGCAAGGGCGGCACCTCCTGGTCACAGGCGATCTTCAAGAAGACGCAGGACGGCTGGCGCATGACCGTCATGTCCATCACCTCCGCCAAGTCCCGGCCACCCGCCGTCGCCCGCGACGACAAGGGCCTGGCCACCACGGTCGCACCGGACGACGGCGACGGCCTCACCGCCTCGCCTCGCGAGATCGCCCGGGCCCACGCCCGCCTGCAGGCCACGTTCGGCCAGGACCGCGACGCCCGGCGGCTCTTCACCGCGAAATCCGCCGCCCGCCTGGACGCCGACGTCAGGCTCGACGAACGCGAACACCTGGGCGACGAGTGGAACATCACCGTCCGCTCACGTCCGGCCACCGACATCTACGCGCTGCGGACGACCAACGGCGGCGCTCTCGTCTGGTACGGCATCCAGCAGCAGAACACCATGGTCGCGCGCCCCGGCGCCACCGCCACCATGAAGTTCACCAACCGCGTGCCCGCCGCCCTGAGCCACGGCCGCAGCTACACCCGCAAGGCCGTGCTCAAGACGGCCGGGATCTACCTGGCCGTCGTGCCGCGGTCCGGCCCGGTGCGCATGCCCGGGGAATGGTTCATCAGCCTCGGCGTCAGCGGGTCCTGAGCCGGCCCTCGCCGTCAACCGTGCACCTAAGTACACCCCCGCCGTGCCCTCATCCCCATTCCTGCCCCCGACCTGGCTCATTAGCGTCGAAGCCAGTAACCAAGGGGGTTTCAGCCGTGAACATGTCACTCCAGTCCTCGACCTCACCGAAGGGGCCGGTCGCCCCTCCCGCCCGGGCGCCCGCCCCGGACCTCGCCCGCGGCATCATGTTGCTGGCCATCGCGTACGCGCACGCGCCGCTCTACGTGCAGCCCGCCGACCGCGGCCCGTCGCTGCTCAACGACGTCCTCGCCTTCCTGCACCAGCTCCTGGTCAACAACCACGCGCGGCCGATGTTCGCGTTCCTGTTCGGCTACTCGCTGGTGCAGTTGCTGAACCGGCAGCTGGAGCGCGGCAACGACTGGGTGAGCGTGCGCAAGCTGCTGCGCCGCCGGGGCTGGTGGTTGCTCGCGATCGGATTCGTGCACGTCCTGGTGCTCATCCCGCTCGACATCCTCGCTCCGTACGGCATCGCCGCCCTGCTCTGCGTCGGCCTGCTGAGGGCCAAGGACGCGACGCTGCTGTGGGTGTCGGGCATCACCCTGGTGCCGTCGGCGCTGCTCGTCGGGCTCGCCATGTGGTATCCGCTGTCGGAGGGCATCTCGGCGTACGAGGCCGGCAGCATCGCCCCCGGCGCGCTCGGCCCGGTCGAGATGCTGGCGGGCCGGCTCGTGGGCTGGCCGTTCGGTCTGGTCATCGGCGTCATCATGGTGATCCCCGGGGTGCTCGTCGGGATCTGGGCCGCGCGGCGGCAGCTGCTGGAGGAGCCCGTCCGGCACCGTACGCTGCTGATCCGCGTCTCGGTGGTCACCACGGCGGTGTCGCTGCTCGGCTCCGTTCCCGCAGGGCTCATGCAGGCCGGCTGGTGGGCCGAGCCGTCGAGCCCGGCGGTGCTGGTCGCGTCGCTCGTCCAGCCGCTCAGCGGGCATTTCGGCGGCATCGGCCTGGCCGCGATCATGGGGCTGGCCGCGATCCCGGTCATCCGGCGGCCGAACGCCCTGGCCACCGCCCTCCAGGCGCTGGGCCAGCGCTCCATGAGCCTGTACCTCTTCCAGTCCGTCGTGTTCGTCGCACTCTTCTTCCCGTACGGGCTCGGCCTGCAGGACGACCTCGACCTCGCCGGCGCCACGGGAGTGGCCACGGCGACCTGGCTGCTGTCGATCCTCGTCGCCGACCTCATGCGCCGCGCCGGGCACCGCGGCCCGGCGGAGATCCTGCTGCGCCGCCTGGCCTACCGGTGACGGGTTAGGGTGACCGGGTGCCTGTCCGATTGATTGGTGCCAATCCCGGTCTCACCCTGTTCGTCGCCGGCGAGCGGGTCGCCTTCGCCTCCGTGTGGCGGGTCGACTGGTCCGAGCGCGGCAAAGGACACGCCCTCGTGATGTGGCACGGCGGCACGACCAGGGTCGTCGCGGAGGAGCGGGAGCTGGGTGAGTGGCTGGCCGCCGGCTTCACCCGGCACTTCCCCGAGGTGCGTGGCCTGCCGTGGCCCGAGCCCGCTTTCACGCGGGCGCCCGTCCACCTCGAACTCGACCTGGACAAGGGGCTCCGGGCCACGGCGGACGACGTGACGGTCGAGATCCCCGGCCCGCCGCGCGAGCGGCGGGCCGTCCGCGTGCCGGAGTTCGACCTGGGAGGCGTGCCGCACCTGCTCACGAACGTCTTCATGCCGTGCGACAGCGGCAGCATGACGATCGGCGGCACGGCGGTGGCGGCCGACTCCGCGACCGCCTTCCTGGCCGACGCAGAGGTGTGGAGCAGCTGACCTCCCGGCCGGCGCCGACGTGGCGCGGTGTCAGCATCCGGCCGGCCCGCCTCTCCTGCCTGGGGCCGGGCACGGCCAGGCGAGCGCGACATGGACAGGCCTGGGGCCGCAGAGCCGTCGCCTGCGGATAGGGTCGGAAGCCAACCCGGGAGCGGAGGGACCGATCATCAGCAGCGACCACTCCCGCCCGCATGACGAACGATCCCCGCGCCGCCGGGTGACCGAGGCGGCGATCCTGAGCGGGCACGACCAGAGCCTGGCCGACATCGCCCAGTGGACGTGCCCGCACGGGCAACATGCCGGGAACGGCTGCGTCCCCTGCTACCACGCCGCGGGCGAGGCCGACCCGGCGTTGCCGCTGTGGGATGTCGCGGTGTGGTTCACCTCGGTGCGGCCCATCCCGATCAGGGCGCTGCACGACGTGCACCGCCATGACCGCCAGTTCGCGATCGACCAGCCGTCGACGCCGCTGGTCTACCTGCTGAGCGGGCAGGCCAGAGCGGCGCTGGGCGCGGAGGCGGTGGCGGGCGTGGTCGGGTTCCTGGTGCAGAACCAGCACATCGTGGACGAGTTCGTCGTGACGGAGATCCGTGCCGTGCATTCATGAAGCGCATGCGCAGGCGATGTGTGATAGCGTGGAAACAGTTGCAGATGTGTTACCCATAAGACTTGTGCGCACCTGACGATCTTGATCTTCGGGTGCGTTTTTTGTTTCCGGTCATCTCCGGATGGGCTCATTCCAGCGACGCGGGGTCCGTAAAGTGCGGATCTCGTCTCCGCCTCCTATCTAAAGGAGATAGACATGGCGACCGGAACCGTGAAGTGGTTCAACTCCGAAAAGGGCTTCGGCTTCATCGCGCAGGACGGCGGCGGCGCCGACGTCTTCGCCCACTACTCCAACATCGTCTCCAACGGTGGCTACCGTGAGCTGACCGAGGGCCAGAAGGTGGCCTTCGACGTCGTCCAGGGCCAGAAGGGCCCGCAGGCGGAGAACATCGTTCCCGCCTGACACGGCATCAAGCTCGCAGAGCCGGGGCCCGCACCAGACTGGTGCGGGCCCCGGCTCAGTTCTGGGAGAAATCACCCATGAGGCGAGCAACCCCTGGGTAGGACGCAGACGTAACAGGAGGGTCGCGAGGAGAGTCCTGCGCATGCGGAGTGACGGCGAACTGATGCTGGGAGGCCTGCTGGAGGCGGCCCACCTCATCGCGCTGGAGCAGGTCCCCCGCGTGGTGGCCGAGCACGCGCGGGTGGCCGGACTCACCCGGACCCTGATCTACGTGGCCGATCTGCAGCAGCAGCGCCTCGTGCCCCTTCCCGGCCAGCACGGCGACAACGGCGAAGTGCTCGCTCCGATCCTGATCGACACGACGCTCGCCGGACGGGCCTTCCGGAATGTGGAGATCGTACGCAGCCGGCGCGGGCCGGACACCACGCCCAGGCCCGAGGAGGAGCCGCGGGTGTGGGTGCCGATCCTGGACGGCACCGAACGCCTCGGCGTGCTCCAGGCGAGCCTGCCCGACCTCGGAGAGCTCGCCGAGCGGCGGGTCATACATCTGGCCTCGCTCCTCTCGCTCATCCTGGCGGCCAAGCGCAGCCACAGCGACTCCTACGCGCGGCTGGTCCGCGTCCAGCCGATGACGCTGTCGGCCGAGGTGCTGTTCAACCTGCTGCCGCCGGGCACCTTCGCCAACGAGCGCGTGGTGGTCAGCGCCGCGCTGGAGCCGGCGTACGAGGTGGGCGGCGACGCCTACGACTACGCCATCGACGGCGACACCCTGCACGTCTCGATCTTCGACGCCATGGGCCACGACACGTCGGCCGGGCTCACCGCCACCATCGCCATGGGCGCCTGCCGTAACGCCCGGATCCAGGGGGCCGACCTCCCCACCGCCGGCGAGGAGATCGACGAGGCGATCGCGGAGCAGTTCACCGGGCGGTTCGCCACCGGCATCATGGCCGACCTCGATCTGCGCACCGGCCAGCTGAGCTGGGTGAACCGGGGCCACCACCCGCCGCTGGTGCTACGCGGCGGCCGGTGGGTGACCACGCTGGCCGCCGAACCCGACCCGCCGATGGGCTTCCGGCTGGGCCCGCGCACCGGGCTGCTCGACCATCAGCTGCAGCCGGGCGATCGCCTGATCTTCTACACCGACGGGATCATCGAGGCGCAGAGCCCGGACAGGGAGTTGTTCGGGCTGGAGCGGTTCATCGACTTCCTCATCCGCCACGAGGCCGACGGGCTGACCGTTCCCGAGACGTTGCGGCGGCTGATCCAGGCCATCCTGAAGCACCAGCGCGGCAGGCTCCAGGACGACGCCACCGTCCTCGTGGTGGAGTGGCAGAGCCGAACCCCGGAGCGGCTCGTGCTCTGAAACCCGCACCATCCCGGACGCCCCCGGGATCCGCTCGTCTCCGAAGGCCGCACTGTCCCGGACGCCCTCCCGCCCTTGCGGCACCGGACGGTCGTCATGGTGAGCCGACGGGGACGAAGCCGGAGCCGGCTCGGTAGTTGGGCGACTGGTGGCGGAAGTAGGTGTTGTAGACCTGGCAGTAGCGGCCGCCGCGGGCCAGCAGCGTGGAGTGGTCGCCCTCCTCGACGATCTGGCCGTGGTCGAGCACGATGATGCGGTCGACGTGTTCGATCGTGGAGAGCCGGTGGGCGATGACGATCGAGGTGCGGCCGGCCAGCACGACGTCGAGGCCCTCCTGGATCTGGGCCTCGGTCATCGGGTCGACGCTGGCCGTGGCCTCGTCGAGCACCACGATCGCGGGATCCTGGATGAGCAGGCGGGCCAGCGCGACGAGCTGGCGCTGGCCCATGGACAGGGCGCGGCCGTGCTCGCCCACGTCGGTCTGCAGGCCGTGCGGGAGCGCCTCGACCCAGTCGCCGCCGCCGACCGCCGACGCGGCCGCGAGCACGTCGGCGTCGCTCGCCTCCGGCCGCGGATAGCGGATGTTGTCGGCGACCGTGCCGCTGAACAGGAACGGCGCCTGCGGGACCGCGCCGATCTGCCGGCGGTAGGCGGGCAGGTCGAGGCCGCGGATGTCGTGGCCGTCGATCAGCAGGCTGCCCTCCTGGAACTCGTAGAAGCGGGTGATCAGCTTGCTCAGCGTCGACTTGCCCGCGCCGGTGTGACCGACCAGCGCGACGGTCTCGCCCGCCTCGATGAGCAGGTTGAAGTCGCGGAGCACGGGATTGCCCGGGTCGTAGCCGAACGTGAGGTCGCGGAACTCGATGCGCCCGGCGATCCTGCCGGGATCCTGCGCGCCGGTCTGCACCACTCTCGGCTCGGCGTCGATCAGGGCGAAGACCCGCTCGGACGCGGACAGCCCCTGCTGGAACTGGGACCAGAACGCGGCGATGGACGTCAGCGGGAACCAGAAGAGCGCGACCCCCTGCAGGAAGAGATACCAGTCGCCGGCGCTCAGGCCGCCGCCGAGCACCGCCGTGCCGCCCAGCTGGACGAGGGCGACCGTGGCGAGCCCGGCCACCAGGAAGAGCACGGGAAAGATGGCGGAGAAGACGAACCCCTGCCGCAGCGTCACGCGGTAGCTCTGGCGGTTGATGGGCCGGAACTCGTCGTAGACCTGCTGCTCCTGGCGGAAGTTCTTCGCCACCGCGATGCCGCCCATGGTCTCCTGCAGGTTGGCGTTGACCCGGCTCAGCGAGCGTTGCGCGTGACGCGTGCTGGCCCGCGCGAGGCGGCGGAAGACCAGCGCGAGGCCCACCACGATCGGCACGACCAGCATCGTCAGCAGGGCGAGCTCGACGCTGCGCAGGAACAGCAGGACCGTCACGAAACCGACCATCAGCACCTGGCTGATGAGATCCATCGTCAGGGTGGAGACCGTGGCGAAGTCGTCAGTGTCGGACGTCACCCGGCTGACGATCCGGCCGGACGGCGTCTCGTCGTAGAACGACAGGTCGCGCTCCAGCACGGCGTCGAACGCGTCTTCGCGCAGCCGCAGGACGACGTCGCCGGTGACCCGCGCGCTCTGCCACTGCCGGACGAAGTTGAACCCCCACCCGAGCACCCCGGCCAGCAGGGTGCCGGCGACCAGCTGCAAGCCCACCTCGGCGATCGTGCCGTCGGCGAGCGCGTCGACGGCCAGGCTGGCCAGCAGCGGGATGGCCGCCTGGCTGACCGAGCCCAGCACGATCATCGCGGCCACCACGAACATCGCGACCATCTTGGGCCTGAAGTAGGACAGGATCCGGCGGAGCAGGTCGCGGTCGTTGTAGGTGCGGTCGTAGTCTTCGGCGTCGAGGCCGTCCATGACGAAGCCCATCAGCGGGCCCTCCCCTGCTCGCGCTCCAGGACGGGCGCCTCACGTGCGGGATCCAGCCCGTCAGGCGCGACCGCCAGGCCTCCCGCCTCGTCGGGCCCGATCGCCGAGCCCCTGACCTCCTCCAGCTCGATCGCCGAGCCTCTGGCTCCCTCCGGCTCGGTCGCCGGGTGTCCTGCCTCTTCCGGCGTGTCGCCCTGCGGGGCCACGTCGACCTCGTCGTAGTGGGCGAAGATCCGGCGGTAGAGGCGGCTGCGCTGGATGAGCTCGTCGTGGGTGCCGCAGCCGACCAGCTCGCCCCGCCTGAGCAGCAGGACCTTGTCGGCCCAGCGGATCTGGGAGAGCCGGTGGGTGATCAGCAGCGTCGTGCGCCCGTCGAGGACGCGGCCGATCGCCTGCTGGATCTTGTCTTCCGTGGCGGAGTCGATGGCGCTCGTCGAGTCGTCGAGCACGAGGATCGCCGGGTCGGTCAGCAGGGCCCGCGCGATGGCCAGGCGCTGGCGCTGGCCGCCGGACAGCGTGACGCCGCGCTCGCCGATGACCGTGTCGTAGCCGTCGTCGAGCTCGCCGATGAACTCGGCGGCCTGGGCGTCTTCCGCCGCCCGCACCACGGCCTCGCGGTCGGCCCGCTGGCCCAGGCTGAAGGCGATGTTCTCGGCCACGGAGCGGGAGAAGAGCACGATGTCCTGCTCGATGGTGGAGATCTGGGAGCGCAGCGAGTCGAGGTCCCAGTCGCGGATGTCGGTGCCGTCGACCAGGATGCGGCCCGAGGTGACGTCGTAGATGCGCGGCACGAGCTTGGTGAGCGTGCTCTTGCCCGATCCGGTCTCGCCGACGATCGCCACCGTCTCGCCGGGCCGCACGCTGAACGTCACGCCGCGCAGCACCGGGTCGCCCTCGTCGTAGCCGAACGTGACGTCCTCGAAGACGATCTCTCCCGCGATGGGCGCGGCGCGGCCGTCGGCCCGCTGCTCCAGCTCGGCCTCGGCGCTGATGATGCTCAGGATCCGGCGGGAGGAGGCGATGCCGATCTGCACCAGCGAGAAGGTGAAGATCGAGATCTG
This sequence comes from Nonomuraea sp. NPDC049378, assembly GCF_055586745.1. Classification (NCBI taxonomy): domain Bacteria; kingdom Bacillati; phylum Actinomycetota; class Actinomycetes; order Streptosporangiales; family Streptosporangiaceae; genus Nonomuraea; species Nonomuraea sp. NPDC049378. The sequence goes on from NZ_JBVJHP010000011.1 coordinate 226,313, forward strand.
CGTCGGGAAGCCCAGCATGACGACCAGGCCCATGTAGGCCACCAGGTCGCCGACCGTGATCGCCCCCGCGCCCTGGAGCTGGAGACCGTGCCACAGGGCGCCGGCCACCGCGAAGGCGTAGAGGAGGGTGGGCAGGTAGCGTGCCTGGACGAGGCCGTTGCGTACGAAGGAGTCGCGGTAGAGGCGCGCGTTGGCGCGGAACCGCCCCCGCTCCTGCCCCTCCTGCGCGGTCACCTTGATCACCTCGATGCCGCGCACGGCCTGGCTGAGCCCGGCGTTGAGCTCGCCGAACTGGTCGCGCATGCGGGTCGACACCGGGTTGAGCCTGCGCATGTAGTGGCGGAGCGCGAACACGAAGACGCAGGCGTAGACGCCGGGCACGAGCAGCAACCGGGGGTCGATGGTGGCGATGAAGAAGAACGGCACCAGGCCGGTCAGCCAGGAGTCGACGATCAGATCGACGCCGGGACTGATCATGATGGACAACTGCCGGATGTCGTTGGCCGCCCTGGCCATGAGGTCGCCGACCCGCTGCCGGTTGTGGAAGGTCTGGCTCTTGCCGAGCAGGGCGACGTAGAGCTCGTCGCGGGTGTCGCGTTCCAGCCGTTTGGCCAGCACCTCGCTGCCCATCCTGGCGACCATGTCGGACAGGCCGCGGGCTGTCACCAGCGCGAGCATCGCCAGCGTGATCGACCACAGGGCGGAGGCCGGCTCGCCCCGCTCGCCCAGGACGGCGTCGAAGGCGTCGCCGGTGAACTGGGGCACGGCGGCGTTGAGCACCACCATGACGAGCGACCCGCCGAGGAACCCGGCCAGGTGCTGTGGATGCCGGCGCAGATGGGACCAGAGCCAGCGCACGGGACCGCGCCGGTCGTAGCGCGGACCGGAGACGGAGAACTCCGAGCTGTTGGTGGTCACCGGTAGGTCCTTTCCCCCCTTGGCCGCGGTGGCGGCACCGGTCCTGTTCCTATCACCGGGGTCTGACAGATTCCCATTGTTTTTCGTCGCGCTTGACATAAACCTACAACTGTAGTTACATGTTTTATAAAGCCACACATAGAAGAATCGACCTACATGTACGGAGGTGGCAGACGATGCGGCTCGCGTCGATCGGCTCGGCTCTCCGCGAGCTGGAGCGGCAGTTCGGCCGGCTGACCCGGCCCGCGCCAGGCGCGTGGGCGGCGATGCCGATGGGCGCCGTCCGACGCCGGGACGAGATCGTGCTCCGCTTCGACCTTCCCGGCATCGACCCGGACTCGATCGAGGTCACGGCCGGCCGCGGCGTCCTGGCGGTGCACGCCAGGCGCGAGGAGACGTACACCGAGGACGAGAGCGCGTTCGTCCAGGGGCACTCGACCGGCACCTGCACCCGGCAGATCCGCCTGCCCGACCGTTTCGACGCCGACGGCGCCCGGGCGGCATACGACGACGGCGTGCTCACCGTGCGCGTGCCGGCGCGGGAGCCGGCCCGGCCGCGCAGGGTCGAGATCGCCAGGGCGCCCACGAAGTGACCCGTGGGCGTGGCGGTTTCGCCAGGCCCACCACGGAGAAAGGGGAACCACGATGTTCAAGACGGCACCGACGGTCATCCTGCCGGCAGCGGAAGACCGCCCGGTGATCGGCACCTACACCACCGCCGAGCAGGCCAAGAAGGCCGTCGGCTTCCTGGCCGCGAACGGTTTCCCCGTGGAACGATCCGCGATCGTCGGCCACGATCTGCGCCTGGTCGAAACCGTCATGGGCCGCGCCACCGCGGGACGCGCCGCGGCCGCGGGCGCCGCGACCGGCCTCTGGTTCGGCCTCATGATCGGCCTGCTCATGCCGCTCTTCACCAACTCGGCGGGCTCGACGGGGACGCTCGTGCTCGGCGGCATCGCGTACGGCGCTCTCTTCGGCGGCGTCTTCGGACTGGTCTCCTACCTGGTCAACAAGGGCCCCGGGTTCGTCTCCCAGCAGGCCGTCATCGCCGACCGTTACGACGTCGTGGCCGACGCGGCGGTCGCCGACGACGCCCGCAACCTGCTGATCAAACACAACTGGCGCTCGTAGCCGGAATCTGGGCGACAGCGACATATCACCACAAAGAGTATCCTTCCATGTGCCCACAGCTACATGTCAGTGAGCATGATGTGGGCGTGGGCCAGGAGGCGGCGATGCTTGACGAGGAGCTTTCCGAAAATCGTCGAGAACCTTCGCACCTTGGGTCGTGACGTCTCGGATATCGAGGTCAAGAAAGCCCACCGTGAGTTGCCAAAGGCGGTCCCAGGCTTTCGCAGGCCGGCTGCGCGTGAGCAGGCCATACGCCTTCAAGGACTGTGATCGCGATGACATGCTCAGGCGAGCCAGAACGCTCGTGACCGGACACGACGGCGCGGAAACACTTTCCCTGGCTGCGCTTCTTGCGCTCGGCTCCTACCCGCGGGAGCACTTCGTTTTCTCCTCCCAAGGCGCACGGGAACGGCTTGGGGGCGCTCATACGGCATGGCCGTGTCCCAGTGCCGGTGCGGTTGTCGTATTCATGACATGGCGTGATGTTGCCTCAGGTTGTGCTTGAAGGTCGCGCAGGTCGTGGGCCAGGCTGCTCGACGGCGTTCGTGGCGCTCGTCGACATCGATGGCCGGGCGCCGCGAGTGGAGGCTCCCCGTTGCGACAGCACGTCTTTCCCGCCCGGCCACCGCGCCGCACCGCCGCCGCGATCTCGGTCGCGATGACGGCGCTGCTCGTCCTGACCGGGATGACGGTCCCCGCGCAGGCTCAGGCCGAACCGGCTCGGACCCCGTTCCGCCAGGCGGCGGCCGGCGACACGCCTGGTGACCCCCTTGGTGACAGGGCCGGCGACCCACCTGGTGACACTGGCGGCGACACTGGCGGCGACACTGGCGGCGACACTGGCGGTACGAAGATCGAGGCGGAGCTGGCCGGACGGCTGGCGGGTGGGGACTCCGCGTTCTGGGTGGAGTTCAAGGCACGGGCAGCGCTGAAACGGGCCCCGGCGATCAAGGACTGGACCGCGCGCGGGGCCGCCGTGGTGGACGAGCTGCGCTCGACCGCGGAGTCCAGCCAGGCCAGGGCGCGGGAGCTGCTGAAGCGGTCGGGGGCGCGGTACACCTCCCTGTTCATCGACAACTCGATCTACGTGCACAGCGGCTCGGCCGCGCTGGCGCGTGAGCTGGCGCAGGATCCGGCGGTCGAGCGCGTACGGACGCCGCGCACCTACCGGCTGCCCGAGCGGAAGCCGGGCGAGCGCGTGGCCGCCGCGGGGGCGGTGGAGTGGGGTGTGGCCGCCGTCCACGCCGACAAGGTGTGGAGCGACTACGGCAGCGACGGGCACGGCGTCGTGGTGGGCAACATCGACTCGGGCGTGGACGTGGCCCACCCGGCGCTGGCCGGGGCGTACCGGGGCGCGGGCGGGACGCACGACCACAACTGGTACGACCCCACGAACCTGTGCGCCGAGCCCGGCCCGTGCGACTCCTACGGCCACGGCACGCACACCATGGGGACCATGGTGGGCTCCGGGGGCATCGGCGTCGCGCCCGGCGCCCGGTGGATCGCGGCGAGGGGCTGCCAGGACTACCGGTGCGGCGAGCTGACGCTGGCGCTGTCCGCGCAGTGGATGCTGGCCCCCACGGCGGCCGACGGTTCCGCGCCCGACCCGGCCAAGCGGCCGAACATCCTCAACAACTCCTGGTCCTCGGCGCCGGGTGACGAGTGGTACCGCGACTACGTGCGCCAGTGGGTGGCGGCCGGCATCTTCCCGGCCTTCGCGGTGGGTAACGACGGGTCCGACTGCGGCACCCAGCACTCCCCCGGCGAGTACCCGGAGTCGTACGCCGTCGGAGCCGTCGACCAGAACGGCGCGGTGGCCTGGTTCTCCTCGCGCGGCGCGGAAGGGGCCGACGACAGCAAGCCGGACATCGCCGCGCCCGGCCAGAACGTACGGTCCAGCGCTCCCGGCGGCGGCTTCGAGGTGCAGAGCGGCACGTCGATGGCCGCGCCGCACGTGAGCGGCGCGGTGGCGCTCATGTGGTCCGCCGCGCCGGAGCTGGCCGGGAACATCGCCGCGACCAGGGACATCCTCGACCGCACCGCGCAGGACCGCGCCGACACGACCTGCGGCGGCACCGCGGGCGACAACAACGTGTACGGCGAGGGCATGCTGGACGCCTACCGGGCCGTCGGCGCGTCGCCGAGAAAGGGGGCCGGCACGCTGACCGGCACGGTCACCGACGAGCGCACCGGCGAGCCGGTGGCGGGCGTGCGGGTGTCCGCCACCGGGCCGCGCACGCTGGACACCACGACCGCCGCCGACGGGACGTACCGGCTCTATCTGGACGAGGGCGGCTACGACGTCAGCCTGTCGTTCTTCGGCTACCGGACGCACGACCTCAAGGACGTGCAGGTGAGCGGCGGCGAGACGCGGACCCTCGACATCGGGCTCTCAGCCGCGCCCACGGGGCGCGTGACGGTCCGGGTCGTGGACGGGTCGGGGCAGGGCTGGCCGGTGTACGCGGCGGTCACCGTGGCCGGGGCAGGGCGCACGTGGTTCGGCGACCCCGGCGACGGGCGGGCGGTTCTCGACCTGCCCCTGGACGGCACGTACGAGATCACCGCCACCCCGCGCCACCCCGGCTACGCCCCGGTGACCGGCCAGGTCACGGTCGGCGGCGACGTCACGCTGGACCTGTCCGCGCGGATCGACGCGACCGCCTGCGCCGCCCCCGGCTACGCCGCCGCGAACGGCGTGTGCGCGCCGGTGCCCGGCACGCTCGTGTACGGCGCCGTCACCGACGCGAACACCGGCGACCCGGTCGACACCGCCACCGTCACGAGCGGGGCGATGGAGAGCGAGACGGCGCCCACCCCTGACGACGACGCTCTGCCTGACGGCTTCTACTGGGTGTTCGCGCCCATGTCGGGCGAGCGTTTGCTCACCGCCGCCCAGCGCGGTTACCGGCCGGCCTCCGCCCGCGTGACCGCGAAGGCCGGCGAGGTGGCGAGGACCGACTTCACGCTGAAGGCCGGCCGGCTCTCGGTCAAGGAGGACGACGTCTCGGAGCGGGCCAGGCTCGGCCAGAAGGTCAGAACCCGCCTGACCCTCACCAACCGGGGCACCGCGCCGCTGACCTACGACCTCGCCGACTCGCGTCGGGACGTCGGGCCCGCGCTGCGGGGCGCGCCCGTGCGCCGGGTCGAGACGGACGGCCTCAGCCCTGCCGCGATCACCACGGCCGCGCCCGGACCAGCCACCACCGAGCAGGCCGCGGCTGCGGGGCCGTGGACGGGCGTCGCCGACTACCCGACCACGATCAGGGACAACGCCGCCGGATTCCACGACGGCAAGGTGTACTCCTTCGGCGGCTCCCTGCGCGGCGAGGGCGGCACGCCCGCCTCGTACGTCTATGACCCGATCACGACCTCCTGGACCCCTGTCGCGGACATGCCGGAAGCCCGGCAGAAGGCCGCCTCGGGGTTCGTGGACGGCAGGTTCTACGTCGTCACCGGCTGGGACGCGCAGGGCGAGCCGGCCGCGCGTACCCTCATCTACGACCCCGCGACCGACGGCTGGAGCACCGGCGCGGACAACCCGCACCCGTGGGGCGCGGTCGGCTCGGCCGTGCTCGACGGCAGGATCTACGCCGTCGGCGGCTGCGCCGGCGAGTGCCAGACGGCGACGACCCAGGTCACGGTCTACGACGTGGCGGGCGACCGCTTCACCACCGCCGCCCCCTACCCCGAGCCGATCTCGTGGGCGGCCTGCGGCGGCCTGGACGGCAAGGTCTACTGCGCGGGCGGGCTGGCCGAGGGACCGCGCGGCACGCAGCGCTCCTACGTGTACGACCCGGCCGGCGACGCCTGGGACCGGATCGCCGACCTGCCGTTCGACCTGTGGGGCAGCAGCTACGCGGTGGCGAACGGCAGGCTGGTCGTCGCCGGCGGGGTCACGAAGGGCGGCACCACCCTCACCAACGAGGCGTTCGCGTACGACCCCGACGCCGACACCTGGACGCCGCTGCCGAACTCCCGCTACGCCCTCTTCCGGGGCGCCGCCGCCTGCGGCCTCTACAAGGTGGGCGGCGCGGACGGCCCGCGTGTCACCCCGTTCACGGAGTTGCTGCCCGGCCATGACGGTTGCGACGCGGCCGGCACGGACGCTCCCTGGCTGAGCGCGAAGCCGGCGCGCGGCACGCTCGCTCCCGGCGCCAGCGCCCGGGTCACCCTCACGCTGGACGCCCGCGAGCTCTCCAGGCCGGGTACGTACGAGGCGGACCTGGTGGTGAACGAGGACACGCCGTACCCGGCGCCGCGCCTCGGCGTGACCCTGGAGGCGCGGGCGCCGTGGCACTGGGCGCGGCTGTCCGGCCAGGTGCGCTCGAAGGCGTGCGACGGGACGGTGACCCCGCTGGCGGGGGCGACGGTCACGGTCGAGCGCCACCGCGAGTCGTGGACCGTGGGCACCGGCTCCGAGGGCCGCTACGAGCAGTGGCTGGGAGGCGGTCTGCCGAAGGCGAGGATCACCGTCACCGCCGGCGGGCACAGGACGTCCGCCTTCGACGTCCGGCCGCTGCCGCACGCCGACGTGCGGCGCGACGTCACGCTGGCCCGCGAGGGCTGTTGACCGCCTGGTTCGGATCACCGTTCGCCGTGGAGTCCCGCCCATTCGGGGCAGAGATGATGGTGTGAAGAACCTCAAGCTTGGTCGGGAGCCCCTGTGGGGGCTGGTGCCGCCGCTGCTGGCCAGGATGGCCGCGTGGAGCGCGTGCCTGATCCTCATCGGCGTGGTGGCCAACTACCTGATCGGCGTGGTGGCGGCGATGCGCCTCATCGCGCTGCCCGTGGCGGTCGCGCTGCTGCTCACGGCGCTGCTCTTCCCGCTGACCAAGCGCCTGGGCGAGGCGGGCATGCGACCGATCTACGCCACGTGGGTGACGATGCTCGTCGCGCTCGCCGTGCTGGCCGCGACGGGCTGGATCATCGGTGTACGCGGCAACGAGGAGTTCCCCGGCCTGGTCAGGCAGGTCCAGGAGACCGCGAAGACCGTGGAGGGCTGGCTCTACAGCGGCCCGCTGCGCCTGGAGCCCAACCAGCTCAGCCAGTGGGTCGAGGACGTCGCGGCCCTGATCAGGGCGCAGCAGCAGCAGATCACCACCACGGTGCTCCAGGGCACCATGGTGGTGCTCGAGGTGCTGGCCTCCATCGTGCTGCTGCTGTTCGTGACGTTCTTCCTGCTGAAGGACGGCGACCGGATCTGGGGCTGGTTCCTCAAGGGGTTCGGTACGGCGGCGCCGCGGGTCGACAGGGCGGGACGGACGGCCTGGGCGACGCTCTCGCATTACGTGCACGGCACGGTGGCCGTGGCGGCGGTGCACGGCATCGTCATGGGCATCGTGCTGGCGGTCATGAGGGTTCCGCTCTGGCCGGCGCTCGCCCTGCTGATCTTCCTGGCGAGCTTCGTCCCCATCGTCGGCATCTTCTTCGCCGGGGCGGTCGCGACGCTGGTCACGCTCGGATCCAGGGGCCCCGTCTATGCGCTGATCTTCGTCGGCATCCTGGTGGTGGAGCAGCAGCTCGAGAACCACGTGCTGCAGCCGCTGATCGTCGGCAGGGTGCTGCGCTTCCACCCGCTGGCCATCATCATCGTGCTGGCCGTCGGCGGCATCCTGGCGGGCATCGCGGGCGCGGTCGTCGCCGTGCCGATCGCCGCGATCCTCTACCGGTCGGTACCCGAGCTCTTCCGTGACCCGCCGCCCGAGCCGCCGCCTCCCAAGCCGGAGGGGAAGGAGCCGTCGCATCTCAGGCCTGCCGTGCCGGGGGACGGCGAACCGCCCGCCGGCAAGAACTAGGGTCTACCGCGTGATCGCCGACATCTGGTTCGACCCGTCCTGCCCCTACACCTGGGTGACCTCCCGCTGGTTGCTGGAGGTGCGGAAGGTCCGGCAAGTCGAGGTGCGCTGGCACGTCATGAGCCTGTCCGTGCTCAACGAGGGCCGCGACGACGACCCCGAGGGCGACCCCGAGGGTTACCTGTGGGTCCCGGTGCGCGTGTGCGCGGCGGTCCGGCGGCATCACGGCCAGGAGGCGCTGGGCCGGTTCTACACCGCGCTGTGGACCACCGGCGACGGCGGCGACTGGATCGGCGACCTGCGCGCGGCGCTGGAGAGCGCGGGGCTTCCGGCCGGGCTGGCCGAAGCCGGCTTGTCCACCGACTACGACGACGACGTGCGGGCCTCGCACGCCGAGGGCATCGCCCTGGTCGGCGAGCACGTGGGCACGCCGATCGTGGCCGTCACGGGCACGGGCGACGGCCCGGGCGGCGGCGGGCGGATCGCGTTCTTCGGCCCGGTCGTGTCGCGCGTCCCGCGCGGCGAGGACGCCGGCCGGCTGTGGGACGGCACGCTGCTGGTGGCGGGCACCCCGGGCTTCCACGAGCTGAAGGGCGGGCCGCACCAGGAGCCGGTGCTCGGCTGAAGCCTCCGCGGGCCCTGTGATCAGGGTTGATAACGTGTGTCTCCGGCGGTCCTGTCACCGACTCTGGAGTTCGTTTGACCGTTACGGCCTGGGTGGCGGTGGCCGCGTTCCTGTGTGCGTACACGTTGATCGCCACCGAGAAGGTGCACCGGGTCACGGCGGCGCTCGGCGGCGCGGCGATCATGCTGGCGATCCACGCCACCGACGCGGGCTCGGCGTTCTTCAGCGAACATTCCGGCATCGACTGGAACGTGATCTTCCTGCTCCTCGGCATGATGATCATCGTTGGGGTGCTGAAACAGACCGGCGTCTTCGAGTTCCTGGCCATCTGGGCGGCCAAACGGGCCAAGGGCCGGCCGTTCCGCCTCATGGCGCTGCTGATCGTGATCACGGCGTGCGCGTCGGCGCTGCTCGACAACGTGACCACCGTGCTGCTGATCGCGCCCGTGACGTTCCTGGTGTGCGAGCGGCTGGCGCTGCCCGTGGCCCCCTACCTGATCGCCGAGGCGCTGGCGTCGAACATCGGGGGCGCGTCCACGCTCGTCGGCGACCCGCCGAACATCATCATCGCCAGCCGCGGCGGCCTGACCTTCAACGACTTCCTCGTCCACATGGCGCCGCTCATCGTGGTGCTGGTGGCGGTGTTCATCGGGCTGTGCAGGTGGTTGTTCAGGTCGGCGTTCACGTACGACCCCGAGCGGGCCGCGGAGATCATGACGTTGAACGAGCGGGAGGCCATCGCCGACCACCGGCTCCTGCGGCAGTCGCTGGCCGTGCTGGTGCTGGTGATGGCGGCGTTCGTGCTCCATCCCGTGCTGCACTACGAGCCGTCCGTGGTCGCGTTGCTCGGCGCGGGCGTGCTGGTCGCGGCCACCCGGGTGACGACCGAGGAGGCCATCCGCGAGGTCGAGTGGCCGACGCTGGTGTTCTTCGCGGGGTTGTTCGTCATGGTCGGGGCCCTGGTGGAGACCGGGGTCATCGGGATGGTCTCGGAGGCGGCGGCGCAGGCCACCGGCGGGCGGCTGGCGCTGTCGGCGATGGTGCTGCTGTGGGGTTCGGCCGTGCTGTCGGCCGTCGTGGACAACATCCCGTACGTCGCCACCATGAGCCCCATCGTGGCCGAGCTCGTCCAGGCCGCGGGCGGCGGCGAGTCGGCGCAGGTGTTGTGGTGGGCCCTGGCCATCGGCGCCGACCTGGGCGGCAACGCGACGGCCGTCGGGGCGGCGGCCAACGTCGTCATCCTCGGCATCGCCGCCCGCAACGGCACCCCGATCAGCTTCTGGCAGTTCACGAAGTACGGGCTGGTCGTCACGTTCGTGACCGTGGCGCTGTCGACGCCGTACCTGTGGCTGCGTTACCTCACCTGAGCGGGCCTCGCCCGCGCGGGCCCTCACCTGCGCGGGCGCGCCCTCACTGGAGCGGCAGGACGTCCACGCCGTGCTCGGCCTCGCCGCGCGGGCCGAAGATGCGCCGCTCGGCCTCCGTGATGCGCACGTCGTTGATGCTGGCCTCCCTGCGCCGCATCAGGCCCGACGCGTCGAACTCCCACTGCTCGTTGCCGTAGCTGCGCCACCACTGCCCGGTGGCGTCGCGCGACTCGTACTGGAAGCGCACCGCGATGCGGTCGCCCAGCACCGCCCACAACTCCTTGCGCAGCGCGTAGTCGAGCTCCCTCGCCCACTTGCGGCGCAGGAACTCGACGATCTGGTCGCGGCCGGTCACGAACTCGTCGCGGTTGCGCCACACCGAGTCCTCGGTGTAGGCGCCCGCGACCTTCTCGGGGTCGCGGGTGTTCCAGGCGTCCTCGGCGGCCTGCACCTTGACGCGGGCGCTCTCCTCGGTGAACGGCGGGACGGGCGGGCGGGACATGGGCGCCTCCTTCTCCACGGAAGCCTAGCCTGGGCGGCCCGGCGAACCGTGGACCTCCAGCAGCTTGTCGAGGGTGATGGGCAGGTCGACGACCCGCCTGCCGGTGGCGTGCCTGACGGCGTTCGCGACCGCGGCGGCGACCCCGGTGATGCCCACCTCCCCGATCCCGAGCAGCCCCAGAGGCGTCGTCGGGTCGGGCACGTCCAGCCACTGCACGTCGATGCGGGGGATGTCGGCGTGCACGGGCACGAGGTACTCGGACAGGCTCGGGTTCATGACGCGGCCGGTGCGCGGGTCCACCTGGGTCGCCTCCGACAGCGCCATGCCGATGCCCATCACGATGCCGCCGCGCAGCTGCGCCGCCGCGGTCTTCGCGTTGATCACCCGGCCGACGTCGAACACTCCCAGCCAGCGCGACACGCGTACCTCTCCGGTGTCCCGGTCGACGCGCACCTCGCAGAAGTGGGCGCCGCTCGCGCCCTTCACCCAGCGCCTGCGCTCGTTCAGGGTCCTCGCCAGGAACTTCAGCATGCCCGTCCCCCCACCCGCCTCCAGGTGGTCGCGTCCCGCGCGGGCCAGGATCGCCGTGTACGTCTCGCCGCGCCCGCCGTGGTGGAGACCGCCGTCGCGGGCCTCCAGCTCGGCCAGCCTGCGCCCGCGCAACGGCGAGTCGGGGGCCCGCCGCGCCAGGGCGAGCGCCGACTCCTTGAGCTTGCGGCAGGCGTCCAGCACCCCGGCCGCGGCGCTGGCCGTCTGCGCCGACCCGCCCGCCCCCGGCCCGGCGGGCAGCTCGGAGTCGCCGATCTCCACGCGTACCGCCTCCAGCGGAACGCCCAGCTCGTCCGCGGCGATCTGGGCCTGCACGGTGGCCGCGCCGACGCCGATCTCCTGGAGGGCGCACCGCACCACGACCGTGCCGTCCGCGGCGAGCCGCACTGTGACACTGGCCGGCATCGTCAACGACGAGTGGTACGCCGTGGCGACCCCCATGCCGACCAGCCAGCGGCCGTCCCGCATGGAGCCCGGCCGGGGGTCGCGCTCCCGCCACCCGAACCGCTCCGCCCCCAGCTCGTACGCCTCGCGCAACATCCGGTGCGTGAACCGCTTGCCGTCCATCGGGTTGCGCGCGGGCTCGTTGCGCCTGCGCAGCTCGATCGGGTCGATGCCCAGCTCGCAGGCCAGCTCGTCCATGGCCGACTCCAGCGCGAAGGAGCCGACGGAGTCGCCGGGGGCGCGCATGGCCGTGTTGGCGAGCAGATCGAGCTGGACGATGCGCTGCCGCAGGTGGATGGTGGCGGCGTCGTAGAGGTGCTGGGAGGACGAGATCACCCCTTCCGGCATGCCGCCGATCCGTCCGGTCGTGGCGACGCTGGTGTGGATCAGCGCGGTCAGGTCACCGTTGGCGCCGGCCCCCAGCGCGACCCGCTGCACGGTGGGGGTGCGGCCGCCCACCGTGCGGTAGACGCCCTCCCTGGTGAGGGCGAGCCGTACGGGGCGGGCGGTCGCGCGGGCGGCCAGCACGGCGAGCAGCGTGCCCGCCCACACGAAGCCCTTGCCGCCGAACCCGCCGCCCACGTAGGGGGAGAGCACCCTGATCGCCCGCTCGGGGATGCCGAACCTCAGCGCAAGGTGGGCGCGCAGCCAGGCGATGTTCTGCGTGCTCTCGTGCACCGTCAGGTGGTCGCCGTCCCACACGGCGATCGTGGCGTGCGGCTCCATCGCGTTGTGGTGCTCCGGCGGCGTGGTGAAGCGCAGGTCCACCGAGACCGGGGCGGCGGCGAGCGCGGCCACCGCGTCGCCCTTGTCGCCGCCGGCCGGCTGCAGCACGTTGCCCTTCTGCGGCTGCGCGTTCGGCTCCTCGGCCGCGAAGTCCACCACGGCGGGCAGCTCGCGGTACGCGACCCGCACCAGGGACGCCGCGTGCCTGGCGGTCTCGGGCGTCTCGGCCACCACGACCGCCACCGGCTGGCCGTTCCAGTGCACCTCGTCCGTGCCCAGGTAGGGGACCGACGTGCCGGAGGCCAGCGAGCTGGGGTTCATCAGGCTGGTCTTCGGCGCCGGCTTCATGGGCGGGGCGTTCTCGTGGGTGAGCACCTCGATGACGCCGGGCACGGCCCGCGCGGCCTCGGTGTCGATGGCCTCGATGCGGCCCCTGGCGATCGTGGCGTGGACGAGCGCGGCGTGGGCCATTCCCGGATAGCGGTGCTCGGCCGCGTAGCGGGCCTCGCCGGTGGTCTTGGCCCGGCCGTCGACCCGGTCGACCGGGCGTCCGACGTGCTTGACGGTGTCCTGCCGCTGCTCGGTCTCGGCGAATTTCGTGGTCATGCCCTGTCCTTTCCCGGGCCCTCTCCGGTGTTCAGCTCGCGCAGCGTGGCCACGATCGTGGCGCGCGCCAGGTGGACCTTGAACGCGTTGCCCGGCCGGACGTCGGCCCCGGCGAGCTCGGCCTCGGCCGCGCGGGTGAAGGACTCCTCGCTCGCCGGCCCGCCGAGCAGGATCCGCTCCGCCTCGTGCGCCCGCCACGGCTTGGCCGCGAGCCCGCCCAGCGCCAGCCGCGCCGCCGTCACCGTGCCGTCCCGCACCTCCAGCGCCGCCGCCACGGAGACCAGGGCGAACGCGTACGACGCCCGGTCGCGCACCTTGCGGTAACGGGAGCGGGCCGCGACCGGGGCGGGCGGCAGCTCCACCGCCGTGACCAGCTCGTCGGGGGCCAGCTCCGTCTCGATCTCCGGTGTGTCACCGGGCAACCGGTGGAAGTCCGTCATGGGGATGCGCCGCGTCCCGCGTACGCTCTCCACCTCGATCACGGCGTCGAGCGCGGCCAGCGCCACGCACATGTCGGAGGGGTGCGCGGCGATGCAGCTGCCGCTGACGCCGAGGACGGCGTGCGACCGGTTGAACCCGCCGAGCGCGTCGCAGCCGCCGCCCGGCTCGCGCTTGTTGCAGGCGGCGGCGTGGTCGTAGAAGTAGGGGCAGCGGGTGCGCTGGAGCAGGTTGCCGCCGACGGTCGCCATGTTGCGGAGCTGGGCCGAGGCCCCGGAGAGGAGCGCCTGTGACAACACCGGGAAGCGGGCGCGCACCCGCTCGTCGGCCGCGAGCGTGCTGTTGCGCACCAGCGCGCCGATCCGCAGCCCGCCGCCGGGCAGCTCACCGACCGTGTCGAGGGGCAGGCCGGTGACGTCGACGACGGTGTCCGGCTGCTCGACGCCCTCGCGCATGAGGTCGACCAGGTTGGTGCCGCCGCCGAGGAACTTCGCGCCCGGCTCGTCGGAGATCGCGCGGACGGCGCCGGTGACGTCGGCGGGCTTGACGTACGCGAACGGCTTCACCGTGCCTCCTGACCCGCGACGTCCTTGATGGCGTCGACGATGCCGTTGTAGGCGCCGCAGCGGCACAGGTTGCCGCTCATGCGCTCCCTGATCTCGGCCTCGCTGAGCTCTCCCGGCCGCTCGGTCACGGCGCTGGGCATGCCCGCGCGGTGTTCGGCCAGCATGGCGACCGCCGAGCAGATCTGGCCGGGTGTGCAGTAGCCGCACTGGAGCCCGTCGTGCCGGATGAACGCCGCCTGCATCGGGTGCAGGTCATCGCCGGTCGCCAGGCCCTCGATCGTGGTGATCTCCTTGCCGTCGTATTGGACGGCCAGGGCCAGGCAGGCGTTGATGCGCACGCCGTCGGCGAGCACCGTGCAGGCGCCGCAGGCGCCCTGGTCGCAGCCCTTCTTGGGGCCGGTGACGCCGAGCCGGTCGCGCAGGGCGTCGAGCAGGCTGACCCACGGCTCGACGTCGAGGGACTCGGCGGCGCCGTTCACCCGCATCCGTATCTCGGTCACGCGCTTCCTTCCGTCGGAACCGTTGTCCCGGCGACGCTAACAGAACGACGTTTCGTTAACAAGAGAACGACGTTCTTTTAAGCAGGCGTATGCTGGGCGACGATGACGCGGACCTTCATGCGGGCCAGGCGGCCGGAGCACAAGCAGCAGCGGCGCGAGGCGATCCTCGCCGCCGCGCGCGAGCTCGCCGCCGCGTCCGGCGTGCGCAACGTCAGCCTGGGGGCGGTCGCGGAGGCGGTCGGGCTGGCCAAGTCCAACGTCGTACGCTATTTCGGCACCCGGGAGGAGATCTACCTCGTCCTCGCCTGCGAGGAGTGGCAGCGGTGGGCGGACGCGGCCACCGACCGGCTGCGCACGGCCCGCGACACGGCCGACGTGGCGGCGGCGCTGGCCGACACCATCATCGACCAGCCGCTCTTCTGCGACCTGCTCAGCCATTCGAGCACCAGCCTGGAGCACAACGTGTCGGTCGCCGCGGCCCGCGAGTTCAAGATCACGGCGCTGCGCACGGCCGCCGACCTGGGCGCGCAGGTCGGCCGCGCCACGGGGCTGACCGACCGCGAGGGCATGGAGCTCGTCTCCGCCGCCGCGGGGCTGGCCGGCATGCTCTATCCCGCCGCCAACCCGCCCCCCACGATGGCCGAGCTCTACGCCCAGGATCCCGAGCTCGCCGCGCACTGCCCCCAGCTGCGGCCCAGCCTCCTCCGCGCCCTCATGGCGCTGGCCGCCGGGCTGCCCACGCTCAGATGAAACTTTCAGCCCAGGACCGCCGGCGCGCGCCGGGCCGGGCGCGGCGTCTTCCCATGTAGGGGCCCTTCCCCCGCGCCCGGGAGTGCGTGCCGCCTCCCGGCCACCGCTGTACACGAGGACCGGATCCGCAGACCATGCCGGTTACATAACCGGTTAACCCCAGCGGAAAGGCACCCTCATGACCAACCGGCTCGGGCTCGTGGCCGCGGCGTTCCTGTCGCTCCTCGTCTCGATGATCGTCGCCCCCGTTCCCGCGCACGCCGCGACCGGGCTCCGGGTCAGCGGCACCAGGATCGTGGAGGCCAACGGGAACCCGTTCGTCATGCGCGGCGTCAGCCACGCGCACACCTGGTTCACCAGCCAGACCGGCTCCTTCGCCGGCATCAAGTCGCTGCGGGCCAACACGGTCCGGGTGGTGCTGAGCGGCGGCAGATGGACCCCCAACGACGCCACCGACGTGGCCAACGTCGTCTCCCTGTGCAGACAGAACCGGTTAATATGCGTGCTCGAAAACCACGACACGACCGGCTACGGCGAGCAGGGCGGCGCGTACACGCTCAGCCAGGCCGTCGACTACTGGAGCAGCGTCAGGAGCGCGCTCACCGGGACCGAAGACTTCATCGTCATCAACATCGGCAACGAGCCCTACGGCAACTCCAACGTCTCCGCCTGGACCAGCGCGACCACCGACGCGATCACCCGGATGCGCGGCCTCGGCTTCGACCACCTGCTCATGGTGGACGCGCCCAACTGGGGCCAGGACTGGCAGTTCACCATGCGTGACAACGCCGCGACCGTCGCCGCCGCCGACCCCCAGGACAACACGGTCTTCTCCATCCACATGTACGGCGTCTTCGACACGGCCGCCGAGATCACCGCCTACCTCGGCGCCTTCCAGTCGGCCGGCCTGCCGCTGGTGATCGGCGAGTTCGGGCACGACCACTCCGACGGCAACCCGGACGAGGACACGATCATGTCCGAGGCCCGGTCGCGCGGCGTCGGCTACATCGGCTGGTCGTGGAGCGGCAACGGCGGCGGCGTCGAATACCTCGACATGGTGAACAACTTCAACGCCTCCAGCCTGACCTCCTGGGGCGAGCGCATCTTCAACGGCGCCGACGGCATCGGGCAGACCTCACGCGAGGCGACGTTCTTCGGCGGCGGCACCGGCGACGACACCACCGCGCCGACCACCCCCGGCACCCCGTCGGCCACGAACGTGACCGCGAGCGGCGCCACCCTCCGCTGGACGGCCGCCACCGACTCCGGCGGCTCCGGCCTGGCCGGCTACGACGTCTACCGCGAGCAGGGCGGCACCGACGCCCTGCTCGGCAGGACCACCACGAACACGATCACGCTGACCGGGCTCAGCGCCGCGACGGAGTACCAGGTGTACGTGCGCGCCCGCGACGGCGCGGGCAACCTGTCCGGCAACTCCCCCACGACCACGTTCACCACGTCGTCCGGCGGCGGCCCCGGCGGCGGCTGCACGGCCACCGGCACCGTCCAGAGCCAGTGGGGCGGCGGCTACGTCACGCAGGTCGCCGTCACCAACGGCGGCTCCTCCGCCATCAGCGGCTGGGCCGTCACCTTCACGCTGCCCGCCGGGCACACCGTCACCGGCTCGTGGAACGCCACGCTGAGCGTCAGCGGGCAGACCGTCACGGCGCGGAACGCCGGCTACAACGGCAGCCTGGCCGCCGGCGGCTCCACCAGCTTCGGCTTCCAGGCCGGCCGTCCCGGCGGCGACACGGCCACGGCGGGCTCCTACACCTGCACCGCCTCCTGACCGCCGACCGCGCCCTCTTCCCGTCGCCGATCGTGTCCCCGCCGCGTTTCCGCCCGGCGGGGACACGATCGGCGACACCGCGATTGACGAACCATTCAACAATGCAAAGATAATTGAAATTTCGCGATGTATCACTATTGTATCGGCGGTCGCTAGCATGCCGAATCCACCCGCACATCGGGTTTCGAGTTCAATACCGCTGGCAACCCCTCACACACGAGAGACATCTTTATGGATGCTGCGCTCGCCGATATCACTGACGGCTTGTGGACATATTTTCTCATTCCCGTGGTCGTCCTCCTGGGGCTTTTCTTCACCATCCAGTCCAAGGGTGTGCAGTTCCGTATGTTCCCGGAGATGTTCCGGGCGGTCGCGCGAAAATCGGCGCCAGACCGGGAAGGCGCAAAACCGGTGTCGTCCTTCGGCGCCTTCACCATCTCCGCGGCGAGCTCGAGCGCGGCCAGCGGGCTGCCGCGCCACAGGTCGTCCGCAAGGCGGAACAGCTTCAGGGCGATCTCCGGGCGGCGCCGCTCAAGTGAGGACTCCGCCTGCCGTATCAGCTCGGTGAAGGTCAGCATGTCCAGCTCGTGCGGGCTGACCCTGTCGTTTTCCCGCGGCCAGCCGGACGGCCCGTCCACCCGCCCGTATGATCAGCGGCCCGAGGATGCCGAAACGCAATCCATCATCCCACATAAGGCAAAGACTACATAAACCTTGACAATTCCTATGTTCACGTGTCAGTTCTCCACATCCAGCACATCTCCAGGTCAGATCGGTAGCCAGACCCGCATGGTCGCGGGGCCGCGGTTGCCCCACCGGTGGTAGGGCACGAGCCGCAGCGTGACGTACGCGCCGCCCGCCCGGCCGCCGGCGACCGGCGCGTACGGCCAGCCGCCGTCGCCCCCCGAGCCGAGCGCCGCCGCCACCTCCAGCTCGACCACGCCGTCCATCTCGCGCTCCACGGGCGGCCCGACCCGCGCGGCCAGGTCGCCGAGCGGCGGCTCGTCGGCCACCGACTCCGCGCAGTAGACCAGTGGCCCTCGCTCGACCGCGGCGCTCCCCCGCAGCGCGTCGATCCGCCGGTCGGGGAACGTCCACCGGGGCGCCATCGGCAGCTCCAGCCGGATCTCGTCGCCGGCCCGGCACGGCCCCTCCACGGAGACGTAGCCGGGAGAGGCCGGCCTGACCGCGGGGTCGCCGGGAGGCGGCGCTCCGGGAGCCGGCGCGGGCACGTGCACGATCGTCGCGCCCGAAGCCCAGGCCGGCACGCGCAGCGTGATGCCTCCAGGACCGCCCTCCAGCACCCGCACGCGCACCGAGCCGGTCCACGGGTAGCCGGTCTCGACCCTGACCGCCAGCCGCCCGTGCCGGATCTCCGACGGCGTGAGGTGGTGGATCTGGATCCCGCCGGCCGAGGAGGTCGCGATGTAGGCGGGCAACGACGCCATCGTGCGGGCGATGTTGTTCGGGCAGCAGGACACGTCGAACCACGGCGAGCGCAGCCCGCCTTCGGGAGCGTGGTTGACGCCCTCCAGCGGTACCGCGGGCACCCGCACCTGCAGCGGGTTGGCGTAGAAGAACGACCGGCCGTCCAGGGCGACCCCCGTGGCCAGCATGTTGTACAGCGTGCGCTCGGCCAGGTCGGCGTACCGGGCGTCGCCGGTGGCCAGCAGCAGCCGGTGCGACAGCATGATGGAGGCGATGCTCGCGCACGTCTCGTTGTAGGCCCGGTCCGGCGGCAGCTCGTAGTCCTCGCCGAACGACTCGTCGGCGTGCCGCGACCCCATCCCGCCGGTCAGGTGGGTGCGCCGCGCGACCGTGCGCTCCCACTGCGCCTCGACCGCCTTGAGCAGCTCCTCGTCGCCGGTCTCGACGGCCACGTCCACCACGCCCGAGGCGAGGTAGAGCGCGCGGACCGCATGGCCGCGGAACACCTGCGCCCGCCTGACGGGCAGGTCGTCCTGGTAGTAGGCGCGGCCGAAGGGGATGTCCGCCAGCGAGGGCAGGCCGCGCCGCTCGACGAAGCGGCGGGCCATCTCCAGGTAACGCTCGGTCCCGGTCGCGCGGTAGAGCTCGACGAGGGCCATCTCGATCACGGGGTGCCCGCACGTCTCCGTGCCCTCCATGAAGCGGCGGCACACGTGGTCGGCGGCCCTGACGGCGACCTCCGTGAGCCGGTCCTCGCCATGCACGCGCAGCCGGGCGACCCCGGCCTGGATGAGGTGGCCGTAGCAGTAGAGCTCGTGCCCCCACGCGAAGTCGGTGTAGCGGCTGCCGGACCAGCGGGTGTTGAGGTAGCCGTCGCCCTCCTGGGCCCGGGCCACGGTCTCCGCCAGCGCGGGCAGCCCCGGATGGTCCGCCCAGGCCATGGCCTCCAGCAGCTTGTAGATCTCCGAGTCGCTGAACTCCCGGCCCCGGCGGGGGCGCTCGCCGCGGAAGTTGCCGATCCAGCCTTCGCGTTCCTCCCATTCCTGGCAGTGGGCGATGGTGACCTCGCGGTTCAGCGCGACCCGGTCACCCCAGAAACCGGGCGACAGCCGAACCGCGTCGAGGCCGAGCGGGGAGAGGACGCCCGATGAGGGCACGACGGGGTCAGCCACGCAGAGCTCCTGACATGAATCCGCGCACGTAGTGGCGCTGCAGCACGATGAAGAGGATGAGACAGGGGATCGCCATGACCATGACGCCCGACTGGAGCATGCCGTAGTCGATCGCGCCCATGGTCTGCGACGTCATGCTGACCACGGCCACCGGCAGGGTGAACGACGCGCCGTCGTTCAGCAGGATGAGCGGTGCGAAGAAGTCGTTCCACGAGGCGAGGAACGCGAACAGGCCCACCGTGACCAGCGCGGGCCGCACGGCGTGCAGCAGAATTCTGGAGAAGGCCGTGAACGTGCCGCAGCCGTCCACCAGCGCGGCCTCCTCCAGCTCGCGCGGCACCGCCTCGAACGCGTTGCGCATCATGAACAGCGCGAACGGCAGCTGGAACATCACGAAGACCAGCGAGAGCCCGGCCAGGGAGTTCTGCAGGCCGAGATAGCCGAGCAGGACGTAGAGCGGGATCAGGATCGTCGCGTACGGCACCATGAGGATCGCCAGCGTGGCCAGGAACAACAGGTTCTTGCCCGGGAAGTCGAAGCGGGCGAAACCGTAGCCGCCGAGCGCCGAGACGGCCAGCGTGCCCGCCACCGTCATGAACGACACCAGCACGCTGTTGGTCGCGTACGTGCCGACGCCCTCGCCGAAGCGGGCCATCTCCAGGTAGTTGGACGGCTCCTCCAGCGACGCGTACCCGCTCCACACCAGCGGGAACAGGAACAGCACCGCCAGGGCGGACAGCGTGAGATACCGGCTCACCGAAGCCTCCGCATCATCAGCGTGTTGAGCCCGACGAGGGCCACGAGCAGCACGACCGACATCGCCGCCGCGCCGCCGAGGTCGAAGCGGAAGAACGCGGCCCGGTAGATGACCATGACCATGGAGACCGTGCTGTTGTCGGGGCCGCCGTTGGTGAAGACGAAGAACTGGTCGAAGGCCAGCAGCGAGCCCGTGACGCTGAGGATCAGCATGAGCGCCAGCGTCGGGCGCAGCAGCGGCAGGGTGATCTTGGTGAAGATCTGCCCGCGGCCGGCCCCGTCGCTCCTCGCGGCCTCGTAGACCTCGACGGGGATCGCCTGCAGGCCGGTCAGCAGGATGAGCATGTTGAACCCGGCGAAGCGCCAGAGCACCAGCGCGATCGTGGAGAACAGCGCCATGTCGGGCGTGCCGATCCACCTGACGGGCTCGCTGGTGATGCCCAGCGCCTGCAGCATGGGGTCGATGGGGCCGAAGTCGTTGTTCAGCATGCCGTAGAACAGCAGCCCGGCGGCGGCGAAGCCGACGGCCCCCGGCAGGAAGAACGCGGTCCTGAAGAAGCCGATGCCCGGCCCGCGCTCCTGCACGAGCAGGGCGAGGCCGAGCGCGACGGCCGACAGCAGGACCGTGGTGATCGCGGTGTACTTGAGCGTGAAGAACACCGCGTCGACGAAGAGCGCGTTGTCGGCGATCTTGAGGTAGTTGCCGGGGGCGTTGAACCGGGCAGGGCCGAGCAGCGGCCAGCGGTTCAGCGACATCCAGACGACCAGCACCAGGGGGGCGACGAACAGCACGCCCACGATGGCGGCGGTCGGGGCCGCGTAGAGCCAGCCCTGCGCCTTCCTGCTCCGCCACCGTGCGGGCGGAGCCGGGCGGGCCGGCCGCCGCAGGGATCGGGCGCTCGTCAACGTCATTGTTGCAGCGACTTCGTGATCTCGGCGTTGAGCTGGGAGATCTTCGAGGCGTCACCGAACACCGCCTCGCGGGCCAGCCGCAGCCACGGCCCCTGCGGGTCGTTGAAGGTCTGGCCGAAGCGCAGCGCGTACGGCGTCCGGCCCTTGGCGACCAGCGAGTTGATCAGCTCCACGCGCGGGTCCTCGGCGGAGTACTTGTTGCCGGCCAGGTCCGTGCGGGCGACCACGTCCTTGTTCTTGGCCATGATCTCGACCTGCGCCTCGTCGGAGACCGTCCAGGACAGGAACTCCCAGGCCGCGTCCGCGTGCTCGGAGGTGGCGGAGACGCCGATGGAGTCGCCGCCGACGAACGTCGACTCGCCGCCGTCGGGCCCGGCGATCGCGGTGACGCCGATCTTCATGTCCTCGGGCATCAGGCCGAGCATGGTCGAGGGCATCGGCATGACGCCTATCTCGCCCTTGGGGAAGAAGCCGGTCCAGGTCGGCCCCTGCTCCTCCTTGGTCGTCGGGCCCGTGACCTTGTTCTCGTACAGCTCGCGGTAGATCTTGAAGACCTCGGTCATGGCCGGCCGGTCGTTGAGGGAGGTGGTGCCCTCGGGGTTCATGACCTGCCCGCCTGCCGCCCACACCGACGGCCAGAACGTGAACACGTAGCAGCCGCCGCAGTTGCCGCCGAAGAAGGTGCCGTGCACCTTGCCGTCCTTGCCGAGCTTGTCCTGGATGGTGGTGGCGTGCTCGGCGAACTCCTTCAGGGTCGCGGGCCCCTTCTCCGGATCGAGCCCGGCCTTGGTGTAGAGGTCCTTGTTCCAGAACCAGACCGACAGGTCGAGCGTGTGCGGGAGGGTGTACTGCCGGCCGTCGAGGGTGCCGAGCCTCATGTGCGAGGGCGCGAGATCGTCCTTGTAGGGCAGGGCCGCGATCCTGTCGGTGACGTCCATGAACAGGCCCTGGGAGGTGTAGTTCGGGACGAAGATGACGTCGGCCGCGAAGACGTCGGGAAGCTGCTTGGCGCCGGCCGCGGCGGCGATGCGTGGCTGGTAGTTGTCGGTCGGTATGACGGTGAGCTTGACCTGGTTCTTGTGACTGCTGTTGTAGGCCTTGACCAGGCGCTCGCTCTGCGCCTGGGTGGCCGCGCGGGTCCACATGGTGATCGTCACGGGACCGTCCGCCGGTTGCGAGCCGCCGCCGCTGCCGCAGGCCGCTGCTGTGAGCGCTAACACGCCGAGGAGTGAGATCCCGGCCAGCCTTCGTCTCATGATGTGCTCCTGGACTTAAAGGTTTTCGGAAACGTAGAAGAAACATGACCCCATGTCAATGGGTGTTAGGGTGCTATGCAGTTCACAGGTGACGAAAAGGGTTTCGAAACATGGCGGGTAAGCGGGCGACCATCAATGATGTGGCCTCGCTGGCGGGGGTTTCGATCGCCACGGCGTCCAAGGCGCTCAACGGGCGCCAGGATGTGCGGGCGGCGACGCGCGAGCGCGTGCTCGCCGCCGCGGCGGAGCTCTCCTTCCAGCCGAACGCCCTGGCCAGAGGGCTGCTGTCCGGGCAGACCCGCACGGTCGGGCTGCTGACCTCCGACAGCGTCGGACGGTTCGGCATCCCGGTGCTGCTCGGCGCGGAGGACGCGTTCGGGGCCGGCGAGATGGCCGTGCTGCTCTGCGACGCGCGCGGCGACGCGATCAGGGAGCAGCACCACGTGCGCGCGCTGCTGTCACGCCGGGTCGACGGGCTGATCGTGGTGGGCGAGAGCACCGACCCGCGCCCCTCGGTGAGCAAGGACCTGCCGGTCCCCGTCGTCTACGCCTACGGCCCGTCGGAGGACCCCGCCGACGTGTCGTTCGTGCCCGACGACGTGGGGGCGGCGGCGATGGCCGTCAACCACCTGCTGGCACTGGGCCGCCGCCGCATCGCGCACGTCACGGGCCCCGCGCACTACAAGGCGGCCCGCGACCGCGAGGAGGGGCTGCGCCTGGCGCTCGCGGAGGCCGGCCTTGAGCAGGCCGGGCAGACGCTGTCCGGGGCGTGGTCCCAGCGGTGGGGGCGGCACGCGGCCGAGATGTTGCTGATGGCCGAGCCGGAGATCGACGCGGTGTTCTGCGGCAGCGACCAGATCGCGGCCGGCTTCGTGGAGACCGCCCGCGAGCGCGGGCGGCGGGTGCCCGACGACATCGCGGTGGTGGGCTACGACAACTGGGAGGTGTTGTCCACGGAGACCCGGCCGGCGCTGACGACGGTCGACATGAATCTGGAGCTGCTCGGGCGGACGGCGGCGCAGCACCTGTTCGCGGCCATCGACGGCAGGGCCACGCCCGGGGTGCACAAGATGCCCTGCCAGCTCGTGATCAGAGACTCCACCTCCCCGCCCGGCGTCTCCTGACCTCCGCCGGCGACAGCGCATGTGACGTACCTGGCTTAAACGGTTAATGTCTCCTCCGGAGGCACACAGGGCAGCTGGATGCCGGTGGCCTACAGTGGAGAGGGTTATCCGGTTCAGGAGAGGACGTCCGTGAAGCGACCGACGATCGCCGACATCGCCAGCCGGGCGGGAGTGTCCAAGGTGGCGGTCTCCTACGCGCTCAACGGGCAGCCCGGGGTGTCGGAGGCGACGCGGGCCAGGATCATCGCCATCGCCGACGAGATCGGCTGGCGGCCCAACAGCGCGGCCCGGGCGCTCAACGGCGCCAGGGCCAACTGCGTCGGCCTCGCGCTCTGCAGGCCCGCCCGCATCCTGGGCGTCGAGCCGTTCTTCATGGAGCTGATCTCCGGCATCGAGGGCGTGCTCGCCGACCGCTCCTACGCGCTGCTGCTCCAGGTCGTCACCAGCCACCAGCAGGAAAGCGAGGTCTACCGGCACTGGTGGGGCGAGAGCCGCATCGACGGCGCGTTCCTCGTCGACCTGCACTATGCCGACACCCGCGTGGCCGAGCTCGAGCGGCTCGGCATGCCGGTCGTGGTGATCGGCCACCCCTCGGAGTCCGGCTCGCTGTCGGCCGTCTGGTCCGACGACGGCGAGGCCGTCCGCGAGACCGTGGGCTACCTGCGGGCGCTCGGCCACCACCGCCTCGCGCGGGTCGCCGGGCTGCCCGAGCTCGTCCACACGACCGTGCGCGACCAGGCGTTCGCGCAGGCCTGCGAGGGCGTGGCCGAGCACGTCGTCGTGCACACCGACTACACCGGCGAGGAGGGCGCCAGGGCCACCAGGCGGCTGCTCAGCTCGCCCGACCGGCCGACGGCGATCGTCTACGACAACGACATCATGGCCGTGGCCGGCCTGTCGGTGGCGCAGGAGATGCGGGTGGAGGTGCCGCGCGACCTGTCCATCGTGGCCTGGGACGACTCGCCGCTGGCGCAGGTCGTCCGGCCGCCGCTGACCGCGCTCACCCGCGACATCCCCGCCTACGGCGCACACGCCGCCCAGCGGCTGCTCGCCCTCATCTCCGGCGAGAGCGTGCCCCCCTACCAGGATCAGGCGGCCGCGCTCACGCCGCGCGGCAGCACCGGGCCCGCGCGCGCCTGACCGGCGCGAGTCCCATTCCCGCGATCCGGCGCGCCCGTCCCGCACGCCCCTGATCCGGACGCGCGGGCCCGCGCTCTCCGGCGCGGGCCCTCGTGCGCTTCCTGCCTGCGCGGGCCCCGTGCGCGCAGGTCCGCGGCGCGTGCCGCGGGTGCCAGGTGCGTGGCTGGCAGACCGCGCATTCCCGCCGCGGCACGCGCCGTCCCCTCCTTCGCGGCACATCCCGTCCGTACGGAGCGCCGGGCGGCGTTCCTGAATACGCCCGTGCCCGACCGAGATACGACCGTGACCTGCCTTGACAAATTTTTTTGTCGGCTCTACGTTCGACGCATGAGCACAGCACGTTCGGCCGACGGCACCACCATCGCCTACACCCGCGCCGGCCAGGGCCCCGCCGTCATCCTCGTGGACGGCGCGCTCAGCTTCCGCGCGCAGAGCATCAACACCGGCCTGGCCACCGCCCTGGCCGGCGACTTCACGGTCTACACCTACGACAGGCGCGGGCGAGGCGAGAGCGGCGACACCCCGCCGTACACGACGGAGCGCGAGATCGAGGACCTCGCCGCGCTCGCCGAGCTCGCCGCAGGGACGGGCGGCCCGGTGCGGCTGTACGGCACGTCGTCAGGGGCCGCCCTCGCGCTGGCCGCCGCCGACGCGGGAGTGCCGGTCGAGAAGCTGGCGCTGTACGAACCGCCCTTCATCGTCGACGGCACCCGCCCCGCCATCCCCGCCGGCTACGAGCGCACGCTGAACGATCTGGTGGCCGCCGGCCGCCGCGCCGACGCGGTGCGCTACTTCATGCGCACGGGCGTCGGGCTGCCGGGCATGGTCGTGACCATGATGCGGTTCATGCCGGCCTGGTCCACGCTCAAGTCGGTGGCGCACACGCTGCCGTACGACGCGGCGTTCGTGGCGCCGTACGAGAAGGGCGAGCCCTACCCCGAGTCGAGCTGGGCCGCGGTCAAGACGCCCACGCTCGTCATGGACGGCGGCAAGAGCAAGCCGTGGATCCGCAACGCCGCCAGGTCGCTGGCCGACCTGCTGCCCAGCGCCGAGCACCGCACGCTCGACGGCCAGACCCACATCGTCAAGCCGGCGGCGCTGGCGCCCGTGTTGACGGAGTTCTTCCGCTGACCTGCTCCCCCGCCCCTTTTCCGGAGGTATGTGATGAGGTTCCGCACCAGGATCGAGCTGGCCGGCAAGACCGCCACGGGCTTCGAGGTCCCGGCCGAGGTCGTCGAAGAACTCGGCGGCGGCCGGCGGCCCGCCGTGACCGTCACCATCGGCTCCCACTCCTACCGCAGCACGGTGGCGACGATGGGCGGGCGGTTCATGGTGCCCCTGAGCGCCGAGAACCGGCAGGGCGCCGGGCTGTCCGCCGGCGACGAGGCCGAGGTGGACATCGCGCTCGACACCGCGCCCAGGCAGGTGTCGGTGCCGGCCGACCTGGCGGAGGCGCTCGGCCGAGCTCCCGAGGCCAGGGCGTTCTTCGAAAGCCTGTCGTACTCACGGCAGAGGCGTTACGTGCTCCTCGTCGAGGGCGCGAAGAAGCCGGAGACCCGGCGGAGGCGCGTGGCCGACTCCGTCGCCAGGCTCGCCGACGGGGTGGCGTGACCGCACTCCCACGGGCCGCATGACCACCGCCCGACAGTGGCCTTGAGCAGGGGCGTAACGCGCGGGCTCGCGGGTAGGCGGGGCTCCATGACTGAGGGTTTCGACACCGAGATGTTGTGGGAAGAGTTCCACCGGACGGTCAACATGAACTCCGAGGAACTGCGCGCGCATCTGCTCGCCGACGCCTCCGACGAGGAGGGCTTCCCGCCCGACCCTGACCTGGGCATCGACGAGCTCGGCCGGGGTGTGCTGCACGTCCTGAGCAAGCGCAAGGGCGACCTGACCAGCGCCGATCTCGACGTGATGCGGCAGGTCGTCGACCTCGTCGAGACGATGGGTGACCGGACGGACGACGAGTCGCGGCGCGAGCTCATGTCCGTGGGTCACGATCCGTTGAGGGGATAGCACATGGTCGCGCCGCGCGCGTGGATCGAGGGGTACGTACGAGCCTGGAACTCCAACGATCCCGGCGACATCTCCGCGCTGTTCACCGAGGACGCCGTCTACTACACCGAGCCGTACAGCTCGCCCTGGCAGGGGCACGACGCGATCGTCTCGGGATGGCTGGCGCAGCAGGACAAGCCGGGCGATGCCACGTTCGAGTGGCATCCGGTGTGCGTGACGGACGACATGAGCATCATCCAAGGAGTCACGACATATCCGGATAAAACGTATAGCAACCTCTGGGTCATCCGTTTCGCGCCGGACGGGCGGTGCCGGGAATTCACCGAATGGTGGATGCTGCACGATGTCAAATGATGCAATGGCCCGAGCCGCCTTCACCCGAGGAGATCCGTTGAAAGACAACCTCGACCTCGCCGCGAGCGCCCAGCAGCTGGCCGACGCCGCCCCGACGGGATCGATCGACCGCGCCGCCGCCTCGTCCGTGGCCATCACACTCGCCACGACCCGCGACATCACCGACGCCAGGAAGACGCTGGACGGGCTCACCCCGGCAGAGGTGCGCACGGCGGCGCTCGCGATCTTCGACCGGTTGTCGGCGGACTAGTCCGGCAGGTTCACCACCCGAGGCCGGCCGTCGAGAGGACACCGGCCCGCGATGCCCGCTGCCCCCGTCCGCAGCCGGGCCCCGGTCGAAGCCCTTCGTGTCGCTCCGCGGAGGCGGGAGCTATAGTCCGCCCCATGACTGGATCACGACTCGTCGCCACAGGTCACTACCAGCCCGCACAAATCCTTACTAATGGGGATCTAGCGACCATGGTGGACACCAACGACGAGTGGATCACCCAGCGGGTGGGGATCCGCACCAGGCACGTCGCCGGTCCCGACGAGAGCGTGTCCGACCTCGCCGCCCACGCCGCCGCCAAAGCCCTGGCCGGCAGCGGGCTCGACGCGTCCGACATCGACCTCGTACTCGTCGCCACCTGCACGCAGACCGAGCGCGCCCCCAACGTCGCCTCCCGCGTCGCCGCCGCGCTGGGAGTGCCCTCCCCCGCCCTGATGGACGTCGGCGTCTCGTGCTCGGGCTTCACCCACGCCCTGGCCGTCGCCGACCACACGATCCGCGCGGGCGCCGCGACGAACGCCCTGGTCGTGGGCGCCGAGAAGATGACCGCGGTCACCGACTGGACCGACAGGACCACGTGCGTGCTGACGGGTGACGGCGCGGGCGCGGCCGTGGTCAGCGCCGCTCCCGACGCGGAGATCGGACCGGTCGTGTGGGGGTCGGTCCCGGAGCTCGGCAGGTCCGTACGGATCGAGGGCACGCCCACACGCTTCTCCCAGGACGGCCAGAGCGTCTACCGCTGGGCCACCACCCGGCTCCCCGCGATCGCGCGGCAGGCGTGCGAACGCGGCGGCGTGACCCCCGAGGAACTGGCCGCTGTGGTGCTGCACCAGGCGAACCTGCGCATCATCGAGCCCATCGCCAAGAAGCTCGGCGCGGTCAACGCGATCATCGCGCGTGACGTGGTGGAATCGGGCAACACCTCTGCCGCGAGCGTACCGCTGGCGCTGTCGAAGCTCCTCGAACGCGGTGAGGTCCGCCGCGGGGCGCCGATCTTGCTGTTCGGCTTCGGCGGCAACCTGTCCTATGCGGGAATGATCGTCCGCTGCCCCTGACCTCACCCCGGCCTCGGCCGCACCCGCACACCCGGCGCCTGAGCGATGTGCCCGTCGAGCCGGTGAGAGGATCATCGATCCACCGCCCGCGCGCGGCGAGGGTCTTATGGAGCGGGAACGGTGCGCAGGTGGCCGACCAGTTTCCGGATCTCCCGCGCGTAACGCTCGGCGAACTCCGGTGAGGCCGGGTCGTCGTCCCAGACGGCGCGGATGAGCTGGGGGAAGGAGATGCCGGCCGCGGCCATGGAGAACAGCGCAACCAGGACGGCACCGGGGTCCAGGTCTGCGGGGAACTCGCCGTCCTGCTGGCGCCGGCGCAGGTGCTCGAGGTCGCGGCGGACGTCGGCCACGAACGCCGGGTCGGGCGGGCCGTCGTCCGTGAGCCCCTGCCAGAGCATCAGCCTGCCGTAGTCGCGGCGGGAGGAGTTGGCCCGCACGTAGCCGGCGACCAGTTCGGCGAGCTCGGACGCGGGGTCCGCGAAGGTGCTCTCCTCCACGTGCCATCGTGCGTTCAGCGCCTGGTAGAGGCCCTCTTTGCCGCCGAAATAGTACGAGATCAGCTGCTTGTTGACGCCGGCTCTGGCGGCGATCTCGCCGACCCGCGCCCCCGCGAACCCCTTCGCGGCGAACTCCTCGAGCGCCGCCTGCAGGATGCGGGCCTTCGTGCGCTCGGGGTCGCGCTGCTTCTCCTCCGGTGCTCGTCTCATGGTCGGCAGATTATCATCCATCCGTTTGGTTGACAGAATCAGCCAAACGGATGACTATTGCTCGCATGACACCTCACATCGCGATCATCGGTGGCGGGATCGGCGGGCTCTGCCTGGCCCAGGGGCTGCGCAAAGCCGGTCTCGACGTGACCGTTCACGAGCGGGACCGCACCCCCTCCGACCGGCTGCAGGGCTACCGCGTGCACATCGACCCGCACGGCGCCCGCGCGCTGCATGACTGCCTGCCCTCCCACCTGTGGGAGGCCTTTCTGGCCACGACCGGACGGGGCGGCCAGGACTTCGGCTTCCTCACCGAACGGCTGAACCTGGTCGCACTGCTCGAAACGCCCAAGGCCGGCGACCCCGCCGACGACCACCACTCGGTCAGCCGCATCACGCTCAGGCAGGTGCTGCTGTCCGGCCTGGACGACGTCGTACGGTTCGGGAAGACGTACGAGCGGTACGAAAGGCTGCCTGACGGGCGGATCCGGCTCTTCTTCGCCGACGGCACCAGCGAGGACGCGGACATCGTGGTCGCCGCGGACGGCGGCAACTCGCGGGTCCGTGAGCAGCACCTGCCGCACGCCAGACGGGTGGACACCGGGATCACCACGGTCGCGGGCAAGTTCCCGCTCACCGACGCGACCAGGAGGCTCGTGGCCCCGCGACTGGCCGACGGGCCGAACACCGTCATCCCGCCCAGGGGCATGGGCCTGTTCACGGCCCCGCACGACCTGGGCGAGGCCGTGACGTACGGCGGGATCGGGGTGACCGAGCAGGAGAGCGCGCTGATGGACAACACCAGCAGCTACATCCTGTGGGCGTTCGGCGCGACCGCCGGCCGCTTCCCGATGGATATTACGGAGATGTCGGGCTCACAACTTCAGGGCACCGTAGCCGGCATGATCAGCTCCTGGCACCCCGACCTGCGCAGGCTGGTCGACATGACCGACCCCGGCACCGTCACCCTCCTGCCGATCCGCACCTCGATCCCGATCGACCCGTGGCCGGCCTCCACCATCACCCTCATCGGCGACGCCATCCACAGCATGACCCCGATGCGTGGCATCGGCGCGAACACCGCCCTCCGCGACGCCCGCCTGCTCCGCGCCGAGCTGACGCGCGCGCTCGCGGGCTCGCGCACGGGCGCGACCTCCCGCGGGCCCACGAGCGGTGGCGACCCTGTCGCGGCCATCGCCCGCTACGAGGCCCGAATGCGCGAGTACGGCTTCGCCGCCGTACGCGACTCGTTGCGCTCGGCCGAGCAGTTCATCGGCGACAGCCGGGTGGCGCGCATGGGGTTCAAGGGCTTCCTGCGCCTGGTCCAGCGATTCCCCTCGCTCAAGGCCAAGGTCTTCTCCTGACCGCTGTTGCGCGGACGGGCCGGTGCGCGGAATGTGGAGGCATGCCCGGCATCGACACGCTGGAAGGCCTGCTGAAGGCCGTGACCGAGTTCGACACGGACGCGTACGAGCTGGCCGTCGACACCCCCGCGCTCGACCGGGCCAGGCGCTCGATCGACGAGGCCGGGCTGCTGCTGCTCGGCGAGATGCACGGCGTCAAGGAGAACCCGCTGATCATCCTCGGTCTCATGCGGGCCCTCGGCCTGACCGATCTGGCCCTGGAATGGCCGGCCGGCCTGCAACCGCAGCTCAACGCCTTTCTCAGCAGCGGGACGGGGCTCGACCATCCGCTGTGGTGGATCGGCGACGGGCGCGTGACGGCCGGGCACTTCGCGACGTTCATGGCGATCCCGGGGCTGCGGGTCACGCTCTTCGACGGGGGGATGTTCACCGGCGACTGGTCGCAGCGGGACGCCTCGATGGCGCGGGGGGTGCTGGAGGCGCGCGTCGAGCCCGCGCTCGTCGTGGCGGGCCACGCCCACACGAGGACGTCATGGACCGACCTGGGGCTGCCCATGGGAGCGTGCCTGGCCAGCGCGCGGCCATCGCTGGAGAGCGTGCGGATCGACTACGGCACCGGCACGTTCTACACCATCGGGCCGCGGCGCAGCAGGGGCTATTCGGAGCGGGCAGGGCTGCGGATCGCCGAGGGCGAGCTGGTCGTGGGGCTGCCGGAGTTCGGCGAGGCCACGGTGCCGCACCTGTCCGTCGAGCTGCTGCGGGAGCGGCTGGGCCCTTGAGCCCGCCGCTGTCAGGGGCGCAGGCGGTGGAACAGCTCGACCCTGGCGCGGTGGTAGTCGAGATCGTCCTGGTCGTGCTCGACCCCGGAGCGGGCGGCCTTGTGGAAGTAGGCGTACTCCCTGCGCAGTTTGTGGCGGACGAGCTGGGCCAGCGACTCCCCGTCGAGCCGGGAGGCCGTGCCGCCCGCCTCGTGGTAGGCGTCGACGAACTCCTTGCTCGGACCCGCCAGGTCGTCTCCCCATTCGAGCGCGGCCGCCGCCAGGTCGATCTCGGGTGCCCCGACGAAGCACTCGTCCCAGTCGAGCACCGCCACGATCGTGCCGTCTCTGGCGAGCGTGTTGCCGGCGTAGAAGTCGCCGTGCAGCGGGTGGCGCAGCGGATGCCGGGCGTGGAAGCCGGCCAGCCAGCGGTCGAGCTGCGGGTCGTCCAGCCCGGCGGCGTCGTGGGGCGGGTCGCCGTACAGGCCGGACTCCTGAAAGGCGGGCACCGGGCGCGGGCCGGGCCGGCAGCCGGCCAGCGACCGGTGCAGCCGGGCCAGCAGGCGGGCGCCGGCCACGCGCTGCGCGGGCACCCCGGAGTCGGGCCAGGCCCCGTCGACGTGCGGCCAGCAGGAGATCGGGCGGCCCTCGACCGTGATGACCGTCGTCCCGCCGGGGGTGGGAACGGGGGCGAGCGCCTCCCGCAGCGTGGCGGCGGCATGCCTGGCGATCGCGTGGCACCACTCGGATTCGGCGGGGTCGCGCCCGGCGGGGCCGACCCTGATCACATGGCCGTCGAGGCGGTAGGCGGCGGACTCCTCGCCACCGTGCAGTCGCTCGCCCTCACCGGTTAAGCCCCAGGTCAGGGCCACGGCTTCGCGTATTGCGGGGGTCAGTGGCGCAGTGGCGTAGATCACCTCTCCAGGCTACGGCAACGTCACGCTTCCGGTTTGGCGGCGGATGCGCGATGGTTTAGGCAACTTGCACCGCGAGGTAAGGAGACCTGTGGTCAGTCCTGGCACGCTCGACACTCGGGGCAGCGATTTCGCCCGACTCGCCCATCGGATCATGGACGCGGGTCTCCTTGACCGGCGTCCCCTTTATTACGCCGTCAGGATGAGCATCGCAGCCGTGATCTATCTCGGCTGCTGGGCACTGTTCGCCTGGGTGGGCGACTCCTGGTTGCAGCTTCTGGTCGCGGCCGCGATGGCCGTGGTCTTCGCGCAACTCGGCTTTCTCGCCCACGACCTCGGGCACCGGCAGGTCTTCAAGAAGCGGCGACCGAGCGACGTCGCCGGGCTGGTGATCGGCAATTTCGGCCTCGGGCTCGGCTGGGGATGGTGGACCAGCAAGCACAACCGGCACCACGCCAACCCCAACCACGAGGACCACGATCCGGACGTGTCGCCCGCCGTGATCGTCTGGTCGGAGGACCAGGTCGCCAAAAGCAGCGGCCTTCCCCGTTTTGTGGCGAAATATCAGGCTTTCTGGTTTCTTCCGCTGCTCACCCTGGAGGCCTGGCACCTGCACGTGGCCAGCGTCAAGGCGCTGCTCAAGCCGGGCGCCAAGCGGCGTACGACCGAGCTCAGCCTGATCGTCGTGCACTTCGTGCTCTATTTCGGCCTGGTCTTCACCGTCCTGCCGCTCGGCAAGGCGCTGGCGTTCCTGATCGTGCACCAGGGGCTGTTCGGGATCTATCTGGGCCTCTCGTTCGCGCCCAACCACAAGGGCATGCCCGTGCTGACCAAGGAGGACAAGCTCGACTTCCTCCGCAAGCAGGTGCTGACCTCGCGCAACGTCAAGGGCGGCTGGTTCACCGACGTGGCACTCGGCCAGCTCAACTACCAGATCGAGCACCATCTGTTCCCGAACATGCCGGCGCCCAACCTGCGCAGGGCGCAGCCGATCGTCCAGGCGTACTGCGCCGAGATCGGCGTCGACTACCTGCAGACCGGGCTCGTCACGTCGTACGGGCAGGCGCTTCGGCACCTGCACGAGGTCGGGGCCGCGCTGCGATGACCGGCCGGGCGCCCGGAGAGGGCGCCCGGTCAGCCCTCGCCCTCCTCCAGCCGCCTGCGCAGGTTGTCGCGGCGGCGTTCGAGCCCGGCGATGAGCTCGACCTGCTCGTCCGCCTGGCTGATCATGGCGGAGATCTCCACCTGGTCGGTCGCGCCCATGTCGCGGATCTGGTCGCGGATGTCCTGGTTCTCGGCGCGCAACCGGGCCAGATCCTCTTCGACCTGCCGGAGCTCGTCCTTAGTGCTCATTCACCGGCTCTACCCACAGGAACGGCGGCGATTACCCGGCTTTGACGGGGACGTACAGAATGGAAGCCATGCGGAGGCCGTCGAAGAGCACACTCGTGTCGCTCGCCATGATCGCCGCGGTGCTGGCAGGAGTCGTCCTCACCCTGCTGCTGAGCGGCTCCGGCCGGCTCAACGCTTCCGACGTCGTGCTGCCGGTCATCGCCTCGGCCGGCCTGCTGCTGCGGGAGCGTTACCCCGTCGCGGCGCTGATCATCGTGATCGCGGCGACGGGCGCCTACTACCCGTGGGCGTCGGCAGACGGGCCGCTCATCGCGCTGCCGCTGTTCGCCCTCTACACCGCCGCGGACAAGGGGCATCTCACCGCGGCCATCGTCGCGGGGGCGGCGGCGCTGCTCGGCATGGGGCTCGGCGAGACCGGCGGGGTCAGGCACGTGGACGACGGCGCGTTCCTGATGATCACCGGATGGGTGGTGGCGGCCATCGCCTTCGGCGGCGTCACCCGCAACCGGCGCGCCTACCTCATGGAGGCGCGCCGGCACGCGCTCGACGCCCTGCGCAGCAGGGACGAGGAGGCCAGGCGGCGGGCGGGAGAAGAACGCCTGCGCATCGCCAGAGAGCTGCACGACGTGCTCGGCCACAACATCTCCATGATCAACGTGCAGGCCGCGGCGGCGCTGCACGGGCTGAGGAAGCGGCCCGAGGACGCCGAGACGGCACTGCGGACGATCAAGGACACCAGCAAGGAGACGCTGCGCGAGCTGCGCACCACCCTGGGCGTGCTGCGCCAGGTCGACGAGGACGCGCCGACCGCGCCGGCCGACAGCCTGGCGCGGGTGGACGCGCTGGTCGAGGCGTCCGGGCTGAAGGTACGCACCGAGCTGTCCGGGCCGCTCGACGCGCTCCCGACCGAGGTCGACCTGGCGGCCGCCCGCATCGTCAGGGAAGCCCTGACGAACGTATCCCGCCATTCAGGCACGAACGAGGCAAACTTGAAGATCAGCAATAGATTCGGAAAGATCGAGATCTGCGTGGAGGATGACGGGCCGGGCGCCTCCTACGACGGTGGCAGCGGCTTCGGCCTGACGGGCATGCGCGAGCGCGCGACCGTGCTGGGCGGCACCCTGGAGGCGGGGCCACGATCCGAAGGCGGCTTCCGCGTCCTCGCCCGGCTGCCGGCGAAGGGGCTGTGATGATCCGCGTGCTGCTCGCCGACGACCAGACCCTGGTGCGTGCCGGGTTCCGGTCGATACTCAGCGACGAGGACGACATCGAGGTCGTGGGCGAGGCGCCCAACGGCACGGCGGCCGTCCATGGCGCCCGCGAGCTCCAGCCCGACGTGGTCCTCATGGACATCCGCATGCCCGAACTCGACGGCCTGGAAGCCACCCGCCGGATCGCCGGCGAC
The DNA here is from genome assembly GCF_055586745.1 of Nonomuraea sp. NPDC049378. Lineage (NCBI taxonomy): Bacteria > Bacillati > Actinomycetota > Actinomycetes > Streptosporangiales > Streptosporangiaceae > Nonomuraea > Nonomuraea sp. NPDC049378. The sequence goes on from NZ_JBVJHP010000011.1 coordinate 261,001, forward strand.
CCCCGGCTCGAAGGCGTCAAGGTGATCATCCTGACCACGTTCGACCTGGACGACTACGTCTACGGCGCGCTGCGGGCCGGCGCGAGCGGCTTCCTCGTCAAGGACACCGAGCCGGCCGAGCTGATCCACGCCGTCCGGGTCGTGGCCAGGGGCGACGCGCTGATCGCACCGTCCATCACGCGGCGGCTGATCGCCGAGTTCGCCGGCCGGGTCAAGCGCCCCGAGCCCGGCCCCGAGCTCAACGCGCTCACCGATCGCGAGCGCGAGGTCATGGGGCTGGTGGCGGCCGGGCTGTCCAACGACGAGATCGCCGCCCGGCTCGTGCTCAGCCCCGCCACGGCGAAGACGCACGTCAGCCGCATCATGACCAAGCTGTCCGTACGCGACAGGGCCCAGCTCGTCATCATCGCGTACGAAGCCGGCATGATCACCCCGGGCTGGCTCACCTCCTGACCCTGCGGGGACACCCCGATACCCCCGAGCGGCGGAGGTGGCTTACGCCCTGAGGGGTACGCCCGGCGGGTCCATGCGACCCGGGGTGTAAACCAGGTGCCCGCCGCAGCATGACGCCGCCGCCCAGGCCGTACGCGCAGGCTTTCGGCATGGACACCGTTGACCTCGCCCGCCTGCAGTTCGCGATCACCGCGGGCTCGCACTTCCTCTTCGTGGCGCTGACCCTCGGCCTGGCGACCCTGCTGGCGGTCGTCCAGACGCGGGCCACCTTCGGCAACAGCCCCGTACACCTGCGGATGACGCGGTTCTGGGGCCAGCTCTACATCATCAACTACGCGATGGGCATCGTCACCGGCCTGGTGATGGAGTTCCAGCTCGGGCTGTCCTGGAGCGGGCTGACGGAGTACGCGGGTGACGTGTTCGGCTCGGCTCTGGCGATCGAGACGCTGGTGGCGTTCTTCATCGAGTCCACGTTCCTGGGATTGTGGATCTTCGGCTGGAACAAGCTGAACCGGTGGGCGCACCTGGCGCTGATCTGGGTCGTGACGCTGACCGCGTACGCGTCGGCTTTCTGGATCATGGTGGCGAACGGTTTCCTGCAGAACCCGGTGGGCCACGTGCTGGAGGGCGGCAGGATGCGGCTGGCGGACTTCGGGGCGATGGTGGCCAACCCGGCGGCGCAGGTGGCGTTCTGGCACGTCGTCAGCGCCGGGATGGTCGTCGGCGGGTTCTTCATGGCCGGGGTGAGCGCGTACCACCTGCGCAGGCGCACCGCCGAGCAGGACGTCTTCCGCAAGTCGCTGCGGATCGGGATGGGGGTGGCGCTGCCGGCCGTCTTCGTCACCGCGACGTTCGGCGGGCTGGGCTTCGAGACGATGCAGCCGGCCAAGCTGGCGGCCTGGTCGGGCGACGACTCGCGGCTCGCGGAAGCCCAGGCGGAGATGGTGGCCGCGCACGGGCCCGGCGACTACCTGCCTCCGGTGGAGTGGGTGCAGACGAGCGGCACGACGATGATGCTGCTGTTCGCGCTGATGATGTTCTTCGCGGGGCTGAGCTGCCTGCTGATGCTCTTCCGTCCGGTCGTACGCGGGTTCAGGCTCTGGCACTGGCTGATGACGCTGATGATCCCCGTCCCGTTCCTCGCCATGCTCGCCGGCTGGGCCTTCCGCGAGTTCGGACGCCAGCCGTGGACGGTGTACGGGCTGCTGAGGACGTCGGAGGCGATGTCTCCGGTGTCGGCCGGGCAGATGCGGTTCTCCGTGGTCGCCTTCCTCACGGTGTTCGCCGTGCTGATCGCCGTCAACTACTGGCTGCTGGCGCGGCACGCCCGGCGCGGGCCGGACGCCGTGCTGCTCGGCGACCGCCCGATCGAGGCGCCCGTTCCCGCCCCTACCTTCTGAGGAGCCGTCATGGAGATCTTCATCCTGGCCTTCTTCGCGCTGGGCTACCTGGTGCTGGCCGGCGCCGACATCGGGGTCGGCATGGCGCTGCCGTACCTGGGCAGATCCGCGGCGGAACGGCGCGAGGTGATCGCCGCGATCGCGCCGTTCTTCCTCGGCAACGAGGTGTGGCTGGTGGCCACGGCGGGCGTGCTCGCGGGGCTCTTCCCCGAGCTGGAGGGCGAGCTGCTGAGCGGCAACCACACGGTGGTCGTGGTGCTGCTGCTGGCGTGGGTGGTCCGCGACATGGGCCTGTGGCTGCGGGGGCGCGTGCCGGGGGCGCGCTGGCAGGCGTTCTGGGACGGCGCGATCGTCGCCGGCAGCTGGGGGCTGGCGCTGAGCTGGGGCCTGCTGCTCGGGCACGTGCTGCTCGGCATCACCGGGCCGTTCGCGCTGTTGCCGGCGCTGGTGGTGGCCGCGCTGTTCGGCACGCACGGCATGGCCTTCGCGTCGCTGCGGCTCCGCGGCGGGCTCCGGGCGCGGGCGGCCGTGTTGTCCGGCGGGGCCGGGGAGGCGCGCACGTACGCGCTGACCTCGGCGGCGCTGGTCACGGTCGGGGTGCTGGCCGGGCTGCGGCTCCCGCTGGATCCGGGCAGCGCGGGCGTGGTGCTGGTGCCTGTCGTGCTCACCATGATGCCGCTGCTCGTGGCGGCGCAGGCATGGGTGTGGTGGACGTTCCGGCACCGGGTCACCGGGCCGTCCTACCTGTGACCGTCAGCGGGGCCGGCCCGGCGGCTCACATGGCCTTGGCCGAGGCATTCTCCGGCGACGCTCCCGGAGCGAAGGCCCGCAACCAGCGGCAGCCGTGCGGGTCGAGGGCCACCCGCACCGTGCCCTCCCCCGAGATCTCGAGCGTGCCGTCCACCAGCAGGTCGGTGAGCCGGGAGCCCTCCAGCCCCGGCAGCGTCAGCTCCACGTCGCACGCCGTGTCGCCGAGGTTGTGCACGATCACCATCGTCGCCCCGCCGGCGTCGCACCGGTGCGCGAAGACTCGGAGGTGTACGTCAGTCGCATCCAAGCCCGCTACCCCCGGCGGCCGCGGAGTCACGAACCCCGACGAGCGCTCACCCCCGTGCCGGGTCAGCGGCCAGATGAGCCTGCAGTTCGGAGTGGCGGAACTGGTAGAAGGGCCCGACGGTCCGCAGCACGCCCAGCTGGTGCAGATCATGCAGGAAGCGCATCAAGCGGAACGGCAGCCGGCGCGAGGGCCCGAGGTGTGCCAGGGCGATGGTGGACATCAGCCACATGTGCTGGCGCTTGTTCACCAGGCCGAACGCTATGCCGAAGACGATGCCCATCCCCGCGTGCACGGATGCGGACGAGGAGGGCGGCACGATGGACGCCTCGTTCATGAAGTCGACGGCGAAGCCGACGATCGCTCCGAGGAGCAGGGCGTTCATCAGTTGCACACCCACGAGGCTTCGGTTGACCCGCCAGGTGGACTGGGGGGTGAGTGCCGCGGTGAACGGCGGGAGCCGGTTCTCGTCCGCCCGGGCGGGCGTCTTGTCCCGCTGCTGCAGGACCCGCACGGTCACCCACCCGATGCCGAGCGCCGCGAAAAGGGAGGCCAGTCCCATCTTCCAGCCGTGCGCCCACGTGTTGTAGACGACCGCAGGCAGGCCGATGCCCGCCGGCAGGAGGAACAGCATCATCCGCGCGTCGGACACCAGTCCACCGGTGAAGTCACGCAGCCGTTGCCGTACGCGCAGCGGAGCGAAGTCGGGGGTGCGGGCGGCCTCCACCGCGGACAGGCCGAAGCAGATGCCGAAGGCGGAGCCGAAGACCGGCCCGTAGGTCAGCGTGGCGGTCAACGCTGCGGGGATCGCGAACGCCAGACCGCTCAACCAGCCGATCCAGGTACGGGCGAGCGCGCGCCGTACCCGGGAGGCGGGCAGCGCCTGGTCGGTCAGCCGCCACCAGGCCAGGTCGTGCCCGCCGGATCCGGCCTGCAGGCGTGCCAGCCGTTTCGTCCACTCGGTGAGGCCGACCGGGTCCCAGGTTGCGGGCCTGATCGTGGCGCGCGCGTTCAGCAGCGCGCCGAGGAGGTTGTCGAGCAGGTGGGCGCGCAGGGCCTGCACGTCGTCGGCGTACTCGGTGACCAGCGGAGCCGGGTCGGCGTCCGGCTGGTCGATGTAGACGGCCCGGACCAGCCACAGCCCCAGGGCGGTGGAGGTGACCCCGGCCAGCGCCGGCGCGGCGCCCTCCCTGAGGGCGCGCAGGACCTTGGTCCACTCCGGGGACGAGGACAGCGCGGGCAGGTGGGCGCTCAGGAAGTCCGCCACGATGTCGGGGTGCAGCGCCTTGGGCGCGATGACGGCGGTGGCCTTGAGCGGGCGCCGTGCGGCGGTGACCGCGTTTCCGTATTCGGTGGTACGCGACGTGATGATCACCTGATCGCGTTCCATGAGCGTTTCGGACAGTTTCTCGATCACCTTGGCGCGGGCGGGCTCAGGCAGCTCGTCGAGACCGTCGAGAACGGCCAGGATCGCGCCACGGGCCGCCAGGACGTCGGCGCCGTCCTGCCGCCTGCCCGGCGTGCGCAGGGCGGCGTAGTCGGTGCGCACGCGCTCGGCCACCCAGTCCTGGAAGCGGGGGTGGGCCTCGATGTCCCAGTCGGCGACGGGCAGGAGCACCGGGACCGGGTCGTCGTCGGCACGCGTGCGGATCAGTTCCAGCATCAACTGGATGGCCAGGGTGGTCTTGCCCGTGCCCGGGCCTCCGGTGATGACCAGGCGGCGCCGGCGCAGCGCGCGGAAGGCGACGGCGAGCGCGGCGATGTCGTCGGATCGGCCCGACACCGCCGGCTCGCGGTCGGCGATCAGGTGCGGGTGATCCATGAGTTTGGTCCGGCGGGTCATGTGCCAGGAGATCGGGATGGGTGGATCTCCCAGGGAACGCGTCACCACCTCGTCGCTCCACCGGTCGTGGACCAGCTGGGCGAGCTCCCGCATCGTATCGGTGACGGTCCCGGGGGCGGGGGCGAGCACGCGCCCGGCCCGTTCGGCGACGAGGCCGGCCAGCACCGCCGCCACGATGGTGCCGGCGGCCCAAGGGGCGCTCCACACGCCGTCGTTGAGCACCTGGTTGGCGGCCACGGACACCACGACAGGCAGGAGCACCATGGACAGCCATAACAGCCGGGCCCGCCACCTCTGCTCGCCCACCATGGCGCCATGGTAGTCGTGGCCCGCAGCCGATGACCTTGGATCGCGTCGAAGAGGGCCGAATCTCCGGTGACCACCCCGCTACGGCGTCGATCCGGGCGGCCGCCGTTCGTGTAGGGGAAGGAAACGTGTACGGAAAGGAAGGACGCACATGTCTTTCACCGACGAGGAGATCGCCTACCTGCGGTCCCAGCCGCTCGCCCGGCTCGCGACCCTGTCGCGCGACGATCAGCCGGACGTGGTGCCGGTCGCCTTCGAGTTCGACGGGACGTGCTTCTGGGTCGGCGGCTCGGGCCAGGACGTCCTGCGCACCCGGAAGTTCCGCAACCTCGAGGCGGGGCACCTCAAGGTGGCCCTGGTCGTGGACGACATGGTGTCGTTCGACCCGTTCGTCGCCCGAGGCGTGCGCGTCTACGGCGAGGCCGAGCGGCCGGTGGAGCGGATGGGGATGGTCGGCCCCGGCCTCTACGCACGCATCACACCGACCGTCTCGTGGAGCTGGAACATGGCCGGCGAGCCCGTCGGCGGCGCGTGGTACCCGTCGAGACGGGCCGTCCACTAGTCAGGCCCTGACCGCCTGCCGGGCCCTGAGGGCGATCTCCAGCTCGAAGCGGATGTCGGGGTCGGTGAGCTGGTCGCCGTAAAGCTCTTCGAGCTGCCGCAGCCGGTAGCGCACGGTCTGCGGGTGCACGTGCAGCCGGGCGGCCACCTCGCCGGCGCCCCTGCCGTGCCGCAGCCAGGCGAGCAGCGTCTCCGCCAGCCGGTCCTGCTGGGTGGGCCGCAGGTGGGCCAGGGGCGCCAGCCGCACCTCGGCCAGCGCGCTGACGAGCTCCTCGTCCTTGAAGACCACCAGCGTGGCCATGTGGTCGGCGCACCGCACCAGCCCGCCGGGCAGGACGCCGCGGCGCGACAGGCCGAGCGCCTGCCTGGCCCACCGCAACGACGTCGCGGCGGCGGTCAGGGGCACGGCGGGGCCGATGGCGGCCCGGCGCCCGCGCAGGGCCTGGCCGAGCATCCTGGCCTGGCCGGGGCCGTTGGGGTCGGGCGCCAGCAGGCACGGCTCCGGCCGGTCCATGGCGGTGAGCACGTCGGAGGGGAACGCGAGCGCGGGGCACGGGCCGAGCCCGTCGTCGAGCGCCACGCAGGCCACCGTCCTCGGCAGCCGCCACCCGGCGGCCCTGGCGAGGTCGGCGATGGCCTCGGCGCTGGCGGGCGGCCGGCTGAGCAGGAGGTCGAGCAGGCGGGCGCGGCGGCGCTCGGTCTCGCCGGCGGCGTGTGACCTGGCCTCGGCGAAGCCCTCGGCCGCCGCGTCGGCGAGCTGGTCGAGGTGGACGAAGATGGCTTCGCCCAGGTCGTACAGGTTCTGCGGGGACAGCGCGCACGGACCGGCGAGCTCGGTCAGCCGCCGCCAGCCCACTCTGGCGCCGAGCCGCATCGCCGCCTGCAGCGGCTCCAGGTTGCGGCCCTCGGCCGCCTCTCCCCTGCCGATCATGCGGAACGGCTCGGGGTCCCACGGGGCGTCCGGGTCCTCGACGCGGTCGAGGAAACCCTCGACGGCCTGCTCGACCGCGATCCTGATGACCTTGATATAGAGCTCGTCCGACGGCCTCGCGTATTCGGGGATCCGGGTCTGGATCTCCTCGATCACCTCGTCGGAGACCCGCCCGATCCCCGGCCTGAGCGCTTTCGCGATGTCCGCGGTGGTACGGCTTTCGCTGCTGTCACTCTTGATGACCATCGTCCCTCCTGACACCCATTGTGACCCAGGCGACAAGAGATGTGTAGCAAGAGCTTGTTTGTTATCACTTCTGGAGGAAGGCGGCGAACTCCTCCACGTCGATCAGGCCGTCGCCGTCCTTGTCGAGCTGCCGCACACCGGCCTGCGCGGCCTCCAGCGTCACCGGCCGGCCGAGCACCTCCATCAGCCGTACGAGCTCGACGGCGGAGATGCGCCCGTCCTTGTCGGCGTCGATCAGTTCGAAGGTGGTCGCGTAGTCGCTCATGGGTCGCCCTTCTGCCGGGATCCGCTGTCGCGTCAGACCTTAGTAGCGACTTGTCGTAGTGCGTCGATGAATGCCGTGACTTGCGGTCTCCTGTCGCCTTCTCGCCACGCGATGGCGAGTTCGCCTGGAGGCAGCCCGGCGACCGGCCGGTAGGCCAGCCCCGGCCTGCTGTAGAGCTCGGCGTTGCCCTCGGCCACGAGCACCACGCCCAGCCCGCCGGTCACGGCCTCGAACACCTCCTCGGGCGTGTTGGCGATGACCCCGACGACCGGCTCGTCGTCGCGCGCGTCGAGCCCGAGCCAGAAGTCGCGCAGCGGCCCCGCCACCGCGGGCAGCGCGATGAACGGCTCGCCGCGCAGAGCCGGGAACGGCACCTCCGCCAGCCCGGCGAGCCGGTGATCGGCCGGCATGGCCACCCCACGCCTTTCCGTGGCCACCACGTACGTCCGCACCCCCGGCGGCACCGGCAGCCAGATGAACGCCACGTCGGAGCTCCCGTCGGCCAGGCCGCCGCTGGGGTCGCCCCATCCGACCAGTCGCAGCGCGACCTCCCAGCCCGGCAGCCGCTCGCGGAAGCGGCGCAGGGCCGCCTGATGCAGCCCTCTGCCCACGGCCGTCTGCATGCCGATCACCAGCGTCCCCGGCGGCGCAGCGGCGCGCGCCTCCGCCACGCCGGCGGCCCACCGTCCGAGCAGGTCGCGGGCGACCGGAAGCAGCGCCTCGCCCTGCCTGGTCAGCGCCATCCCGCTGGGCGCCCGCTCGAACAGCGCGAACCCGAGCTGCCGCTCCAGCACCCTGAGCTGCTTGGACAGGGCCGGCTGGGAGACGAACAGCCGCTCGGCGGCCCGCGTCACGTTGAGCTCCTCGGCCACCGCCACGAAGTAGCGCAACTCCCGCAGATGCACCTCCATAGCCACTGGTTATAGCAAAGGGTCTTGGACCTGCGTCCCAGCCGCCCGGCAGGCTGGCGGTCATGAAGACCCGCACTCTTGGAAACCTGCAGGTGACCGCCATCGGCTTCGGCGCCATGGTGCTCTCCCCCGGCATGTACGGCGACATCGACGACGACCGTGCCGAGACGGCGCTCAGGACGGCGCTGGACGCGGGCGGCACCCACGTGGACACCAGCGACGCCTACGGCCCGGACGGACACAACGAGCGGCTCGTGGGCCGCGCGATCAAGGGGCGCCGCGACGAGGTGGTGGTCGCGACCAAGTTCGGCCTGGCGATCCCGGAGGGCGAGCCCAGCAGGGCGCACCCGGTCGGCTACGCCTTCAACGAGCTCCGGGTGAACGCCGAGCCGCGCCTGGTGCGCCGCTACGCCGAGCGCAGCCTGCGCAACCTCGGCACGGACGTGATCGACCTCTACTACGCGCACTACCCCGACCCCGGCGTGCCGATCGAGGAGACCGTCGGCGCGATGGCCGGCCTGGTGCGCGACGGGTTGATCAGGCATGTCGGCCTGTCCAACGTGACGGCCGCCCAGCTGCGCGCGGCGCACGCCGTCCATCCGGTGTCGGCCGTGCAGAACGAGTGGTCGATGTGGCGGCACGTGGACCCGGACCTCCTGGCCACCGCACGCGAGCTGGGCGTGGGCATCGTGGCGTGGAGCCCTCTCGGCAGCGGCTTCCTGACGGGCACGGTCCAGTCGCTCGGCGAGGACGACTTCCGCCACAACGCCCCGCGCTTCGACGCGGGCAACCTGGCGAGCAACAACGACCGCTACGCCCCGATCAGGGCCATGGCCGCCCAGCTCGGCGTCACCCCCGCCCAGCTGGCCCTGGCCTGGCTGCTGCACCAGGACGAGCACGTGGTGACCATCCCGGGCAGCCGCACCCCCGCCCACATCGAGGAGAACCTGGCGGCGGCCGACCTCACCCTCCACCCGGACACGCTGGACGCGATCGGCAAGGCGCTGGCCGCGTTCGAGGTGTCCGGCGGGACCCTCCTCTAGTCAGAGGAGCTCGGGCCTGCCGCGTACGCCGGCCGCCACCCAGACCGTGGCCAGGCAGGCGTACACGCCGAGCAGCGCCACGCCCGCCACGGCGAAGAACGCCGACACGACGACGGCCACGGCGAGCAGGACCGCCCAGGCGTAGAGAATCATGCGCCGGCGCTCCGAGCCGGTGTGCGCGGCCTCCTGAGCGGGGGTGACCATGGCCATGGCCCCGACACCCACCATGCCGAGCGGCTCGCTGCCGAACACGATCCCGAGCCCGAGCACCACCGCGCCCACGGCCACCAGGCCGCAGCAGAGCACCGCCATGCGGGACTCGACGGCCTCGAAGAGCAGCTGGGTGGTCCTGCCACGGGCCAGCCGCAGCGTCGTGACCGCCTCGGCGACCCAGGCCGCCCAGTGCAGCAGCGCCACGACGACGAAGACCAGGATGACCGGCGGGATCGTGGGCAGGAGGAACACCAGCCACCACCTGCCACGGTACCTGCCGCGCACCCCCGACAACCACCGGTACAGGGGGTTGCGCTGTTTGAGCGCCGTCACCAGCAGGTCCCGGGCCTGGCCGTAGCCGGGATCCAGGCGGAGCACCTCGCGGAAGGCCTCCGCGGCCTGCCGGGGCTCGCCGAAGGCCAGCTCCGCGCGGCCGTAGGCGAGGTGCGCGATGGCGCTCTCCGGATCCAGCCGTACGGCGTGCGCGGCGGCGGCCCTGGCCTGCTGCGCGTCCCCGAGCACCGTGCAGGCCACCGCCAGCAGGCTCACCAGGTCGCAGTCCTCCGGGTCGATGGCCAGCCCGCGCCGCGCCGCCTCGGCCGCCTCACGCCGCTGGCCGGCCAGCAGGTGCGTACGGGCGAGCTGGTTCCAGATCGGCGGATGCTCGGGATTGAGCCGCAGCGCGGTGGTGGCGGCGGCCAGCGCGGCGGCGGGGCGGCGGGCCCGGTGGTGCACCTGCGCGGCCGCGTAGTGGGTGAACCAGTGGTCGGGCGCGAGGCGTACCGCCTCGTCGGACTCCTCGACGGCCTCGGCCGCGTTGCCCTGCAGCACCAGGGCGAGGGCCAGGAAGGCGTGCGCGGTGGCGTACTGCGGCTGCTGGGCGAGCACCCCTCGCAGCTCGCGCTCGGCGTCGGCGGGCCTGCGCAGCCGCAGCAGGGTCCGCGCCCGCTCCAGGGGGTCGCCCGTGGTCGTCACCGCTTGCCTTTGACCCAGGGCAGCAGCTCGTCCCACGCGCCCGAGTCGTTCGCGTGCATGACGTAGTTGCGCGCCGTGGCCATCCACTCGTGCACCGCCGTGGGGCGGATGGTCTGCGCGGCGGCCAGCAGGTCGGGCGTCGTCAGCGGGATGGGACGGCCGGCGCTGATCGACTGCCGCAGCTTGGCCTCCACCGCCCGGTCCACCAGGCCCTTGAGGTCGGCGCCGACGAAGTGGTCGGTGACCCGGGCGACCGCGTCGTAGTCCATCTCGGCCAGGGGCTTGTCACGGCACAGGATGCGCAGGATGGCCGCGCGGGCCGCGGCGTCCGGCGGCGGGACGAGCACGGGCTGGTCGAAGCGGCCGGGCCGGCGGAAGGCAGGGTCCACGTACCAGGGGGCGTTGGTGGCCGCCAGCACGAGGACGCCCTCGTTGGCGTGCTCGTCCACGCCGTCGAGCTCGGCCAGGAACTGGTTGACCAGCTGCCGCGTGTGCGCCTGGCGCATGTCGGAGCGGCGGGCGGCCAGCGCGTCGACCTCGTCGAAGAAGAGCACGCACGGCCGGTTGCGCCGGGCCAGGTCGAACGTGGCCCGCAGGTTGCGCTCGCTGGAACCGATGTACATGTCCAGGATGTCGGCCAGGCCGACGTTGACGAACTTCGCGCCGAGCTCCCCGGCGGCGGCCCTGGCGAGGTGGGTCTTGCCCGCGCCGGGAGGGCCGTACAGCAGCACGCCGCCACCCGCGCGCTTGCCGAACGCGGCGAACATCTCCGGCTGCTGGAGCGGGAGCAGCAGCTTGACGCGCAGCGCCTCCTTGACCGCCTCCATTCCCGCCACGTCGGCGAAACTCACCTGGGAGTGCTCGACCTCGGCGGTGGCCCGGTCCGAGGGTCCCGGGGAGGGCGCGTGGTAGGCGGGGGCAGGTGCGGCGTGCGGCCCGGCATGGGGTGCGGCGTACGGCGGGGCCGGGGGCGCCGCCTGCGGCGGGGGCGGGGGCGGGGGCGGGGGCGGGGGCGCCAGGCGGGCGGCGAGGGCGGCGTCGCCCACGGACGGGTCGCGGGCAACCGCCTCCTGGTAGCGGCGGGCCGCCTGCGCGGTGTCGCCCTCGCCGAGCAGCGCCCTGGCCGCCAGCACCCCGAGTACGGGCGGGTGGCCGGGCGTGTCGAGCAGCGGCTCCAGCGCGGCCAGAGCGGCCCCGTGGGCGCTCTGCCTGATGAACGCCTCCGCCAGCCCGGCCGTGAGCTCGGCGTCCCTCGGGGCGAGCGCGAGCGCCCCGCGGAACTCGGCCTCGGCGTCGGCGAGGTAGCCGCCGGCGAGGAGCTGACCGGCGAGGAGCCGGCGCAGCGGAAGGTTGTCCGGTGATAGACGCGCCGCCTCGCGGAGCGCCTTAAGGCCGGCGTCGTCCGACACGTGCCGTTCCCTTCTGTCGGGGTTTGGGTGGTTCAAGGTTCGTAACATACCGAAACCAGCCCCTGGACATCCGGAATGTGCACCCGGGACAGAAAGCCGGGCACCGCCTCAGGGAGGCGATGCCCGGCTTCCCGGTCGGACGATCAGGCGGCGTGCAGGTAGATCTGGCCGAAGACCTCGGACAGGTTCTTCAGGTCCGTGACCATGTCCACCTCGGGGTTGGCCGGGTCGTAGACGGTGGCCAGGCGGGCGCGGACCGTGCCCAGCTTCTTGAGCTGATCCCAGGTGGTGTTGGCGGCCCACTTCTCGCCGTACACGCGGTTGACCTGGCCCTGGTCGTCCTGCCAGCGGGTCCACAGGGTGACCGTCTCGGCGGCGTCGTCCTGCAGCGGGGCGGCGATGCGGTCGGTGATGGCCTGGGTGGCCTGCTCCTCGTTCAGCTGGGCGCTGCCGGCGGCGGCGAAGGAGGCGTCCTCGGCGGCGATCTGGCCGTAGGCGTCCCAGGCGCGGGCCCTGACCTGGATCCACTGGTTACGCTGGGCCTCGGCGGCGTCGATCTTCCAGGTGGCGTACTCCGTGGCCAGGTGGCCGCTGTCCAGGGCGAGCTGGTCGATGAGGCCCTTGGCGAGCCAGCCGCCGATGCGCTCCGGGTCGAGCAGCGGATACTTCTTGGTCATCTCGGCCTTGCAGGCGTCGTTCGAGCCGCAGCCGAAGAGCGGCACCACCGTGTGCGCGGCCAGCTTCTTGCCCGGGAGCAGCCCGCGCAGCGTGGTCGTGGCCTCGCTGACGAACGCGTCCAGCTCGTCGGCAGTGCCGAACGCCTGGTCGTCGGCGCCGAGCTTCGAGGTGAACCTGACACCCACCACCCCCGGCTGGGCGGCGGCCAGCGCGGCGACCTTCTTGGCGGCCTCGGCGAGCTTGCCCGCCTTGTAGTCGTCGGCGAGCTCGGTGTCGATCCAGATCCGCATGTTCGTCTGGGAGACGGTCTGCGCGGCCTGGCCCGCCGGGGTCTGCTTGGCGGCGGCCTTCTGCTCGGGGGTGATGCCGCTGCCGTCGACGTAGCACTGCTCGCCGTTCTGGCACTCGGGCGTGCCGCCGTCCTCGGCGCCCGGGACGTCCGGCGAGCCGGCGTCGTGCACCTCGCCGTCACCCTCCGAGTCCGTCGCGCACTCGTTGCCCGCCTGGGTGCAGTCGACCGTGACCGGGTCCATCGGGCCGGCCTCGACCATGTGCTCGCCGTCGTTGTCGAGCCAGAACTTCGCGATGTCGGCGGCCTCTTCCGGGGTGGCCATCCACCGGCACACGACGTACGCGGGGGTGTCCTCGGAGAGGAGGTCGTTGCAGCTCCTCGGGTCGTCCTCCGACCACGCGGGAACGCCGATGCCCAAAAGGGAGAGGGCCAGTCCGATGACGAAGAGCTGCCGCAGTCGCATGGCACCTTACTTCCAGGGGGTGATCGTGGGCATTCGCACAATATCCGGACGATCAACAACGTTCAATGAAATCTAGGCCTTTACTTCACGGCTATGCCGACGCGAAGTAGGCGTTTCCGTCATGTTCACCTGGATCACTCCTCCACCTCGGCCCACGTCCATCCTTCTCGGGTGGCCCGGACCACCCTCGTACGCCCGGCCGTCACCCTGACCCACGCGGGCCGCTCCGACAGCTCGCGATCCTCCTGGGCAAGCGGCACCGGATCGGTGTCCGCCCCGAAGACCGCCGGGCGGCCCTTCACGGTCACCGGCAGCACCCCTGCGCCGCTCCCGAACCGTACGACCGGCAGATCCGCCGACCCGTCCCGCCTTCCCCTTCCGGCGCCGACCGGCCGAGGCGCGACAGCCGGCGCCCCGGAGGAGCGGATCGGCTCCTCGAAGGGGCGCGTCCGACGAGCGGAAGGGCGGGCGGCCGCCGCGGAAGGGGCGGCCGGAGGAGTGGAGGGGCGGGCGGGCGCTCGGGAAGGGCGCGTCAGGAGCGCTGAGCGGCGGCGGAGACGGGTGAGGGCCAGGAGGGCGTACGGCAGCGCGCAGACCACCAGCGCCGCCCACGGCAGCGACCCCGCGTAAGCCGCCAGCAGGTCCGTCCGAGCCGCCGCAGGACCGCCGGCCACCACCTCGCGCACCTTGGGCCCCGGATCCGCCGACCTGATCGAGGCGACCAGTTCCCCCGCGGCGGCGGACACGGGGTCGAGGGCGTGGTGGACGGACAGCCGGACCGCGCCGTGCTCCTGGGAGAGCCCGGCCACGGAGACCCCCGTGACGTGCGGCAGCCGTTCGAGACGGCGGGCGAGGGACCGTACGTCGGAGGCGGTCACCCGCGTGACGGCGCTGATCGGCGTGTGGCCCTGGCCGAGCGGCCCGGGTTCGCGGGGCTCGCCCGAGAAGGAGCGCTCGACGAGTACGTGCACGTCGAGCGCCCCGAGCGGGTTCCCGGGGAAACCCCGCTCGACGATCTCGGCGACCCTGCGGCTCTCCGCGCCGGCGGGCAGCGCACGACGGTCCACGCCGCCGAGCTGAGCCTGCGCGTACGGCACCGCCAGCGCCGCCAGCACGGCGGCCGTCGCGACCAGGTGCGGCACGACCGGGCGTGGCCGCCACCAGAGTCCGGGGACGATCCGCAACGCGGCCACGCCCCGGCCGAGCACACCGAGCAGGGCGGCGGGCACGACCAGCGCGACGCCGGTGGCGAGGAGCGCCACGGCCGCCGCCACGGGCCCGAACGCGCTCAGGGACGCCCTCGGGAACAGCAGCAGCCCGAGCAGGGACACGGCCACCGCCGTCCCGGACAGGGCCACGGTACGTCCGGCCGCGCCCAGAGCCCGTTCGCAGGACACCTCGCCGCCGGGCGTGCCCCCGGTCCCGAGCGTGTCCGTGAACGCCTTGACCATGAACACGGCGTACCCGGCGGTCAGCGCGAACCCGAGCACGGCGGCGGCGTACAGCGAGGTGATGGAGATCTCGACCACCTCGGTGAGCAGCCGCAGCAGCATCACCGTGCCCCCGACGGCGAGCAGCCCGGCGAGCACCGGCACCGCGGCGGCCACCAGGCTCCCTGAGAGCAGGACGAGCAGCGCGAGGAGCACCGGCGCGGCGACGGCCGCGGCGCGGGCCAGGTCGGCGGCGGCCCGCGCGTTGCGCTCCGCAAGCAGCGGCACCGGCCCGCCGACCACGACGTGCAGGTTCTGGACGCTCCTGAGCCGGTCCGCGATCGCCGCGTAGCGTTCCAGCTCGGCGCCGTCCCGGAGGGTGACCAGCGCGTACGTCGCGTGCCCGTCGCCGGACACCATCGCCTTCGACCCGGTCGTCCAGTACGTGGCCAGCCCGCTCACGTGCGCCGCCGGCAGCCGCCGCAGCGAGTCGTGCACCGCCTTCTTGTACCGGGGATCGCGCACCTTGACCGACGGGTGCCGGTAGAGGACCACCACGTCGGGGGCGGCGTACCACTGCTCGCCCCAGCGGGCGGCGGTCGCCGAGCCGGACAGCGGGTCCTCGGCGCCGCCCGTCATCCGCCCGAACAGCTCCAGCCCCAGCGGGGCGGCGAGGACCGCCCCCACCAGGCTCAGAAGTAGCAGCACGCGGGCGATCCGCGTGTACCGCATGGCCCGATCCCGTCGCCGACTGCAGGGACCTAGCAAATTACGGGACGGGCAGGCTCGATTCTTGCCCGCCGCCGGCACATTCCGGGGGTTGCTCTTGTCACCGGCGTGACAAGAAATATTCGCGCGACAACAGCGGGACGCCCCTGGAGAATGGTGGGGTTTGACCTTTACAGGGGGCCGCGGGTGCACAGTTTCATGAACGATCTCGGGCTGCTCCGCGACCGCCGGTTCGCGCTGCTGCTGGCCGCGCGGACGATCTCCGTGCTGGGCAGCGCGTTCGCGCCGGTGGCCCTGGCGTTCGGCGTGCTCAACCTGCCCGGCGCCACCGCCTCGACGTTGTCGGTCGTGCTCACCGCCGAGGCGCTGCCGATGGTCGTGTTCACCCTGGTCGGCGGCGTCATCGCGGACCGGCTGCCGCGGAATCGGGTGCTGACGGCCGCCGAGTTCCTGATGGCCGCGGGTTTCTTCGCGCTGGCGGTGATGATGCTCACCGGCTGGACCCCGCTGCCCGCGCTGAGCGCGGCGGCGGCGCTGAGCGGCGTGGCCACGGCCGTCGCGTTCCCCGCGCTGACCGGCATCATCCCCGAGGTCGTGCCTGAGGACCGTCTGCAGACCGGCAACGCGCTGCTCGGCCTCGGCATGAACGTCTCCCGCGTGGCAGGCGCGGTGCTGGGCGGCGGCGCCGTGGTGTTGTTCGGCGGCGGCTGGGCGCTGGCGGTGAGCGGCGCGATGTTCGCGGTGGCCGGCGTGCTGGTCGCGCTGCTGCGCATGAAGCCGGGCGAGCGCCCGAGGGGCGAGCGGCACTCGGTGCTGGCCGACCTGCGTGACGGGTGGCGGGAGTTCAGCTCGCGGCAGTGGATCTGGGTGGTGGTCGCGCAGTTCTCGCTGATGATCATGGCCATTCAGGCCTCGCACGGAGTGC
The DNA here is from genome assembly GCF_055586745.1 of Nonomuraea sp. NPDC049378. Taxonomy (NCBI): domain Bacteria; kingdom Bacillati; phylum Actinomycetota; class Actinomycetes; order Streptosporangiales; family Streptosporangiaceae; genus Nonomuraea; species Nonomuraea sp. NPDC049378. The sequence continues at coordinate 277,128 of NZ_JBVJHP010000011.1, forward strand.
TCGGCCCGCTGCTGGCCAAGGAGAGCCTGGGCGGTCCCGCGGCATGGTCGGCGTTCCTGGCGGGCGAGGCCGTGGGCACGATCGCCGGGGTGCTGGTGTCGCTGCGGCTGCGGCCGAAGCGGCCGATCCTGGTGGCCGTGCTGCTCTGCCTGCCGGGCGCGCTGCCGACCGCGCTGCTCGGGCTCGACGCCCCGCTCTGGGGCATCGTGGCCGGGGCGTTCGTGCTCGGCGTGTGTTTCGACGTGTTCGGCGTGTTGTGGATGACCACGATGCAGCGCGAGATCCCGGCCGAGTCGCTGTCGCGGGTCAGCTCGTACGACATGCTCGGGTCCCTGATGTTCGGCCCGCTCGGCCTGTTGCTGGCGGGGCCGGCGGCGAGCCTGTTCGGCATCGAGGCGGCGTTGCTGGGGTGCGCGGTCATCGTCGTGCTGTCGACGCTGGCGGCGCTGCTCTCCCCAGGGGTGCGCAACCTGCGCGCCCCGGAGCCGAAGGCGCCGCTGGAGCCGGCCTCACCCTGACCGGAGAGAGGCCCGGAAATAGGCGTTGGCCCGCGGCTGGAACATCAGGGCCAGCGCGCCGATCACGGCCCCCAGGTGGAGGATCCTCGCGGCGGCCCCTACCACGCCCATCAGGTCCATCCCGGCCACGGCCTGGCTGATCGAGCCGCCCGCGAGCAGCCATTCGACCGGTTCGATCAGCAGCGAGATCGTGCCGAACACGCCCAGCGTCCCGGCCAGCGCCCAACGCCACCGCCGCCAGCCAGAGCGTGGCGGCCGTCCGCACGACGGTGCGATCATGCCGCCGTCCCCCGAATCCCCGGTGAGGCAGGCCCTACCACGCCCTCCCCCCGGGCCCGGCCCTACAGGACGTTGCCGCTGGTCCTCAGCCCGCGCGACGGGATCCGCTCGTGCAGCCCGAAGCGCGGCTCGGGCGCGTGGTGGCCGTCGAGCACGCCCGCCACGTAGCCGGCCAGCGCGGGCGCGTGCTTGAACCCGTGCCCCGAGTCCCCGCCGAACAGCCACACCCCCGGCGACACCTCGTTGACGATCCACTCGGCGTCCGGCGTGAGCGCGTACTGGCACACCTGGCTGAACAGCACCGGCGCCTGCGCCAGCGAGGGGAACCTGCGCCGGAGGTACGCGCGTGCCCGCTCGACGCCGGCCGCGTCCACCTCCCGCGAGCCGTGCTCCGGCTCGTACGGCTCCCCTTCCGCGTCGGAGGTGGCCTTCATCCCCACCCCGTCCACGTCGCCGTGACCGTAGGCGGAGGCCCCGTGGTCCACCCACGCGGGCGTCTCGGGGACGGACCACGCGGACGGCACCGCGAAGTGCAGAGTGTCCTGCTTCGTCACGGCAACCGGCACGTCGTCGAAGAGCGCGGGCAACCACGCGCCGCACGCCCACACCACCCGGTCGGCGTGCCGCACCTCGCCGTCGATCTCGACCGCGGCCTGGTACGGCGCCGCGTCGCCCGCTGTGCCCCCCGCTGTGCCGCCCCCTACGGGCACCGCCCGCGCCCTGACCAGCCGGACCCCGGACGCCACCGCCAGGCCGGCGGTCACCTGGGTCGCCCGCCTGGCCCTCAGCACGCCCGCGTACGGCTCCCAGAGCAGGAAGCTGAGGTCGTCGGCGCGCAGGTCGGGGAAGAAGCGGCCGCCGTCGGACGGGTCCAGCACCTCACACGGGATGTCCAGATTTTTCAGCACCTGAGCGCTCTTGTGCTCCCACCCGTCGGGCGTCCTCGCGAACCAGACCATGCCGGCCTCGTGGTACAGCTCCTCGCCGGCCCGTTCCTCCAGCCTGCGCCAGCCGTCCCTGGCCTGCCAGGCGAGCTGGGCGTACCAGGCGTCGTCGCCGTGCGAGCAGCGCAGCAGCCGGGTCTCACCGGCGCTGGACTGCCGGACGTGCCCCGGCCTGTGCTGCTCGACGAGCGTCACCTGCCAGCCGGTTTCGGCCAGCCGCAACGCCAGCGATGACCCCCATATGCCCGCTCCGACCACGATGACCGATTTCATGACACCAGGTGACCGCAAAAGGCACGTGCCCGCAAGGCTCAGCCGACGATGATCCGGACCACCACGCCGGCGCAGTTGCCCGCCACGCAGATCCGCACCGGGACCTCGAAGACGCCCGGAGCCGAGGGGACGCCGCCCACCTGGCCGTCGGGCCCGATGCTCACGCCCGCGGGCAGCCTGGCCTGGTCGGTCACCGTGAACGTCGGGAGCACGCCGGCCGGGCCGCCCTCGACGCCGATCTCGCCGTCGAGCGGGACTCCCACCTTGCCGGGAAAGGTCAGGTCACGCGGCTCCCACGGCTCGTAGCCGAGCACCACGAGGGTCAGCTCCTGCTCCCGGCACGACCCTTCCGAGCAGATCCCGACGGGGGCGACGAAGGTGCCGGAGCGCTGCGGCGTGCCGTGCAGCAGGCCGCTCGCGTCGACCCGGACCCCGACCGCGACGTGGCCGGGGCGGAACGTGACGCCCCCGGCGGTGGGCAGCAGGCGCCGGCGCACCTCGATGCCCCGGGTGAGGTGGAAGGTGTCCTCGACCAGGCTCCCGCCGGCCCGGTCGTACGAGGTGCTGGTGGACACGGTGGACACGGTGGACACGGGGCCGGTGAGCGTCGGCGCCGCGGGGGTCAGCGCGCACATGGTCAGACCGGCAATCAGAAGCAGCGACCTGTGCCGCATCGTCACCCCCAGGTTCTTCCCGTGCGATACGTACCCGTGTAACCGCGCTACGTCACCGGCCTGGTCGCCCCGCTCCCGCGCTCCCTCGCTGGATAATCGGTCGCATGGCCGCTGAATCCGCCCAGACCCTGGAGCGCGGGCTGCGCCTGCTGCGCCTGCTCGCCGACGGCAAGAACGGCCGCACGCCGACCGAGCTGAGCGCCGAGCTGTCGCTGAGCCGTCCCGTGGTCTACCGGCTGCTGACGACGCTGATGAACGAGGGGTTCGTCCGCAGGGACGCCGGCGGCCGGGTGCATCTGGGGTTCGGGGTGCTGGTGCTGGCGCAGGCCGTGCAGCCGCTGCTGCGGGCGGCGGCGATGCCGGCGCTGCGGCGGCTGGCCGAGGAGGTGGGCGCGACCGCGCACCTGACCGTGGCCGAGGGCGACGACGGGCTGGCGGTGGCGGTGGTGGAGCCGTCCTGGACCGACATGCACGTGGCCTACCGCGAGGGCTCGCGCCATCCGCTGGCGAAAGGCGCGGCGGGGCGGGCGATCCTGGGGCTGCGCGAGGGCGGCGACGACTATTTCGTCACGGAAGGGCAGTTGCAGGAGGGTGCGCGGGGTGTCGCCGCGCCCGTCACCGGGCTGCCCTGGCTTGAGGCGTCGGTGGGGGTGGTGACGTTCGGGCCGCTGGAGGTGTCCACGGGGCCGCGGGTGGTGGCGGCGGCGGCCGAGCTGGCCGCGGCCCTGGGTTGACATCTCCAGACCGATAGCGGACGGTAGTCGCGTATAGGGGACACTGCCGTCCGGTTAACGGACACATTGGAGGGGCAGATGCCGTACTACCGGGTCGTGGGGGAGGTGCCGCGCAAGCGGCACGTGCAGTTCAGACGGCCGGACGGCGGTCTCTACGCGGAGGAGCTCATGGGCGAGGAGGGATTCTCGTCCGACTCCTCGCTGCTCTACCACCGCCACCTGCCCACCGCCATCGTCAAGGCGGAGGCGGTCACGCCCACGGCCGAGGCCCGCCTCGAGCCCAACCTGCCCCTCTCACCCCGCCACTTCCGCACGCAGGAACTGTCCAGCGCGGGCGACCTCGTCACGGGCCGCATGCTGCTGGCCGGCAACGGCGACGTCCGGTTGTCGTACGCCACCAGCGACCGGCCGAGCGAGCTCTACCGCAACTCCATGGGCGACGAGTGCGTCTACGTCCAGCGCGGCACCGTGCGCTTCGAGTCCACGTACGGCGTGATCGAGGCAGGCGAGGGCGACTACGTCGTCATCCCGACCGGCACCATCCACCGCTGGGCGCCCGAGGGCCAGGTCAGCGTGCTGGCCATCGAGGCGGGCGGGCACATCAGGCCGCCCAAGCGCTATCTGTCGCAGCACGGGCAGTTCCTGGAGCACGCGCCCTACTGCGAGCGCGACCTGCGCGCCCCGGCCGAGCCGCTCGTCGTGGAGGGCGAGGAGGTGCCGGTGCTCGTGCGCACGCGCGGCGGGCTGACCCGGCTGGTCTACCGCAACCACCCCTTCGACGTGGTCGGCTGGGACGGCTGCCTCTACCCGTTCGCGTTCAACATCAACGACTTCGAGCCGATCGTGAAGAAGACGCACGCGCCGCCGCCGGTGCACCAGACGTTCGAGGGGCCGGGGTTCGTGGTGTGCTCGTTCTGCCCGCGGCCGCTCGACTACCACCCGGAGGCCATCCCGATCCCGTACAACCACCACAACGTCGACTCCGACGAGTTCATGTTCTACGCGGGCGGCGACTACTCCGCGCGCAAGGGGTCCGGCATCGACGTCGGCTCGATCTCCCTGCATCCCGCCGGGTTCACGCACGGGCCGCAGCCCGGAGCGGTCGAAGCGGTGATCGAGGCGGTCGGGCGCGGCGTCACGACGACGAGCGAGATGGCCGTGATGGTCGACACGTTCCGCCCGCTCGACCTCGGCCCGGCCGCGCTGTCCTGCGAAGACCCCGGCTACGCCTGGACCTGGGCACGATGAGCATCTTCACGGCACTGATCGACGACGCGGGCCTGTTCCCGCCGACGTCGCTGCACATGGACGAGGCCCTGTCCCGCAACCGGCGCGACCTCGAGAGCGGCAGCCCGGTCCTCACGCAGAGGTTCCTCTGCCCGGCCAGCCGGCTCGACCGGCTGCGCGGCATGGCGTTCCGGCCGCGGCGGATCGGCCTCATCGTCGACACCGACGAGCTGCCCGCCTTCGACGACCTGCCCGTGGACATCGTCGAGATCCGCCCGCCCGCCGACACCCCGGTCGCCGCGGTCGCGGCCCGGCTGTCCCTGCCGGAGGGGGTGCGGCTCTTCGTCGAGGTCCCGCCGCACAAGGTTGCCTTCCAACCGCCCGCCGGGGTGGGGCTGAAGGTGCGCTGCGGCGGCCCGTCGCCTGAGGACTTCCCGCCGGTCGACCACCTCGCGGCGTTCATCAGGTCGTGCGTGGAGCACGGCATCCCGTTCAAGGCCACGGCCGGGCTGCACCACGCCGTACGCCACTTCGACCCCTCGCTCGGCGTCGACCGGCACGGCTTCCTCAACCTGTTGATGGCGGTCTGCGAGGCCGTGGAGGGGCGCGATCCCGGGCCGGCGCTGCGCACCACCGACGTCGGCCATCTCGTACGCCTGGCGCGGTCCGTGACGGAGGACACCGCGAAGCGCGCCCGCGAGCTGCTGGTGAGCTACGGCTCGTGCAGCACGGGTACGCCCGTCGAGGACCTGCGCGCACTCGGACTCGTGGAGGTGAACGCATGAGCTGGGGAGTCGACAACCTGCCCTACGGGGTCTTCTCCTGCCCGGGACAGGCGCCCAGGGTCGGCGTACGGTACGGCGACAAGGTGCTCGACCTGGCGCCGGCGCTGCACGACGAGGTGTTCGCCGCCCCCACGCTCAACCCGTTCATGGCCAGGGGGCGCGCCGCCTGGCACGACACCAGGACCCTGATCCAGAACAAGCTGACCGGCGACCTCTCAGTGACGGAGGCGCACCTGATCCCGCTGGAGCAGGTGCGCCTGCACCTGCCGTTCGAGGTCGCCGACTACGTCGACTTCTACGCCTCGATCGACCACGCGAGCAACCTCGGCAAGATCCTCCGCCCCGGCGACGAGCCGCTGAAGCCCAACTGGCGGCACCTGCCGGTCGGCTACCACGGCAGGTCGGGCACCGTCGTCGTGTCGGGCACACCGGTCAGGCGCCCGCACGGCCAGCTCGGCCCGGGGGTGTTCGGGCCGTGCAGGAAGCTCGACATCGAAGCCGAGCTGGGGTTCGTGGTGGGCGTGCCGTCCGATCACGGCTCGCCCGCGGGGGCGTTCGAGGAGCACGTGTTCGGGGTGACGCTGGTCAACGACTGGAGCGCGCGCGACATCCAGGGCTGGGAGTACGTGCCGCTCGGGCCGTTCCTGGGCAAGTCGTTCGCCACGTCCGTCTCGCCGTGGGTCACCCCGCTGGAGGCGCTGCCCAGGATCCCCGGCCGCGCCCAGGACCCCGAGCCCGCCGCCTACCTGCGCAGGCAGGGCGACTGGGGGCTCGACATCACGCTGGAGATCCTGCTCAACGGCGAGAGCGTGTCGCGGCCCCCGTACGCGGCGATGTACTGGACACCCGACCAGATGCTGGCGCACATGACGGTGAACGGCGCCTCGCTGCGCACCGGAGACCTGTTCGCCAGCGGCACGGTCTCGGGCCCCGAACGCGGCGAGCGGGGTTCGCTCACCGAGCTGACGTGGAACGGCACCGACCCGATCAAGCTGGCCAGCGGCGAGACCCGAGCGTTCCTGCAGGACGGCGACACCGTGACGATCCGGGCGACGGCCGGCGACCTGACGTTGGGGGAGGTTTCCGGAACCGTCCGATAAGTCACTCAGCGTGCTTGCATGCTGACACACCGCTACCCTAGGGAGCCCCTCTCACCCTCGGAAAGCAGGAGTGGACATGCGGCGTGCCGTGGTGACCTTTGTCGCCCTTCTCCTGGTCTGTGGCTGCGCGTCGTTCCCGGCCGAGACCTCGCCCGCCCCGCCCGTGGTGCGCGTGTGGCCGCCCCTCGACGCCAAGCGCGCCCGCACCGACCGCGGGCTCGTGATCGAGGCGCAGGGCGGCACGCTCGCCCAGGTCACGGTCCACGAACGCGGCGAGCCCGTGCCGGGCGGGCTCGACCGGTCAGGCACGGTCTGGCGCTCCCGCTGGACACTCGAACCCGCGGCCGAATACACGGTGAGCGCCACGGCCACGGTCGCCGGCGGCCCCGCGACGGTGGCGCTGGGCCGCTTCCGCACCCGCGCGGCCAGGCGTACGTTCCAGGTGGCCGCCACCGCCCCCCTGCCCGGCGAGACGGTCGGCACGGGCATGCCGATCATCATCGACTTCGACACCCCCGTGGAAGACCGCGCGGCCGTCGAGCGCGCGCTCGAGGTCACGGCCGAGCACCCGGCGGAGGGCGCCTGGCGGTGGTCCAGCGACACGAGGGTGGTCTACCGTCCCCGGGAGTTCTGGGCGCCCCGGCAGCAGGTCACCGTCACGGCGCACCTGGCTGGAGTGCGCGCGGCCGGCGGCCTGCACGGCGCCGTCGACTCCACGTTCGCCTTCACCGTGGGCCGCTCGCAGACCAGCACGATCGACACCGGGACCCACCAGATGGTCGTCCGCCGCGACGGCCGGATCGTGCAGCGCATGGCCATCAGCGCGGGCATGGCCACCACAGAGGAATACACCACGACCAGCGGCATCCACCTGACCATGGACAAAGGCAATCCGGTCCGCATGGTTTCCCCGGGCCGTGACGAGGGCGAACCCGACTTTTACGACATGATGATCGAGCATGCCGTACGCATTTCCGACACCGGCGAATACGTGCACGCCAAGGACAACCTCTGGGCGCAGGGCCGGGAAAACGTCAGCCACGGTTGCGTCAATGCCCGGCCGGACCAGGCGGAGTGGTTCTACACCACCACCCTGCGCGGCGATCCGGTCGTCATCACGGGCACCGACCGCACCCTCGAATGGGACAACGGGTGGGGTTTCTGGCAACTTCCGTGGGAGAAATGGCGGCAGGGGAGCGCGCTTTCCGAAAACGGGCACGGCGCGCCCATGGGTGCCGCGAGGGTGAATCCAGGGCTACCTTAGAGCAAGGGGAACAACCCGCCGGTGCAGGCCCGTTGTCCTAGTAGGAGGGCCGGACATGGATGAATGGATCATCTGGGTAATCCTCGCTGTCGTCCTCGGCGTGGCCGAAATATTCACGCTCACGGCCTCGCTCGGGCTTTTGGGTGCGGCCGCTCTCCTGACCGCCGCCACCGCGGCGCTGGGCTTGCCCGTTCCCCTGCAGTTAATGTTCTTCGCCGCTTCGTCGGCTGCCGGCCTGCTGGTGCTCAGGCCCATCGCGATGCGCCATATCAAGCAGCCTGCGCTGCAACGATTCGGGGTGGAAGCACTCGTCGGCAAGCCCGCCTACGTGGTCTCGGAGGTGACGGGCCGCGACGGTCGCGTGCGCATCGGGGGTGAGGAGTGGTCCGCGCGCGCGTACGACGAAACCCTGGTGATCCCCACAGGGGCGACCGTCGACATCATCGAGATCGAAGGGGCGACAGCCCTCGTCTATCCCCGGGAGTGACTCATGGATCCGCTCTTGCTGGTCGGAATCTTCATCATCCTCTTCGCGGTGTTCACCGTGCTCAAAGCAGTGCGGATCATCCCGCAGGCGCGGGCGCGCAACGTGGAGCGGCTCGGCCGTTACCACCGCACCCTCAAGCCCGGCCTCAACTTCGTCATCCCCTACATCGACCGCGTCTACCCCATGATCGACCTCCGCGAGCAGGTCGTCTCCTTCCGTCCCCAGCCCGTCATCACCGAGGACAACCTGGTCGTCGAGATCGACACCGTCCTCTACTTCCAGGTCACCGATCCGCGCGCGGCGGCGTACGAGATCGCCAACTACATCCAGGCCGTCGAGCAGCTCACCGTCACGACGCTGCGTAACGTCGTCGGCTCCATGGACCTGGAGAAGACCCTGACCTCCCGCGACACCATCAACAGCCAGCTGCGCGGCGTCCTCGACGAAGCCACCGGCAAGTGGGGGCTGCGCGTCAACCGCGTCGAGATCAAGGCCATCGACCCGCCCAAGACCATCAAGGACGCGATGGAGAAGCAGATGCGGGCCGAGCGCGACAAGCGCGCCGCCATCCTCAACGCCGAAGGCCAGCGGCAGTCGCAGATCCTCACCGCCGAAGGCGAGAAGCAGAGCCGCGTCCTGCGCGCCGAGGGCCAGCGCACGGCCGCCATCCTGGAGGCCGAGGGCCAGTCACGCGCCATCGACCAGGTCTTCCAGGCCGTCCACCGCAACGACCCCGACCCCAAGCTGCTCGCCTACCAGTACCTCCAGGTGCTGCCGCAGCTCGCGCAGGGCGACGGCAACACGTTCTGGGTGATCCCGAGCGAGGTGACGTCGGCGCTGCAGGGGGTGTCGAAGGCGTTCACGGAGGCCCTGCCGAAGTCGGCGGCCACCCGCGAGGAGATGCCGGACAGCTCGGCCGCGGAGGAGGAGGCCGCCGAGGCCGCGGAGGCCGCTGCCGAGGCCGTGGCCGACGCCCAGCAGGCCGAGAGCCCGAAGGGGCCGCGCCAGCTCACGCAGGGCGCCCAAGAGCCCGCCGCGTTCCCCGACCTGGACAAGAAGCCGACGGAGGCCGAGCGCTGAGGTTTTCGATCAAGAGAGTTGCTCCGGGCGGCCGGCAGGTCAGTTGAGGGGCGGGAGGCCGGCCGCCACCGGATCAGGAGGCGATCTCGAAGATGGCGGCCACCTGGGTCTCCCGATGGGCGTCACGGGCCCGGCAGGCCAGCTTGACCGCCGCATCGGCGATGACGAGGTCGCGGTCCGCCGGGGCGATGTCATCGCCCATCTTGGTGCGCAGCCACTCCGAGATCTCGGCCCAGGAGTAGAGGCTGACGTTGTCGGCCTCCATCAGAGGCTTCGGGAACCCACCGGGGCCGCGCTGGCCCGCGGCGAGCTGCCGGAGGCTGGCCTGGGTGCGGCCTCCGTGCCGGCGCGCCGCGTCCCCCAGCGTCACCCCGTCGTCGTGGCCGACCCCGGTGGCCCAGAGACCCGGGACCGTCCTGATCTGGGTGAGCACGGATGCGATCGCGTCCAGCAAGGTCTCCGCTTCGCGGTCGCACATGACGTAAGTTCTGCCGTCTTTGAGGCTCGAAACGGTGCAGTCATCGAGACCGGCCTCGAACAGAGCGTCCAGCTCCTCGTCTGTGACCGCTCGATTCAGCGTGACGCGGAAGTCCCACGTAATCATGACCTCTCCTCGTTCTTTGCGCACTCCGCGTGCTCGTCGACCCATCGGAGAATGCGCTTCGCGTGGTTGCCCGGGTTACGCGGCGTGCACCAGATTGACTGCGCAGGGGCACCGCAGGCGCATTCGATCCATCCCCAGCGGTGCCCGTTGTGGCTTTCCACCACGGTCAACCACTCGAACTTGCGGATCGCCCTGAAGACGGCATTGATTTCGTTGTGCTGATGTCTTCCTCTACCGACCATGTACCAACCTTGCAACAGTGTTACACGATTAGTACGGCGATTCCAACCCTGGCGTTCCAGCTGCACACGACGGCGCCCGCCACACGAAATCGTGTGGCGGGCGCCGGAGTGCTGGGATCAGTGCGACAGAGGCGCGTCCGTCGTGTCCACCAGTTCGCATGCGGCGATCGGGTCCTGGCCCACGCTGGCCCAGATGCCCGCGACGACCCCGCCGTTGTTCTCCGAGACGCTGAACTCCAGCACCCCCGTCTGCCCCTCGCCGATCACCCGCGGGTCGATGGCGAAGCCCGGTTCGATCTTACCGCCGGGCGCCGGGAACGGCGCCAGCGGCGCCTCCTCGTCGCTCAGGAAGTGGCTGCTGCGCGGCTGCGGGCTGCACTTCTTGCCGTGGGGGATGTAGGTCACCACCACGTTCGCTCCCATGGCCCGCAGGTCCTCCTGGAGCCGCTCGGGGTTCTTGGCCTCGTTGATGGTGATGTTGATGAGGCCGTCGGGGCGCTTCTCCACCGCGTACGCGGGGGTGCCCCAGAAGAGCAGCGGCACGGCCACGGCGGCGGCGACTGCGAGGCCCAGGACGGGCGCCAGCACGGCGGGGCGCGGAACCCGCCGCTTCGCGGGCCGCTTGTCGATCTCGGTCATGACGAACTCCTTGAGCAGTCGGTGACGGCCCTCGGGAAGTTCACGTTCGGTCGGCCAGTTCATCGGGTCTCCCACGTCTGACGAGGGCCACGGTCACCTGTTACCTGTCGGTCCGGCGGCGGGGGTTCCCCCGCGGCGGCGAGTTTCCCGCGCGCCCGTGACAGCCTCGACTTCACCGTGCCGACCGGGATGCCCAGCGCCTCGGCCGTCTGGGCGTAGTCGAGGCCCGCCCAGACGCACAACGCGAACACGTCCTGCTCCTGGCGGCGCAGCCGGCCGTACGCGGCACGAACCGCGGCCAGCCGTTCGGCGTCCTCGATCCGGCCCACGACCTCGTCGGCGAAGTCGGGCACCGACTCGCCTCTGGGCAGCCTGGCCAGGGCGTCGTCGTGCCTGCGGGCGGCCCTGCGCATGTTGCGGGTCACGTTGGTGGCGATGCCCAGGAGCCACGGCCGCAGGGAGCCGCCGCCGGGGTCGATGCGCCCGCGTAACCGCCAGGCTTCGAGGAACGTCAGCGCCGTCACGTCCTCGGCCGTGGACCAGTCGGCGGTCAGGCGGAAGGCATGGTTGTACACGGCCTTGGAGCACTCGTCGAAGAGTTCGCCGAAAGCCGCCCTGTCTCCATCCCGGATCCGAGTGCGTATATCCACATATATCTACTGTCCGGCCGCCTGCTCCGGTTCCACCTGCCCCCGGTCGAAGTACGCGACCAGCTCGGGGTCGAGGTCCGGCACGTCGTAGGGCATGCCGCCGTTCCGCAGCGACATCGTCGCCATGTAGCCGGCCGCCACGCTCATCCGCGCCGCCACCGGCGAGGTGTCCGTCACGCCGCCGTCCCTGACGAACCTGAGGAACTCCGCCACGATCTCGGCGTCGGCGCCCCCGTGCGTGCCCTGCGCGGCCGGCACCTTGTACGTGACGTCGGCGTCGCCCCGGTACCCGGTGGGCCCCGTGTTCCACACCTTGACCGTGTCGCCGGGACCGTCGCCGAAGTTCTCCAGGCGGCCCTCGGTGCCGATGACCGTGTAGTTGCGCACGTAGTCGGGCGTGAAGTGGCACTGCTGGTAGGCGGCGATGACGCCGTTGTCCAGGCGCATGTTCATGACGGAGACGTCCTCGACGTCCACGACGTGGTGCAGGTCGCGATGCCCGGACGGCGGCCAGGTGTAGTCCTGGAGCCAGCCGTCCGGCCGTGGCGTGCCGGGGTCGCGGCGCGGCAGGTCGCCGTAGAGCATCAGGTCGCCGAACGCGTTGACCCTGGTGGTGTAGCCGCCCGCGAGCCAGTGGATCACGTCGAGGTCGTGCGCCGCCTTCTGCAGCAGCAGCCCGGTGGTCCTGGTGCGGTCGGCGTGCCAGTCCTTGAAGTAGTAGTCGCCGCCGTAGGAGACGAAGTGGCGCACCCACACGGTCTTCGGCTCGCCGATGACGCCCTTGCGGATGACGTCGCGCATCAGGCGGACCACGCCCATGTGGCGCATGTTGTGGCCGACGTACAGGCGGGTGCCGGTGCGCCGGGCGGCGCGCAGGATGCGGTCGGCGCTCTCCACGGTGATGGCCAGCGGCTTCTCCAGGTAGACGGCCTTGCCCGCCTCCAGGCAGTCGATGGCGATGCGCTCGTGCGTGTCGTCGGGCGTCATCACGATGACCGCGTCGAGGTCGTCCCTGCCGAGCAGCTCGCGGTGGTGCTCGGTCAGCAGTTGCGCCTGGAAGCGGCCGGCCTGTCTCTTGAGCACCGCCGGGTCGGAGTCGCACAGGGCGGCCACCACCGAGCCCTCACCGGGGCGGTGGGCCGCCAGGGCGAGGCTCGTGCGCAGGCCGAGGCCGATGACGCCGATACGCAGGTCGTTCACGTGTGTTCCTTCCGAAGGCGGACGAAATAGTACAGGGCGCCTGCTACCGGGCGGCGGCGTGAAGCTGTGCTGTGGGGGCACTTAAGAAAGCCTCGATGGACACGCTGGGCGGGGAACGGGCACAGTGCGTTACTGATGCTTCGACGTAGGGGGACGCGCATGAAGGCGCTGGTCAAGGAGCGGGACGAACCCGGCCTCGCGCTGGTGGACGTGCCGGAGCCGGAGGTGGGGCCCGGCGAGGTGAAGATCCAGGTCCTGCGGACCGGCATCTGCGGCACCGACCTGCATATCCGGAAATATGACGATTGGGCGCGGCATACCCTGAAACCTCCGTTGATCGTGGGTCATGAGTTCTCCGGCCACGTGGTCGAGGTGGCGCCGGACGTCGAGGACATCACCCCCGGCGACCTCGTCAGCGGCGAGGGACACCTCGTCTGCGGCAAGTGCCGCAACTGCATGGCCGGCCGCAGGCACCTGTGCCGCAACACGATCGGGCTGGGCGTCCACAGGGACGGCGCGTTCGCCGAGTACGTCACCCTGCCCGCCTCGAACGTCTGGGTGCACCGTGTCCCCGTCCATCCCGACGTGGCCGCCATCTTCGACCCGTTCGGCAACGCCGTACACACCGCGCTCTCCTTCCCCCTGGTCGGCGAGGACGTGCTGATCACCGGCGCGGGCCCGATCGGGCTCATGGCGGCGGCGGTGGCCACGCACGTCGGCGCGCGCAACGTGGTCATCACCGACGTCAGCGACGAGCGGCTCGACCTGGCCCGCAAGCTCGGCGTCTCGCTCGCGCTCAACGTCTCCACGTCCCCGATCAGCGAGGGCATGCACCGGCTCCACCTGCGCGAGGGCTTCGACGTGGGGCTGGAGATGTCCGGCAACCCGGCGGCGCTGCGCGACATGATCGCCAACATGACCCACGGCGGGAAGATCGCCATGCTCGGGCTGCCCGCCGAGGAGTTCGCCATCGACTGGGCCACCGTCGTGACGTCCATGATCACGATCAAGGGGGTCTACGGCCGCGAGATGTACGAGACCTGGTACAACATGTCCGTGCTGCTGGAGAAGGGCCTCGACCTCTCCCCTGTGATCACCGACCGTTTCCCCTACCACGCCTTCGACGCCGCCTTCGACACGGCCGCCAGCGGCCGTACGGGCAAGGTCATTCTGGACTGGAGCGCAACGCCGGCCGAAGCGGCCACGACCACCGACAGGAGCGCCTGATGTTCACGAACGTGCGCGAGCAGCTGCGTACGACGCTCGACGAGATCACCGAGGCCGGGCTACTCAAGCCCGAGCGCGTGATCAGCACCCCGCAGAGCTCCCAGGTGAGCGTGGCAGGGCGCGAGGTGCTGAACTTCTGCGCCAACAACTACCTGGGCCTGGCCGACGATCCCACGGTGGTCGAGGCCGCCAAGGAGGCGCTCGACCGGTGGGGGTTCGGGATGGCGTCCGTACGCTTCATCTGCGGCACCCAGGAGGTGCACAAGGAGCTCGAATCCCGCCTGTCCGACTTCCTCGGCATGGAGGACACCGTCCTCTACAGCTCCTGTTTCGACGCGAACGGCGGCGTCTTCGAGACGCTGCTCGACGCCCAGGACGCGGTGATCTCCGACGCGCTCAACCACGCCAGCATCATTGACGGCATCCGGCTCTCCAAGGCCAAGCGGTTCCGGTACGCCAACCGCGACATGGCCGAGCTGGAGGCCAGGTTGAAGGAGGCGTCGGAGGCGCGGCGGCGGCTGATCGTGACCGACGGCGTGTTCTCCATGGACGGATATCTCGCCCCGTTGCGCGACATCTGCGACCTGGCCGAGCGGTACGACGCCATGGTGATGGTCGACGACTCGCACGCCGTAGGCTTCGTCGGGCCCACCGGGCGCGGCACACCCGAGCTGCACGGCGTCACCGACCGGATCGACATCATCACCGGCACGCTGGGCAAGGCGCTCGGCGGGGCCAGCGGCGGCTACGTCTCGGCCCGCAAGGAGATCTGCGAGCTGCTGCGCCAGCGCTCGCGCCCCTACCTGTTCTCCAACTCGCTCGCGCCCGTCATCGCCGCCGCGTCGCTGCGCATCCTCGACCTGCTGGAGACCTCGGACGACGCCCGCGAACGGCTGCGCGCCAACACCGCCCGTTTCCGCGGCGGGATGGCCGCGGCCGGGTTCGACATCCTGCCCGGCGACCACCCGATCGTGCCCGTGATGATCGGCGACGCCGCCGAGGCGGGCGCCCTGGCCGAGCGCCTGCTCGACCTCGGCGTCTACGTGATCGGCTTCTCCTACCCCGTCGTGCCGCACGGCCAGGCGAGGATCCGCGTCCAGCTGTCGGCCGCGCACTCGCAGGAGGACGTCGACCGCGCGATCGAAGCCTTCACCCAGGCCCGCGCCTGAGTCGCGGCCCCGCCCGCCTGGACGCCTCGCCGCGTGACAGGGGCGGGGGGTCAGTATTCTCGCTGCGTGATAGACACGCGGCGGCTGCGTACGTTGCGCGCGGTGGCCGACCACGGCACGGTCACCGCCGCGGCGGCGGCGCTGCACCTCACGCCCTCGGCCGTGTCCCAGCAGCTCGCCGCCCTGGAGCACGAGGTGGGCCACCGCCTGCTCACGCGTGACGGGCGCGGCGTGCACCTGACCGCGGTGGGCAAGATCATGATCGCCCACGCCAACGAGGTCCTCGCCCAGCTCGAACGCGCCGAGGCCGAGGTGGCCGCGTACACCACGGGCGAGGCGGGCGAGGCGACCGTGGCCTGCTTCGCCACCGCGATCAGCGCCGTGCTCTCGCCCACGATCGCCGCCCTGCGCTCCGCCGCCCCCGGCCTGCGCGTACGCGTGCTCGACGCCGAAGGCGACCAGAGCCTGGCCATGCTGCTCGACGGGGAGGTGGACCTGGCGATCGCGGTGGAGTACCGGGACGCGCCCGACGCCTCCGACCGCCGGTTGTCGCGCATGCCGCTGTACGCGGAGCCGTTCGACCTGGTCCTCCCCCGCGACCATCCGCTGGCGGGGTCGGCCACGCTGGAGTCGCTCGCTTCCGAGACGTGGATCGGCCCCTATCCGGGCAATCCGGTGCACGATGTGATCACGTTCGCCTGCCGGCAGGCGGGGTTCACGCCGGACCTCGCCCACTGCTCCGACGACTTCAGCGCCGTGGTCGCCCTGGTGGGCGCGGGCGCGGGGGTGGCTCTCGTGCCGCGTCTGGCGCTGCGCGACATGGCGCTGCCCGGGGTCGTCGTACGCCACACGCCGGGGCCGGAGCGCCGCGTCTTCGCCGCCGTGCGCCGTGGCGCCGACTCCCATCCCCTCCTGCGCCCGCTCCTGGCGGGGCTCCGCACGATCTCCGGCTCCCTCGGAACAGGGTGAAACACATCTCCTTCATCCGGGACCTCAGATGTGTTCACCCACCGGAAGGAAATCACATGGGGCCGCCCGGCCCCGAGAACGTTTCGAGGAGATCCGCACAGCGCACTGTCCCGACCTACGCGGGCAGTTCGGCTGCCGATCGGCCCGCCCGTATGTCACCGCGGCGATCGACGTGGCCGGCCGCTGCGTGGCCGGCCTGGTGGTGACGCTGGAGGCGCTGTCGGCCGGGCTGCTCTGGCCTACCGGCCCCGAGGCATGGCGCACTTCGGCGGGATCATCGAGCGGCTGATCGGAACGATGATGCAGCTGGTGCACGAGCCGCCCGGCACCACCTTCTCCAACCCGGCCGGGCCGCGATCGCCCGGCCGCCCTCCTGCGCGCCCGTATGCCTGCGAACAATAAGCAACTTATTCGTAGCTATGTTATTGTAGCTACGAAATAGTAGCTAGTTACCGGGACTATGGACATGGACGTACCACCGGAAAGATCCCGGCGTAGCGCCGCCGACCTGGTCAAAGCCGCGCACGAGGGGGTGATTGCCGAGACCGCCGAACGCGGGCTCGGCACTCTGACCATGGAATGCGTGGCCAAGCGGACGAGGATCGCCAAGACCTCGCTCTACCGGCGCTGGCCGACAGTGGAAGACCTGCTTCTGGAGGCGCTGCACGACGCGCATCCCGCCGAGGAGGTCTCACCCTCCGCCGACGACCTGCGCGGCGACCTCATCAAGGCACTGAACTCGATGGTCACCTGGATGATGTCGCCGACGGCCCAGGCGGCGGGCGCCGTGCTCGCCGAGCGGAACCGCCGCCCCGAGCTGTTCGACGCGCTCTATGAGCGGGTGTTCGACCTGCGCGGACGCCGGTTCACCGAGACGGTGCTGCGCCACTACGCCGCGCGCGGAGCCATCGACGCCGCACGGGTGACCCCGGTGGTCGTGGAGATCGGCGAGGCGCTGGTCACCAAGTTCGCCTACGACGACGGCGTACCGCCGGACCAGGCCCGGATCGCGGAGATCATCGACCAGGCCATCCTGCCGGCGGTTCAGGCCGGCCCATGCCCCCCGGAGCAGAACGGACAGAGGTAATAACACCATGACCACCCAACAGCAGCTCGCCGACTCCCGGAGCCTGCCGCCGGCGATCCGCCCAGACGACCCGCGCTACGCCGGCCTCGTCAGCCGGGGCAACCGCCGCTTCACCGGAACTCCCGATGAAGTGTGCCTGGCGACCTCGACCGGCGACGTCGTCCGCGCGGTCCAGAACGCCGTGACGGCCGGACGGCAGCTCGCGGTGCGCAGCGGCGGCCACTGTTTCGAGGGCTTCGTCGACGACCCGGCCGTGCGCTCGCTGATAGACATGTCGCTGATGAACCGCGTGGAATACGACGCGGAACTCGGCGCCTTCATGGTCGAGGCGGGGGCGACCCTGGGCGAGGTCTACCGCAAGCTCTACATGGGCTGGCGGGTCACCATCCCGGCGGGCCTGTTCCCCGACGTCGGCGTGGGCGGGCACATCCTCGGCGGAGGTTACGGCTACCTGTGCCGGCTGCACGGCCTGGCGGTCGACCACCTGCACGCGGTGGAGGTGGTCGTGGTGAACGACGCGGGGCAGGCCGAGAGCATCGTGGCCACGCGCCACCCGGACGACCCGCACCACGACCTGTGGTGGGCCCACACCGGCGGCGGGGGCGGCAACTTCGGGGTCGTGACGCGCTACTGGTTCCGCACGCCGGGCTCGACCGGATCCACGCCCGCCGACCTGCTGCCCAGGCCGCCCGAGCAGGTGCTCAGCTTTTCGATCGAGTGGGATTGGCAGAGCCTGGACGAGCAGGCGTTCGTCACCCTGATCCGCAACCACGGGCAGTGGTTCGAGTCGGACGCCCATCCGGATTCGGCGTATGCAGGCATGTACAGCGAGCTCTATCTGTGGCGGCGGTCCATGGGCACGATCACGCTGGAAGGCCAGTTGCCCGCGGGCCCCGGCGCGCAGCAACTACTCGACGCGCACCTCGAAGCGCTGTCCCAGAACACCGTCCCGCCGTCCGCGCGGAAGGTCGAGGTGAAACCGTGGCTGGCCTATGCACTCGAAGGCTCCGGGATGGACACCAGGCAGCACAACCTCAAGACCAAGGACAGCTACCAGCGCCGCCGGCTGACCGATGAGCAGATCTCCGTCGCCTACCGCTACCTCACCAGCGAGAACGTCCCCGGCCCTGGCGGCGCGCTGATCCTGCACTCCTTCGGCGGCCGGGTCAACGCGGTCGCCCCCGAAGCCACCGCCGTCGCCCAGCGCGACTCGGTGCTCAAGCTGTTCTTCGTGGCCGGCTGGGAGGACACCGACGACCAGACACCGCACCTGGCGTGGGTCCGCGAGTTCTTCAGGGACGTCTACGCCGACACGGGCGGCGTGCCCGTCACCGGCACGGCGAGCGACGGCTCCTACATCAACATGCCCGACATCGACCTCGACGACCCGGACTGGAACACCTCCGGCGTGCCGTGGCACACGCTCTACTACAAGGGCAACTACGCCCGCCTGCAGCGGATCAAGGCGACATACGACCCGCACGACATCTTCCGGCACCGTCTGTCCATCCGCCCGAGCTGACCGTTCGACGTCCTCCTCCGAAAGGACCCATCGCGACCCCGCCGGCGACGCTCAGCCGACGGAGCCGATCGATCGACAGCAACCGCCATGCCGCGGGCCACCGCACAACGCGGCAACCCCCACAACGGGTCAGGGGCGTGCCGCAGCGGCCTGCGGGGGCTTGGCTACGTTCAGTCTCCTCGGGCCAGCCCGAGCGCGTCGGTGAAGCGGGCGTACCTGTCCAGTTCGGCTTCCACGGGATCCAGCACGAGGTCCTCGCCGACCTGGCCGATGGCCGCGGGGGGGGGGGGGGGGGGGGGGGGGGGGGTGCGGGGGGGGGGCGAGCCGGCGGCAGTGGTCGGTGGCGGGATGGGCGGCGTGATCTTGCATGCGGGCCACGCGCTCGACGTCA
>NZ_JBVJHP010000011.1:296202-369118 GCF_055586745.1 Nonomuraea sp. NPDC049378
AGTGGGGGGAAACGGGTTTCTCCTTCTCTCTGCTCTCCCCCCCCGCCCCCCCCCCCCTCCCCCCCCCCCCCCCTCCCCCTCCCCCCCCCCCCCCCCCCGCCCCCCCCCCCCCCCCCCCCCCGGCCGCCCGCCCAGGCGGCCAGCCTCGACAACAGCGCGACCAGCACGCCCGCGAGCGCGCCTCCCACCAGCAGCACCGTCGGCCACGGCACCACGCCGGCGGTCGGGAGCGGCGGCTGCGGCAGGCGCAGGTAGTCCATCGCGAACAGCACGCCCAGCCACAGCGCACCGGCCACCATGGCCGCGAACACCAGCCACTGCAGCGCGTTCACCGCCCGCCACCACCGAGGTCGCCTGGTCGCGCCGGCGGACGTCCTCGCGACCGCCCGGTCCACGGCGTCCGCCAGCTCCTGGGAGCGCGAGCGCGCCGCGTGCCGCACCGCCGCCGCCCACGGGCCGGGCAGCCCGGACGCGGCCGCCTCGCCGACGTCCCTGATCGCCGTCTCGACCTGAGCCCGCTGGACGGCCGACGCCGCCGGAACCGACGTGCGGCCCACGATTTCGCTCCCAGGCTCCCCGCCCGGCCCTTCGATCTCCCTGCCCGCCGCGCCGGTCACGCCACCGGCCACCGCGCCCTGCGGGGCCATGCCGTCGACGCGCAGCCTCCTGAGCGGGTCCGGCCGGAACCTCCTGAGCCACCTCGTGACCGGCCACCCGGTGGCGACGATCGCCCGGTGCCGGTGCCCCTTGGCCACGGCCTCCACGACCAGCGGCACCCCTGCCGCCTGCGACAGCGCCCCGGTGAGCGCCCTGCCCAGCCCTCCCGTCAGCTGCGCCGCCCCCTCCGTGCCCCGCCCTGAGGAGCCCGGCTTCTCCGCCGCACCCGGCAACCCCTCCGAGGCCCGGCCGGCGGTGGTGAGGTGGGTGGCGGCGGTCGTGACGTCGGCGGCCAGGCGGGCGGACCACGACTTACGTTCGGAGACCCGGTCCTGGAGGAGCGAGCGGAGCCGGGACAGCCCCGTCCCGGTCCTGGCGGAGACGGCGAGCACCGGAACGCCCTGCATCCCGTCGTCGTCCAGCAGCCGGCGCATGTCGCGCAGGCAGCGGTCGACGGCCTGCGCGGGCAGCCGGTCCACCTGGTTGAGCACCACCACCGTCACGTCCCGGTGCGCGGCCAGCGGGCGCAGGTAGCGCTCGTGCAGCGCCGCGTCGGCGTACTTCTGCGGATCCACCACCCACACCAGCAGGTCGACCAGCTCCACCAGGCGATCCACCTCCAGTCGGTGGGAGAGCCGGATGGAGTCGTGGTCGGGCAGGTCCAGGAGGATGAGGCCGGACAGGTCACCGGCGCCGGCCGCGTGGCGCTGCGGGACGTCGAGCCAGTCCAGCAGCGGGCCCGCGCCCTCGCCGTCCCACAGAGCCGCCTGCGCGGTCGAGGTCGTCGGCCTGGTGACGCCCACGGCCGCCAGCTCCGCACCGGCCAGGGCGTTGTAGAGCGACGACTTGCCGCTGCCGGTCGCCCCCGCCAGCGCGGCCACGGTGTGGTCGACCGACAGGTTGCGACGTGCCCCGGCCCGCTCGGCGACCGAACGCGCGCCGGACACCGCCTGCTCGGGCAGCCGCCCCTCAGCCAGCGAGGCCGCCTCGAGGAGGGCGGCGAGCCTGGAGTCGAGAGACGGGCCCTCCTTACGGCGCAGCAGCTTCACGGCCTCTCCTCGGGGTCAGGCGGCGTCGGACCTTGCACGGGCCCGACGACCGGAAGCTCGGCGGTGGGTGGTTCCGCCGGTCCGGCGAGTTCGGCGGCGGGTGGTTCGAGGGCGGGCGCGGGGAGTTCGGTGCGGTGGGCCTGGATGCGCTCCAGTGCCGTACGCAGCGCATCCGCCGTGTCCGCGGGCGGCTCGACCACCTCCAGCTGGGCGGTGAACCGGGCCGCCTCCTCGGCCAGCAGGGTGCGTACGCGCTCGCGCAGGTCCTCCCTGGCCCGCACGGTCAGCGTCCGTACCGCCTGGTCACCGAAGACGGCCTCCAGCAGTTTCTGCGTCAGCACGCTCGTCCCGCCGGCGATCCCCACCTCGATCCCGGTCAGCCCTCCTGTGGAGGCGAACACGGCCAGCATGAGCAGCAGCCCGGCCCCGTTCACCCCGAAGGACGCCACGCGGGCGGCCGTGCGCTTCTCTGCGCCCTCCTCGCGTACGAGGTCCAGCACGAACTCCTGCCACCCGCGCACCGCGACCTCGGCCCGCTTGGCCAGGTCGGGCGAGGCGCGGCCGAGCCGGGCGGACTCGACGGCGCCGAGCCGTTCGAGCAGCCCGGGGCCGCCGGGCGCGGCGGACCACCCCTCCAGGGCACGCTCCGCGGCGCCGTCGGCCGCGCCCCTGACCAGCGCCCCGACGCCGCTCTCCAGGGCGTCTCTGAGCCTGACCTCCGGCACCCGTCCCGTGAAGAAGCCGACGACGCGGTCGCGCAGCCAGCCCACCCGGCTCTCCAGCGAGCGCATGAGGTCGCCGGTGCCGATGAAGTCCTGCCAGCGGGCCAGCACCTCGCCGCGCAGCAGCGACCCGTCGCGCATGCCCTCGTCGAAGTCGGCCATGCCGCCCGCGTAGGCCGCCGTGACGATCGAGCGCAGGCCGTCGAAGGCGGCGCGCTGGCGGTCGACGGCTCCGGCCAGCGACGGCACCCGGATGGCGAGGCTGTCGAGCGCCCCCGACAGCGTCTGGCGTACGACGCGGGACCTTTCCGCGGCGTCGGAGGCCAGCCCCGCGAGCCAGGCGGCGATGGGCCGCACCATCTCGCGGGGCAGCCGGGCCTTCTCGTCGGGGAGCGGCGCCTCGGTGACGGTGAACAGCCGGGTGTCCGCCAGGCCGTTCTCGGCGAGGAGGCGGGACAGGTCGCGCGAGACGGGGTCGAGGGCGTCGGGCGGCACGCGGTCGAGGACGACGGCCAGCGCGGTGCTGCGTTCGCGGGCGGAACGCAGGAAGCCCCACGGCACCTCGTCGGCGTAGCGGGCCGCGGTCGTGACGAACAGCCACAGGTCGGCCGCGGCCAGGAGCTGGGCGGCGAGTTCCCTGTTGGCGGTCACCACGGAGTCGATGTCGGGCGCGTCGAGCAGCGCGAGCCCGGCGCCGAGCGCGTCGGACGTCACCACGCGCAGCGTGCCGGGGCCGGCGCCGGTGCCGCGGGACAGGCCGGGAAGCACGTTCTGGCCCATGAACCAGTCGCGGTCGGCGGGGCTGACCACGAGCGTGGGCACCAGCGTCGTGGGCCGCAGCACGCCCGGCTCGGCGACGTCGGCCCCGACCAGCGAGTTGACCAGCGTGGACTTGCCCGCGCCGGTGGATCCGCCGACGACGGCGAGCAGCGGCGCGTCGAGGGAGCGCAGCCGGGGCAGCAGGTAGTCGTCGAGCTGGCCGGTCAGCTCGCGCAGTGCGCGCCTGTCGGCCGCGGTCTCCCCGATCGCCAGCGGGAACAGCTCACGGTCGAGGGGGCGGCGCAGTGTCTCCAACGCGCCCAGCAGGTCCATGAACCCCACGCTACCCAGCGTGAACCACATTCACCGGCCGCGGAGCCCGAGGTGTCGCGCGCTCAGCCCGCGGGCGGCTCCCTCAGCACGTAGCCGACGCTACGGAGCGTGTGGATGAGCCGCGGCTCGACGTCGTCGACCTTGCGCCTGAGATAGGAGACGTACGACTCGACCACGCCGGCGTCGCCGCCGAAGTCGTAGTTCCAGACGTGGTCGAGGATCTGCGCCTTCGACAACACGCGCCCGGCGTTGACCATGAAGTAGTGCAGCAGCTTGAACTCGGTCGGCGACAGCCGCACCTGCCTGCCGCCCCGCCACACCTCGCGCGCGTCCTCGTCGAGCTCCAGGTCGGCCACCTTGAGCCTGCTGGCGGGCCCGCCCTCCCCGCGGGTGCGCCGCAGCACGGCCCGGATCCTGGCCTGCACCTCTTCGAGGCTGAACGGCTTCGTCACGTAGTCGTCGCCGACCCGCAGCCCGGCGATCTTGTCCTCGGTGGCGTCGCGGGCCGTCAGGAACAACACGGGCGTGCCGATCCGCTTGGCCACCTCGAAGCCGTCGAGGTCCGGCAGCATCACGTCGAGCACGACCAGGTCGGGCGAGGCGCGTTCCGCCACCTCCACGGCCTCCTGACCGTCGGCGGCGGTCAGCACCTCGAAACCGGAGAAGCGCAGGCTGGCGGAGAGGAGATCCCTGATGCTGGGTTCGTCGTCCACCACCATGATCAGCGCCTCGGGTTTCGTCACCTACTCAGCGTGACAAAATCACCTGAGGGTTTGCTGAAGGCTCACTCCAAGGCGAGTGGGAGTTCCACCCGGAAGGTGGAGCCGTCCTCGGGCGAGCTCTCGACCGTCACCGTGCCGCCGTGCGCCTCCACCAGCGCCTGCACGATCGCCAGGCCGAGCCCGCTGCCCCGGTCCTCCCCCGACCGGCGCGACCGGGCGGAGTCGGCCCGGTAGAAGCGTTCGAAGACCCGTTCCAGCTGGTCGGGGGTGAGGCCGGGGCCGCTGTCGGCGACCTCGATGAAAAGCGTTCCGTCGCCGGCCCCGGCACGCACGGTGATCGGCGAGCCCGGCTCGGTGTGGATGATGGCGTTGGTGACGAGGTTGCTGACGATCTGCCGCAGGCGCACCTCGTCGCCGGCGACGATCAGGGCGGCGCCGCCGATCACGTCGAGCTTCACCGCGCGGTCGGGCGCGAGGATCCTCGCATCGTGTACGGCGTCCGCGGCCAGCGCCAGCATGTCGACCGGGCGCATCTTCAACGGCCGCTGCTGGTCCACCCTGGCCAGCAGCAGCAGGTCGTCCACGAGCAGGCTCATCCGTCCCGCGGCCTTCTCCACGCGCTGCATCAGCTCGGCGGGGTCGGCGCCGGGGTTCTGCCTGGCGTACTCGGCGAAGCCGCGGATGGAGGTCAGCGGGGTGCGCAGTTCGTGGGAGGCGTCGCCGACGAACTCGCGCATGCGCACCTCGGAACGCCGGGCCGCCGCCTCAGAGTCCGACCTGGCGGCGAACGCGGTCTCGATCTGCGCCAGCATCCCGTTGAGCGACCTGGCCAGCCGGCCCACTTCGGTACGCGGGTCGCCGTCCGGCACCCGCCGGCCCAGCTCGCCGGCCGCGATGGCCTCGGCCGTGCGCTCGATCTGGCCGAGGGGGCGCATGCTGCGCCGTACGATCGTGATGCCCACGACGGCCAGGATGAGCAGGATCCCGCCGCCGCCGAGCAGCTCGATGAGCACGAGCCGCCGGGTGATGGCGTCGACCTCCTCCAGGTCCACCGCGACGACCAGCGTGCGCCGGCGGACCATGCTCTCCAGCACCCGCCACTCGCCGTTGCCCCTGATCGCGGGCGCGTTGTAGGGCTCGGCTCCCGGCGCGGACTGCAGGACCGGCTTCGGTTTCAGGTCGACGTCACGGTCGATCAGCATCGGCTCGAACGTGCCGCCCGGCTCCTTGACCAGGACGATCGCGTCGGACTCGATGGCGATCGGCCGGTCGGAGGTCTCCCTGTCCCTCTTCCAGTCGCTCAGGACCTTCTTGTGCATGCGCAGGCTGAGCAGGTGGAGCTGGCTGTCGACCCGGTCGATGAGGTAGCCGTGCAGCACCGAGACGCTCACCAGGCCGATGAACGTCATGCCGAACCCCAGCAGGGCCAGCATCGACGCGATCAGCTTGATCCGCAGCGGCAGGCCGCGCATCACGGGTTCGGCGGCAGGCGGAGGACGTAGCCGACACCGCGCAGCGTGTGGATGAGCCGCGGGCTGCGGTTGTCGATCTTGCGGCGCAAGACGGACACGTACGACTCGACGATGCCCACCTCGCCCCTGAAGTCGTAGTCCCACACGTGGTCGAGGATCTGCGGCTTGGACAGGACCCGGCCGGCGTTCGTCATGAAGTAGCGCAGGAGCTTGAACTCGGTCGGCGACAGCGCCACGGCGTTGCCACCGCGCCACACCTCGTGGCTCTCCTCGTCCAGCTCGATGTCGGCGAACGTCAGCCTCGGCGGCGGTGACTGCGGCTCCCCGCTCGTACGGCGCAGCACCGCGTGGATCCTGGCGATCACCTCCTCCAGGCTGAACGGCTTGGTCACGTAGTCGTCCCCGCCGATCGTGAGCCCGCGGATCTTGTCCTCGGTCTCGTCACGGGCGGTCAGGAACACCACCGGCGTGTGCAGCCCACCGCCGCGCAGCCGCCTGACGATCTCGAATCCGTCCAGGTCGGGCAGCATGACGTCGAGGACCATGAGGTCGGGGCGGTGCCGCTGCACGGCGGCCACGGCGTCGAGGCCGCTCTTGGCCGTGGTCACGTCGAAACCCGCGAACCTCAGGCTCGCGGCGAGAAGCTCGAGGATGTTCGGATCGTCCTCGACGATCAGCAGGCGTGCTTCCATCACCTTCAAGGATGCACTCATCGGACGGGTGCCGGGACAATTCCGGCAATGTGCCGGGCAATGGCCAGGCTGGACGTGGCGGCGGGTGAGGGCGCGTTACGTACGAGCACGACCGGGCCGTGTACGTCCACGACGAAGTCGTCGACCATGCGGCCGTCCCGCGCCACGGCCTGGGCGCGTACGCCGCCTTCGGTTCTTTCCAGGTCGGAGGCGGTGAGGGCGGGGACGTAGCGGCGGGTGGCGCGGAGGAACTCGCGTTTGACGAGGGAGCCGTGGAGTTCTTTGAGCCCGGTACGCCAGTGGGCGCGGGCCAGACGTAGCGTCCCCGGCCAGCCAAGAATTTGCCGAAAATTGCAGTAATTTCGCCATCGCACGGCAGAACCGTAGCCCTCATAAGCCAGGGCGAGCACCGCGTTCGGCCCGGCCAGCACCCGGCCGTCGGTCTGCCGCGTCAGATGGACCCCCAGGAACGGATAGCGCGGATCGGGCACCGGGTAGATCAACCCCCGGACGAGGTCCTTCGCCGCACCCTGGAGCGCGTAGAAGTCACCCCTGAACGGGACGATCCTGACGTCTCCCGGCGAGCCCGCCATCCTGGCCACCGCGTCGGTGTTCAGCCCGCCGCACACGACCAGGCGGTCGAAGACGAGCCTGCGCTGCCCGGCCAGCACCTCCACGCCTCCCGGGCGTTCCCTGATCGCCCTGACCGGGTGCGCGAGGCGTACGGACCCGCCCAGCTCCGCGACGTCCTGCGCGAGCCGGCGCGCGACCGCAGGGAAGTCGCAGATCGCGGTGTGCGGCGAGTGGATCGCGCCGACGCCGACCGCGTGCGGCTCGATCTCGCGCAGCGCCAGCCCGTCCAGCTCGGAGATGCCCGGCACCCCGTTGGCCCTGGCCCGCTCGGCCAGCGCGCCCAGCCGCGGCCGCTCGGCCGCGGTGCTCGCCACGACCAGCTTCCCGACCTCGACGTACGGCAGCGCGTGCGCGGCACAGTAGTCCTTGAGCAGCGCCACGCCCTCGCGGCACAGTTTCGCCTTCAGCGAACCCGGAGGGTAGTAGATGCCCGCGTGGACGACGCCGCTGTTGTGCCCGGTCTGGTGAGCGCCGACGCGGTCTTCCTTGTCGAGCACGGTCACCTCGGCGCCCCTGGTCCTGGCCAGCTCCCGCGCCACCGCCAGGCCCACGATGCCCGCGCCCACGATCCCGATCTTCTCCGTCACATGACAATTTTCCGACTTACCGCCCTCCCCCGCCATATCCGGACGAATCGAACATGAGTACGATGTCGCCATGTACGTTCCGCCGGAGTGGCCGCCCGAGGTCCGGCCGCCGAGCGTGCCCGACTGGGAGACCTCCGCGGTGGCCTGGCTGCTCGACGCGGTGCCCCCCGACTACCGCGCCTACGAGGTGCTCAGACGGCACCCGATCGCGCTCGCCAGCATGGCCAGGCACCACGTCGCCTCGGCCGTCGAGGCCGCCCGCGCGGGCTACCGGGCGGCGGCCGTCGACCTCAAAGGACACCTGCCGCCGCACACCATCGAGGCGGTGCTCGACGTGTACCGCGAGGAGGGCCCCCGGCTGGTCCGGCTGTCACGCTCCATCGAGGTGGTGGAGCGGGCGCTGCGCGGCGACCTGTTCACCTCTACGCTGCGTGGACGCGGGCGGCCGGCAGGTCCCCCGCCGCGCTGAGGCCGGACGTCCTGACGCCGGGCCGCGAAGTCGGCGTGCTGTCACCGACAGGCCACCATTCGTGACCTCCCCACTACGATGATCGCGGACCATGACGGGCGGCACATGTGCCGTTAGAACGCGCGAGGAGTGCGGATGCAGCCCAATCCACCGCAACCCAGGTTCCCCCAGTACGGGCAGCCGCCGATCGCGGGCGGACCCGCGCCGTGGGGTGGCGGGCCGAGCCCGCTGGGGCCGCCGCCCAGGCCGAGGGCGAACGTCGTGGCGGCCATGATCGCCGGCATCCTGGGGCTGTTCACTGCCGGCATGCTCGTCTGGTTCGCGCTCTACAACGTCGTCCACGCCAACGGGCCGGCCGGCATCTGGAACGGCGTGGTGGTGGTGAACGTGGTCGGCGGCGTCATCGGCGCCGGGCTGGTGGTGGTCGCAGCAGGGTTCACGTTCGCCCGCAGGATCCCCGGCGCGTGGACGCTCTGCGTGCTCTGCGTGCTCTACGTGGTGGCGACCTTCGTGGCGCCGCTCCTGCGCGGCACGCCCTTCAGCGCTCAGCTCGCGTTCGTCTTCGGCTTCGACAAGACCAAC
This sequence comes from Nonomuraea sp. NPDC049378, assembly GCF_055586745.1. NCBI lineage: Bacteria > Bacillati > Actinomycetota > Actinomycetes > Streptosporangiales > Streptosporangiaceae > Nonomuraea > Nonomuraea sp. NPDC049378. The sequence continues at coordinate 304,880 of NZ_JBVJHP010000011.1, forward strand.
AGCGTCGCCATAGGACTGGCGATCATCTTCTGCGTTCTGACGACGATCATTGCGGCGATCGCCGGCAGCGTGAAGTCGTACGCACCCGCCACCGCCACGATGCGGCACCCCGGCCGATGACGGCCCTCAGCGGGTGCGGCGGGCGAGAAACGTGATCACGCCCACGGCGGTGGCGGCCGCGGCCAGCCAGATGAGAACGTCTTTGATCGTCAACCCGGACGCGCCGGCGCCGGCGGCCACCTCGTCAGGGCTCTCGTCCGGGGCCTGTTCCTGCGCCTCTTCCGGGGTCGGAGTGGGAGTCGGGGTGGCCCGCTCGGGCAGCGGGACACGGTAGACCGGGCTGCGCGGCCCCTCCGAGCCGACCAGCAGCGCCGTGCCGTCGGAGGTGTAGGCGATCGACTCGGCCTGTTCGAGCTCCGGCATCGTCACCTTGGCGATCGTCTCGCCGGAGGGCCGGTAGAGGGTCGCGGAGAAGTAGGTGCGGATGACGTACGACGAGCCGTCGGGGGCGTAGGCGGCGTCCGTGGCCATGAGGGGGGCGCTGGCGACCTTGCGCAGGATGTTCGTCCGGCCGGTGCGGAGCTTCTTCGGCGCCGCGTAGACCGAACCGGCGAACTCCTTGGACACCACGTAGAGCCGGCCGGTCCTGGGGTTGATCATGAGCCCTTCGGCGTTGCGGGCTCCGTCGGCGTAGCGGAAGCGGTAGCGGGTGGCGGGCAGGCTGGCGCTGCGCAGCGTCTGCGGCTCCATCACGCGATAGACCGAGATGTCGGGCCAGGCGCCGTCCAGGTTGTCGCCGATGTCGGCGAACCACAACACCCCCCGGCCCGTCTCCGGGTCCTTGGTCGCCGCCATCGCCTCCCAGTCTCGCGCCTGGGCGCCCTGCACCTGGAAGGTCGCTTTCGTACGGCCCCTCCCGTCGACGGCGTAGAAGGTGGGGGCGGCGGCGCTGTCGTTGTGCGTGTAGAAGACGCCTTCGTGCGTCGGCGACACGGCCAGGCCGCTGGACTCCGTGATCGCGGGATCGCGGAAGGTGAAGAGCTTCTCCGTGCCGTCGTCCGCCGCGTAGGCGGGAACGGCGGACAGACAGCAGATCGCCGTGACGACCGCGAGCATCCTGATCACGACATCCCCCACGCCGCCATCATGCCCCACCCACCGGCCACCCGGTCCGCACGACAGCACCGGCAGCCGCATCGGTGAAGACGCAACGTCAAGGTCTCGGGACGCTCCGACAAGGACATTCGCGCCGGCCAAGCTAACCTGACCGAATGATCATCACTAATCGCCGTTTGGCCACCGTGTTCGCCGCGACCGTGCTGGCGGGAGGCGGGGCACTCATGGCCGCGCCCGCCGCCGGCGCCGCCACCTCATCCGCGGCCGCGGCCGTCATCTGCCCCTACCAGGTGAAGACGAAGACGACTCCCAAGTGGCTGTCCGCCACCACCGTCTACATCAAGGGCTGGTGGAATTACCAGGACATCGTCAGCGTCTACCAGGGCTCCGGCAAGTTCGGCCGGGTGAAGACGACCTCCGGCTACTGGGCCACCGCGACCGACCTCACCAGCGCGGGACAGTGCCGCTCCTGAGTCTCAACCGGCCACCTTGGCGCCGTGGCGGTGGAAGCCGGTGCCCTGCAGCATCACCAGCAGCACGTTGGCCACCGCCATGGCCGCCCACAACCCGGTGATGCCCCAGGTCCTCGCCACGGGCACGGCGGCCAGGACCAGCAGCCCGTACCAGCGGGTACGGCGGGCGCGAAACATGATCACGCCCACGGGCGGTGGCGGCAGGAGAGGCCCGTTCGTCCGTGCAGCGGAACACGGTGGACCGGACTGCGCGGCCCCTCCGAGCCGACCAGCAGCGCCGTGCCGTCGGCGGCGTAGGTGACCGACTCGGCCACACGACAGGCGCCACGCCCGAGTGGAGGCAGCGCTAATAATCTCGCTACCCGCCGCTAAGGACATCGTCGCGGGCCGCGGCCTAGCCTTTCGGCATGATCACAAAAACGAGCCGTCTGGCTGTGATGCTCGCCGCCACCGTGATGGCGGGGGGCGCGGCGCTGGCCACCGCACCCGCCGCCGGCGCAACCACCTCGACCGCTACCGCGGCCACCCAGTGCCCCTTCGAGGTGACGAAGAAGACGCCCCGTTACAAGGGCTCGACGGGCAGCAAGGCCGACGGCTATTTCAGCAAGGGAGCCATCGTCTACGTCACGTCGGGCTCGTTGACGAACGGGCGGCTGCAGGTCTCCCCGTACTGGGTCGACAAGGACCACGTCAAGGGCACTGGTGGGGCGTGCCGCGGATGAGCCGGTCCTGAGCCTCAACGGGCCAGCCTGGCGCTGTGGCGGTGGAAGCCGGTGCCCTGGAGCACCAGCAGCAGCACGTTGGCCACCGCCATGGCCGCCCACAACCCGGTGATGCCCCAGGTCCTCGCCACGGGCACGGCGGCGAGGACCAGCAGCCCGTACCCGATGGCGAAGTAGCCCAGGCTGGCCCCCGAACGTTTGAGCGCGGTGAGCCCGGTCCCCTGCACGGCCTGGGCCGCGTCGGCCATCGACGCCAGCGCCATGAGCGGGAGCAGCGCGAGCACGCGCTCGCGTACCCCGGGATCGTCGCTGAACAGCGTGACCAGCGCCGGGCCGAACCCCAGCAGCAGGCCCGCGCCGGCGAGCGAGGCCGCGAGGGCGAGCAGGGCCGCCGTCCTGTTGGCCCGCCGCGCCCCTGCCGGGTCGGCGGCGCGGGCGATCTCCGGGACCGCGACCTGGCCGATGGAGAGCGAGGCCATCATCATGAGCGCGGTGAGCGTGGTCAGCACGGCGTGGGCGGCGGTGTCACGCGCGCCGGTCCCGCCCGCGGCGAGGGTGACGACCCCGAGCACCGCGAATTTGATCAGTACGGTGCCCGCCAGCGGCACGCTCACCCTCGCGAGCTTGACGATCTCGCCGATCCGTGGTCTGGCCTGCCCGATCGGGCCGCCGAGCGCGCGACGCAGCAGGAGGCTCGCCACGACCGCCGCCGCGACTCCCCCGGCCACCCACGCGATGCCCACACCGGTCAGCCCGAGCGACGGCACCAGCGCCACGGTGAGGACGCTCAGCAGCAGCCCGAAGGTCAGGGACGGCCAGAGCACGCTGCGGTTGCGCCCGAGCGCCACCAGGATGGTGCTCGCGCCGCCGGTGGAGGCGAAGACCACGAGGTAGACCGCGACGAGGTACGGCAGCGCGCCCAGCTCGCGCACCACTGCGCCGGGCACCCCCGTGGCGTGCGCCAGCAGCGGAACGCAGATCACCGCGAGCGCCCCGGCCGCGCCGGCGGCCATGCTGAGCCAGCGCGCGTCCCGCACGATCGGCACGGCCGCCGCGGGCGCGTCCCTGTGCTGGGCGACGAACGGCCCCAGCCCGCGCAGCGCGCCCTGCACGGTCGCGGACGCCGGGTTGAGCACGGCGGTCATGACCGCGAAGGCGGCGAGGGCGACGGTGTCGTACCGGCCGAGCACGGAGGTGACCACCAGCGAGCCGATCATGCCCGTGACCATGGCCAGGAAGAGCGGAACGGCCGCCCTGAGCAGGGCGATCACAGGGAGAGACGGCGCAGCAGGGAATGCCCCATTTCTCGATAGATCACGACTGGATCCTATGGCCTGGAGCGCACTCCAGGTACTTAGGGTTGAGAGCATGGATTACGTCAATCTCGGACGCAGCGGCCTCCAGGTGAGCCCGCTCTGCCTCGGCACCATGAACTTCGGCCCGCTGACCACGGAGGAAGACTCCTTCGCGATCATGGACCGGGCTCATGAGCTGGGGATCAATTTCTTCGACACCGCCAACGTGTACGGCTGGAAACTCGGCGAGGGCATCACCGAGAACATCATCGGCCGGTGGTTCGCTCAAGGCGGCGGGCGCCGGGAGAAGACGGTCATCGCGACCAAGCTGTACGGCGGGATGAGCGACTGGCCCAACGACCAGAAGCTGTCGGCGCTCAACATCCGCAAGGCCTGCGACGCCTCGCTGAAGCGGCTGCAGACCGACTACATCGACATCTACCAGGCCCACCACGTCGACAGGAACACCCCGTTCGACGAGTTCTGGGAGGCCATGGAGACCCTGCGCCAGCAGGGCAAGATCATATACGTGGGCTCCTCCAACTTCGCCGGCTGGCACATCGCCAAGGCCCAGGAGAGCGCCGCCAGGCGCAACACCACCGGGCTGGTCAGCGAGCAGTCGCACTACAACCTGCTGACCCGCGCGGTCGAGCTGGAGGTGCTGCCCGCCTGCGAGGACTACGGCCTCGGCGTGATCCCGTGGAGCCCGCTGGCCGGCGGCCTGCTCGGCGGCGTGCTGCGCAAGATCGACAAGGGCCGGTCGGCCTCGGACGCCGTGGTCAAGCAGCTCGAGAAGCACCGCGACCAGATCGAGCAGTACGAGAAGTTCTGCGACGAGCTGAACGAGGACCCGGCGTACGTGGCCCTCGCCTGGCTGCTCAAGCAGCGGGCGGTCACCGCACCGATCATCGGCCCGCGCACGCTGGAGCAGCTCGACGGCAGCATGCGGACCCTGGAGATCGAGCTGGACGAGGCCGCGCTGGCCCGGCTTGACGAGATCTTCCCCGGCCACCGCACCGCGCCGGAGGACTACGCCTGGTAGTGCTCAGGTCAGCAGGGCGCCGACCACGACGATCAGCAGCAGCAGGCCGAGCACGATGGGCAGCAACCAGGAACGAGGACGATCCACGCCCTGGAGCCTAGCCCCGCTCGGAGGGTGCGAGCGCCCATTCGGCGAGTGACTCGTACCTCACCTGCGGTCCGGTGTGGCTGCGGACGAGACGGACGCGCTCCGCCCGCCACGGCGAGCCGCTGAATCCCGACAGCGACTCGATCAGCGGGCGGAGGTCCGTCTCCGTCTTGGCTCTGGCCAGCGTGAGGTGCGGGTGGAACCGTTTGCCGTCCGTCTGCCCGGCCCCCGCCCGGCGGGCGCCGGCCTTGACGGAGTCGGCGAGCCGGGTCATCGGGTCGCCCGTTACGCCCACCCACAGGACCCTGGCCCGGCGGGCGGACGAGAACGCGCCGAAACCGTCGAAGGCCAGGTCGAGCACGCTGTAGCGGCGCACGGCACGGGCCAGGCGCAACTCCAGCTCGGGCAGCGCCCGCTCGGGCACCTCGCCGAAGAAGGCCAGCGTGATGTGCCAGGTGGCCCGGTCGGGCCAGCGCAGGCCCGGCACCTGCCCGACGTGCGGCGCTATCGCGCGGGACACCTCGTCCAGCGCCTCGTCGGGCGGCACCAGGGCCGCGAAGAGCCTCATGCCATCCGATTGTGCCCCGTGGCGGGGAGGGGTCGCTCAGGCCGTGGCGAGCGACGGCCTGCGTACCCGCGAGCTGATCAGCCGCGTCACGAGGACCGCCAGCCCTGTGCCCGCCAGGACGAGCACGCCCGACAACATCACGCCCGTACGCGGCCCGCCGAGCTCCGAGAGCCAGCCGATGAGCGGCGCGCCGAGCGGCGCCCCGCCGGTGAAGACCAGCATGTAGATGCCCATGACCCGCCCCCGCATGTCGGGGGAGGTGGCGAGCTGGACGCTGGCGTTGGCGGCCGTGTTGATGGTGATCAGCGCGATGCCCGTGGGGACCAGCAGCAGCAGGTAGACGGGGTAGAACGGGGCCAGCGCCGTCGCGATCTGGAACAGGCCGAAGCCGATCGCCCCGGCGAAGAGCACCTTGCGCGACAACCGTGCCCTGCGCGCCGCCAGCAGCGCCCCGCCGAGCGCGCCCACCGCGAACATGCTGGAGGCCAGGCCGAACGAGGACGCGCCGGCCTTGAACACCTCGCGTGCCATGAGCGCGATCGACATCGAGAACGACTGCGAGAACATCGACACGAACCCGATGAGCAGCACCGGCATGAGCAGTTCTTCGTGCCGCACCACGTAGCGCAGCCCTTCGCGGAGCTGGCCCTTGGCCCTGGGCACGCGCTCGGAGACGTTCAGCTCCGAGCTGCGCATGAAGACCAGGCTGGAGATCACCGCGCCGAACGTCAGCGCGTTGACCAGGAAGATCGGGCCCGTCCCGCCCAGCACGTAGATCAGCAGACCGGCGAGCGCCGGGCCGACCACGCGGGCCAGGTTGAAGATGGAGCTGTTCAGGGCGATCGCGTTGGACAGGTCGTCACGGCCGACCATCTCGACCACGAACGCCTGCCGCGTCGGCACCTCAACGCAGGAGATCATGCCGAGCAGGAACGCCATCGCGTACACGTGCCACACCTGGGCCGCGCCGGTCATCGTCAGCACGCCTATGGTCAGCGCGAGCGAGGCCATCAGCACCTGGGCGCCGACGAGGATGGGCCGCTTGGGGTAGCGGTCGGCCAGCACGCCGCCGAACATGCCGAACAGCAGCATGGGCAGGAACTGCAGCGCGGTGGCCGTGCCGAGCGCCGCCGCGCTGCCGTTGGTCAGGTCGAGCACCAGCCAGTCCTGGGCGGTGCGCTGCAGCCAGGTGCCGACGTTGGAGACGGCGCCCCCGGCCGCGAACATGCGATAGTTACGAACCCTGAGCGACCGGAACATTCCGGTCCTGGGTTCTTCAGGCTCCTCTAGATCCGGCTGAGCTTCTCCAGGATGGGCGCCGCCTGCCGGAGAATCGCCCTCTCCTCGGGGGAGAGCTCTTTCAGCCGCTGTGTCAGCCACGCCTCTTTGCGGCGCCGCTCCTCCTTCAGCAGCTTCTCGGCGGCCTCGGTCACGGTCACGGTCACCTGGCGCCGGTCGGTCGGGTGCGGATGGCGCGCGACCAGGCCGCGTTCCTCGAGCTTGGCGATCACACGCGTCATCGAGGGCGGCTGCACCTTCTCGAGCTCGGCCAATTCGCCGGGGGTTATCCCGAAATGCTGTTCCGTCTGGCTGTCGTGCCCGCTTTGCTGCTCGTGGGGTGGCGAGCTCCTGCGCTCGATGGCGGCGAGGGTCGCGAACTGGGTGGGCGTCAGCGAGTGCGCCGCTGCCTGTCGTCGTAGGCGCCTGGTCAGCCTTGCCAGAGAAACGCGCAAGGCCGAAGCCAGGCCTGCGTCGCTGCGCAGGTCCGTCTTGTGCTGGGGTTTGGTTAGCATGAGTCATTACCTTTGCTAACTATAGGCGAAGGCAGGATATTTCCCTAACCGGTTTTTGCCCTCCTGGATACCAGGAAGCCGTCCCGCACGCGCGAGACGGCTCCCACCTGCTCAGACGCCGAAGAGCGCGCGGATCGGTCCGATCGCGAAGTAGAGCACGAAGAGGATCGTGACCGCCCACAGCAGCGGATGGATCTCCCTCGCCTTGCCCCGCACCGCCTTGATCAGCACGTAGCTGACGAAGCCGGCGCCGATGCCGTTCGAGACCGAGTAGGTGAAGGGCATGACCACGACGGTGAGGAACGCCGGAATCGCGATCTCGTAGTCGTTCCAGTCGATGTCGCGGATCGAGGTCATCATCAGGAAGCCGACGACGACCAGCGCGGGGGCCGCGGCCTCGTACGGCACGACCGTGACGAGCGGCGCGAAGAAGATCGCCACCAGGAACAGCAGGCCGGTGACCACGCTCGCCAGCCCCGTGCGCGCGCCCTCGCCGACGCCGGCGGCCGACTCGATGTAGGTGGTGTTGGAGGAGACGGAGCCCGCGCCGCCGGCCGCCGCACCGATCGAGTCGACGAGCAGGATCTGCTTCGTACGCGGGAGCGTCCCGTCCTCCTGGATCAGGTTCGCCTGGCGGCCGACGCCCACCATGGTGCCCATGGTGTCGAAGAAGTCAGTGATGAGCAGGGTGAAGACGAACAACACGGCCAGCAGCACCGATATCCGGCTGAACGCCCCGAAGGGGTCGAACTCCGTGAACAACACCAGCGGGTTGTGGAAGCCGAGGATCTGCTCGGGCATCGTGGGCACGTTCAGCTGCCAGCCGCCGGGGTTCTCCGCCGAGAACGCGCCCGAATCGGTGAGCAACTCCACGATGATCGCCAGCACGGTCGTGCCCGCTATGCCGAGGAGGATGGCGCCCTTGACCTTCCGCGCCACCATCGCCGCCGTGGCCAGCAGCCCGACCACGAACACGAAGATCGGCCACGAGGTGAGGTTGCCCCCGATGCCCATCTCCAGCGGCGGCCCGGCCGGCACCCGCCGTACGAATCCCGCGTCCACGAAACCGATCAGCGCGATGAACAGGCCGATGCCGACGCTGATGGCGGTCTTGAGCTGGGCGGGAATGGCATGGAACACCGCCACCCTGAGCCCGGTCAGCACCAGGATGGCGATGATGACGCCTTCGAGGAAGACCAGGCCCATGGCCTCCTCCCACGTCATCACGCTGGCCAGGTTGAACGTGACGAAGGCGTTCAGGCCGAGCCCGGCCGCCATCGCGAAGGGCACCCGGCCGATGACGCCCATGAGGATCGTCAGCACCCCCGCCACGAAGGCGGTCCCGGCCGCGACCAGCGCCACGTTCGGCGTCGTGCCGTCACCGATGACCTGCTTTTCCACGTCCGTACCCGTGGCAATGATGATCGGGTTCAGCACCACGATGTAGGCCATGGTGAAGAACGTGGCCAGACCACCCCGCACCTCGCGGGAGACGGTGGAACCTCGTGCGGAGATTGCGAAGAAATGATCTATTTTGCTACGTGTGTCGCTCACGACGCGAACAGTGGCAGGCGCGGTGAGCTGCGGAAAGAGCCAGTAATGATTTCGAGACCCGATTGCAAGCTAGGGTGGACACGTGAAGCAGCAGTGGCACCCCGACCCTGAGCCGATCAAGACCAACGACACCGCCGCCGTGGCCGTCGGCACCGCCGTGTGGGCCGTCGCCCTGATCGCCCTGCTGATCGTCAATCCCGCCCCGGAGAACACGTGGTGGATCTGGACCTGCGTGACCGGGGTCGCCTTCGGCCTGTTCGGCATCTGGTTCGTGCGCAGGCCCGGCCGGGAGTGACCGCAGTGGTCCGTTCCGGCTGACATTCGTCATCTCCCGCTGCTCCTCGAAGTCACCCCCAAGTGGTGTTTCCGCCCACTACGTCAGCACTTCTCCGGTGAACCATGCTTATAGGCATGAAGAAGCCCATAGCGACATTCCTCCTGGGCGCGGCGGTTCTCACGGCCTGCGGCACCACCGGCGAACCCGCCCCGGCTGCCAAGGACAAGGACAAGGACACGGGAAGCGTGGCCTGGGCCCAGTGCACGGATCTGGTGGGCCCTGACGGCAAGCCGATCCCCCCGCCCGCCGGCACCGAGTGCGGCACGATCGAGGCCCCCCTCGACCACGCCGACCCCGGCGGAGAGAAGATCGACCTCGCCCTGATCCGGATGAAGGCCACCGGCGACCGCCTCGGCTCGCTCGTCTTCAATTTCGGCGGTCCCGGCGCGTCAGGAGTGGACACGCTGGCGCTGGCCGGCCGGGCCTTCGCCGACCTGAACCAGCGCTACGACCTGGTCAGCTTCGACCCGCGCGGCGTCGAGCGCAGCGCCGGCGTCAAGTGCGGAGGGCAGGTCGACAAGCTTCTGTCCGCCGAAGCGGAGGCCGACGCGGACCGGCTGGCCAAGGAGTTCGCGCAGGCCTGCAAGAAGGACTCCGGCAAGATCCTGCCGCACGTCGGCACCGTGAACGCCGCCAAGGACCTCGACCTCATCAGAGCCGCGGTCGGCGACAGGCAGCTCAACTATTTCGGCTTCTCCTACGGCACCCACCTCGGCGCCGTCTACGCCACCCACTTCCCCAAGAACGTCGGCCGTTTCGTCCTCGACGGCGCCTTCGACCCGACGGTGACCTTCGATGAGCGCGCCGTCATCCAGGCCACCGGCTTCGACCAGGCCTTCGACGCCTTCGCCAAGGACTGCGTGGCCCAGAGCTGCGAGCTCGGCGCCGACCCCGCGGCCGTCGAGAAGACCGTCGAGACCCTGGTCGACAAGCTCAAGACCGAGCCGCTCAAGGTCGGTGACCGCGAGCTCACCTACAGCATGGCCCAGCTCGCCGTCATCACCCCGCTGTACGCCAAGGCGAGCTGGCCGGTGCTGGAACAGGCCGCCGCCGCGGCGCTCAAGGGGAACGGCACCGCCCTGCTCGCCCTGGCCGACTCCTACACCGGCCGCAAGGCCGACGGGACGTACTCGACGATGATGACGAGCCTGCAGGCCATCAACTGCGCCGACAACGCGGACCGGCCCACGGCCGCCGAAACCGCCAGGACCAACGCCAAGGTCAAGAAGATCTTCCCCATCCTGTCGGTCGAGGGCTCGGGCGAGGCGTGCGCGCACTGGCCGGTGCCCGGGAACGACGACGCCAAGCGCGTCGACGCGACGGGCTCCGCGCCCATCGTCGTGGTCGGCACCAAGGGCGACCCGGCCACCCCCTACCGGTGGGCCCCCGCGCTCACCGAGCAGCTCAAGACCGGTGTCCTGGTCACCTACGAGGGCGAGGGCCACGGCGCCTACCTGACCGGCAACGGGTGCGTCATGAAGACGGTGGACGCGTACCTGCTGGAGGGGAAGGTGCCCGGCGAGGGCACCACCTGCGCCGCCTGACCTCTCCGCGATCGCCGCACCCCCACGCGCCACCGGACGCGCGGGGGTGCGCCGGGCCCTGACCTGGGACCCGCGGTGACACGGCCGGGAGGGGTTCGGTCGAGGGAGGACGCGGGGCCGGGCACGTGAAGGGCGGGGCGCCGGCCGGGGTCAGGAGAGGTCGGCCTCGGCGAGCAGGAGAGGAACCGCCTGGGGATCACGCAGCAGGGCGGCCACCGCGAGCCGGTCGTTCCACTGCCCCGTGGCCCACGCCAGCCCTCTGGCCAGCCCGTCGACCCCCGTGCAGTGCACCGCCCCCTCGAAGAACCGCCACGAGCACTCGACCCCGTCGACGAGCAGTTTCTCGTGCTGGACGTACGTCTCCGGCGCCGTGGGCAGCAGGGAGCGCACCTCGCGAGGCACCTGCAGGACCTCACCCTGGGAGGTGACCTCGCCGGAGGCGAGCTCTCCCGCCAGCGGCAGGTCGAGCAGCTCCGACAGCGCCTCGGCCAGGTCGTAGGGGGCGAGCACCAGCGGCCGGTCGGTGACGAGCTGCAGCAGGTCGGGGGCTTCGACCACCACGACGTCGTCGGCCGGGGCCACCACGATGGAGCCCTTCTGCACCGTGCGCACGCGGGAGGGCGGCGCGACCCTGGAGGGATCGACGGCGGCCAGGGCGACCCACAGGGCGCGCAGTTGCGCCCGGTCGACCTCGATCGACTCGTCGGCCATGAGGTCGAGCAGCTCTTCGGGACCGCCGTGGGAGTCGAGCAGCGCGGGCAGCGTGGTGCGTACGCCGAGCATGGACAGGGCGCCCTCGTCGAGGCCCGCGGGAGCGTCGGCGTAGAGGCCCTGCAACAGGGGGTCGGCGCCGGGGAGCCGCAGCTCCAGCGGCCTGCGCCCGCCGAGCACGGGGTGGCGGGCCAGCCACCACGCGGTGTAGGAGGGCACCTCCACGCCCTCGACGCGCAGCGGGTGGAGGGCGGCGCGCAGCGGCGGCCTGGTCAGCAGCTCGAGCGCGGCCGGCCAGTCGGCCACGAGCTCCAGGTCGCGCACCGCCACGAACTCTGGCACCAGCGGCGGCACGTCGAGCTCGGGCAGCAGGTCGAGCACGTGGTCGAGCCAGTCGTCCTCGCCGTCGAGGTCGTGGTCGCACTCGTCCTGGTCGAGCAGCACGTCGGACTCGTGCACGAGCGCGAAGCCGTCGAGCACCCCGGCGGCCGCGAGCACGCGCGAGCCGTAGGTCTCCGCCAGCTCCGAGGCGGCCACGCCGAGGTGGGTGTCGGGCTCGATCAGCCCGGCCAGCGCCCCGTCGGCCAGCATGAGCTCGCCCGCGGGATAGAGCTCGCCATCGGTGCCGCGCAGGGCCAGCTCGGCCAGCCACGGCGCCTCGCCGGGCGCCAGACCGGACGCCTCCACCAGGGACAACACGGCCCGCGCCACCGGCTCGGGGTCGGGGCTGTCGAGCGACTGCGCGACGGCGGCCTTGGTCAGCGGGTCGTCGAGGATCGTCCGGGGCGTGGCCTCGGCGGCGCCGAGCCGCAGCAGCGCGGGATGGGCGGCCTCCGGGTGCACGATGCGCAGCCCGAGCGGCGTCAGGTCGAGGTCGGCGCCGCCGTCGGTCAGGATGAGCGTACCGCGCGGCCCTCGCACGAGCCGGCCGTCGGTGAGCGGCACCGGCAGCGCGCCCAGCGACTCGGGATCGTCGACGGGCAGCACGTCGTAGAGCGAGCGCCACCACGCCGGCTCGCGCGCCTCCACGGCCTCACCGGACAGCAGGTCGACGACGTCGGCCAGCTCGACCCTGCGCACGCCCAGCGACGTCATCGCCGGATGCCTGGCCGGCCATCCGGCGGGCAGCAGCCCGGGGACGAAGCCGGCGACCGTCTCGAGCAGCTCGGCGGAGGCGCCCGCCACGACGGCGGCCTCGCGGCCCGCGACCACCCATCCGTCGTCGCCCGGCTCGGCCGCCGGGTGCTCGACCCGCCACTCGGCGTCGGGCTCGTAGACCTCTGCCTCGGCGAACGTGGGTGTCTGGACGGCCGGCGCGGGCGCCGACAGCGCGGGCAGCAGCGGCGTCTCGGGCAGCCGGGCCAGCACGGCCCTGCGGATGCGCGCGTCGAGCTCGCCCTTGCCCATGAGGGACGGGACCAGGTCGAGCAATCTGGACGTGCGCGGCAGCTCCTGGAGCAGCCGGACGTAGGCGTCGGCCACCCGCTCGACCAGGAAGCCGGTGAGCAGGCCCTTGGCGACGTGGCGGCGGTCGGTGGCCATCGGGAACGACGCGATCAGCAGCGCGGGCAGGTCGAGCGGCTCGTCGCTGGGCGTGGGCGCGTGCACGACGGCCGGCACCGTGCCGGGTGGCGAGCCCGGCTCGCCGGTGCCGGTCACCGGGACCGCCCAGCGCAGCGACCAGTAGGGGCGGGCACGCTCTTCGGTGGGCCTGTCGGCGAAGAGCCTGCTCACCTCGTCGGGCGTGAACTCGCCCGACTCCGACACGACGTGCCAGCCGTCGGCGACGACCGTGCGGACCGACCCGTCGACGTCGATCTCGATGGACTCCAGCGCGGGCATGCCGAGCAGCAGCGCGGGGCTGGTCTCGGTGAGCATCCGCCGGACCGCGTCGACGGCGGCCTGGTCGCGCAGCGGAAGGCGGACGAGCGTGTCGAAACCGTCGGGTACGTCGAGCGGCGGCGCGTCGTACGGCAACCGCAGCAGCGGGACGTGCCCCGAGCGGTCGGCCAGCTCGGAAGCCAGCTCGGGGATCTCCGCCACCGCGGCGGAGGTCTCGGCGCGCGACCAGCGCACGGAGCCGTGCCCGCGCGAGCCGATGGCCGGCTCGTCGCAGACCGAGACCACGGCCGCGAACCCGACGCCGAAGCGCCCCGCCGCGCCGGCGTCGTCACGCTTGCCGGAGACGCGCAGCGTCGACAGGCCCTCGACGCCCGTGGCGTCGAGCGGCGCGCCGGTGTTGGCGGCCGTCAGCACGCTGCCCTGGAGGGTCAGCCGCAGCACCCCTGGCACGCCCGCCTGCAACGCCGCGTCGGCGGCGTTCTGCGCCAGCTCGACGATCAGCCGGTCGCGGTAGCCGCCGAGCGCGAAGTCCTCCTCCGCGTTGGCGTCTTCGCGGAACCGGGCAGGCGAGGCCGTCCAGGCGGAGAGCACGGCCGCTCGCATCCGGTCGGTGCCGTAGGTGTCGCTCATCTATCACGATCCTGGTGTGAGGGTAGGGGGCCACCGTAGGTTAGCGGCCTTCACCGACAGGTGAGGCGCATCCGCGCCCCACCTACCCTCACGCCGCCGCGCATGCGCCCTGAGGGATCGCCGACCTCCCCAGCCGCGCGGGCGGCTCGGAAGTGGCCCAGCCCTCGGCCGGGCCCTTCACGCCGCCCCCGCAGGTCAGGAGTGGCCGAGCTCCTCGGAGGCGGACGCGTCGACCGAGCCCGTTTCCTCCTCCATCAGGTCGTAGCCCAGATCGTCGAGGATGGGGATGGCCTGCTCCATGGGGGCCGGCAGCACGGCGGCCTCCGAGTGGGCGCCGCAACCGTGGTCGGCGGCCACCACCTTGCCGTCGTCAGGCGCGTATTCGTTGGCGCAGACGCCGAACGACAGCCGGAGCTCACCCGCGAGCAACCAGTAGAAGCCGCAGGTGGAGCACTGCGCGGGAGCGGCGTGTGCGATCGGAGTGTGCGGCCCGTGCTCGCCCGCGTGCCAGCGCCTGGCAGCCCGGTCTCTGCCGATGGCCGAGAGCACACGGGCTCGGCCCAGGCCGTATTCGAAAACCATCTGGCGGTCGGTGTCATCGTCGGTCTCGGTGAAACCCGGCACCAGCCTGTCGTCGTCGTCCGCGGTCGGCAGCAGATCACCCACGCCGAGGTCGCCCGGCCGCAGCCGCTCGCTCCACGGCAGCCACTCGGGCGCCAGCAGCGCCCCCGAGCCGGGCAGGAGGACTGCCTCGCTGACCGTGACCTTCTTCGCGCGGGAGGCACGCGTGACGGTGACGGCCCAGCGCCAGCCGCGATAGGCGCGGTCGAGGCAGGCGAAATAGTGGGTGACGATCCGGTCGCCCTCGCCTTCGTAGCCGAGGTGCTCGCCGGGCTCGCCCGGGCGCGCCAGCTCCTCGGCCGCGGCGCGCGCCAGATCGACCGCGGCGACACAGGCCTGGTCGGGAGCGGAGACGCGGGCCCTGGTGCGGCTCATCGGACCGCCTCCGCCAAAAGGTGCTGTTCGCTCACACTTCATTCTCACCCATGGCGGGACCTAAGAGTCCCACAACGGGGGATCCCGCTCCGAGATCGCGGGCGAATCGGGTAAGACTGGTAGGCGTGCAGGGAGGCTGGGAGCGGGCGCGCGAGGTCTCGCGGCGGATGGCGCACGGCGTCGCCGACGCGGGTCGTGCCACTCTGCGCGCGAGCAGGGCCACGGCCAGCGGCACGGCGCGGGCGGGCAAGGTCACCGCGAAGGGCGCGCAGAAGGTCGGCCGGGCCACGCGCCGCCTCACCCACGCCGACGGCGCCGGCCGCACCGGGCTCGGCCGCCTGATCGAGCTGTCGGCGGGCAACAGCGCGAGCGACGCGCTGGTCACGGTGGCGCTGGCGAGCACGGTGTTCTTCGGGGTGCCCGTGGGTGAGGCGCGCGGCTCCGTCGCTCTCTACCTCGTCATCACGATGTTGCCGTTCGCGCTGCTGGCGCCGTTCGTGGGGCCGATCCTCGACAGGTTCAGGTCGGGGCGGCGCTACGTGATAGCGGGCACGCTGTTCGGGCGGGGCCTGCTGTGCTTCGCGATGGCCGCCGCGGTGGGGCCCGGCGACCTGCCGACGTTGTTCATCGGGGCGCTGGGCGTGCTGGTGTTGTCGAAGGCGCACAACGTGTCCAGGGCGGCGATCATGCCCAGCGTGCTCCCCGCCGACATCACGCTGGTGTCGGCGAACGCGAGGGTGGCGCTGTTCACGCTGGTCGCCGCGGGTGTGGCGGTGCCGGTCGGGGCCGGGCTGACCGCGTGGCTGGGCAGCGCGGCGGTGCTGCGCGTCGCGATGGTGGCCTTCCTGCTGCTCGGGGTCGCCGCCGTACGCCTGCCGCGGCACATCGACTCGCCCGACCTGGAGGAGGAGGGCGCCGCGCCACGCTGGCGCACCCTGCTCAAGGTGGGCCCCACGGTCGCCGAGGCCGTCTGGGCCAACGTGGCCGTCCGGGTCTTCTCCGGGTTCCTGCTGTTCTTCCTGCTGTTCCTGGTCCAGGACCGCGCGGTGCCGTGGCTGGCGGCGACGCAGTCGCAGGCGGCGGCCGACCCGTTCTTCGACATCCCCAGGACGATCGCGCTGCTCGCGGCGGCGGCCGGGCTGGGCGGCCTGGCGGGCGCCGCCGTCGCCAACTGGACCCGCAACCACGCGCCGCAGCTCATCGTGCTGGCCACGCTGGCCGTGACGAGCGTGACCACCATCCTGACCGCGATCTTCTTCGGCCTGTGGGCCGCGCTGGCGATCTCGCTGATCACGGCGTTCGCGCAGGAGCTGGGCAAGCTGGCGCTCGACGCGATCGTGCAGCGGGAGATCGGCGAGGAGGTGCGCTCGTCGACGTTCGGCGTGGTCGAGGCCGTGCTCCAGCTCGCCTGGGTGTTCGGCGGGCTGGCCGGGCTGCTGCTCTCGCTGTCGGAGAGCAGCACGGCCGGGCTGGTCACGCTGGCGGTCGCGCTGACCGCCGCGCTCGCGTGGCTGCTGGTCTCCAGGATCAGGCACAGGCGCGCCGCCGACGCCAAGCTGCACCGGCGGCGCGCCGAGGCCGCGGCCGACCAGCACCAGCACCAGCACCAGCACCAGCAGCGCCAGGACACCCTCGACCCGACCAAGCCGCTGACCAATCCCAACGGCTGAACGCGTTACGCGTCGAGGTCGTCGGCGACCGCCCGCAGCACCTGCGCGATCTTCTTGGTGTGCGCCGCGTCGGGGTGCTTGCCCCGCTGGTAGGAGGTCGACACGCCGTCGAGCAACTTGATCAGGTCTTCGACGATGACCACCATCTCGTCCGGCTTCTTCCGCTTGCCCTTGGGCTTGGCCTTGGCCAGCGTCGGCGGCTGCTCGAGGATCCGGACCGAGAGCGCCTGCTGGCCCCGGCGGCCCTCGGCCACGCCGAACTCGACCTTCTGGCCTGGCTTGAGCGGGCCTGCGCCGGTGGGCAGCGCGGATGAATGCACGAAGACCTCACCGCCGTCGTCGCGGGTGAGGAAGCCGAATCCCTTGTCGGCGTCGTACCACTTGACCTTGCCACTCGGCACAGGAGGACCTCGTTCAAACAGTCGAAAACGAAGGATGGATGAATGTAGGTTATGCCCCGAAGAGCGCCAGGGCGACCGGGTAAATGGCGGTGAATTACCCAAGTTCCGCTTGGGTGCGCCAGCCGGCGAACCAGGCGGCGAAATCGGTCAGGTCGGCCAACGCCACGTCCGCTCCGTGATCTCGCAGCTCTCCAACCGTGTACGGGCCCGTCGCGACCGTCACGCTCACCGCGCCGCCCGCACGTGCCGCTTCGATGTCCGCGACATGGTCACCAACATAGGCCGCCGCGCCGAACCGCGCGAGTGCCGATCCCTTCCCGGTGCCGAACGCCGAGCCGACCACCTCGTCCACGGGCAACCCCAGCAGCTCGACCGTGCCGATCGCGTCCCTGAGGTTCTTGGCGGTGACCACGATGACCCGCCCGCCGGCCGCGTGGACGGCCTCGATCGCGTCGTACGCACCCGCCATCGCCGTATGCACCGGGACGCCGAGTTCCGGATATATCTGACGGTAAAGATCGGCTGCCGCGGGCACCGCCTCGAGCGGCAGCCAGTTGGCCAGCTCCCTCTCCAGCGGAGGGCCCAGCCTCTCCACGATCGCCGCGCTGTCGAAGGGCACACCGAGGCGGACGGCCAGCTCGTCGTACGTGGCCGCGATCCCCGCCCGCGTGTCCGCCAACGTCATGTCAAGGTCGAACCCCACTGAAGTCACCACATGAGAAGGATGCCAAACAGTGCTCAACTCCCCGTAATGGGCCCTTGTTCTGGAACCCTGGTAATGGGAAGAAAGGAATTACTTATCGGAGAGGAGCGGCCGTGACCAACACCCCCAGACCGCCGCAGGCCGGAGACCGGCTCGTCGCCTCCCCCGCCCCGCCCCGCCCGCACCGGCCCGCCAGGCCCGGCGGCCGGATCGCGACGCCGTGGCGCCGTACGGTGTCGGCGGCGGCCTACCTGGTGAAGGTGGCCTGCAGGGTCGCCGCGCTCTCCGTCCTGCTCTACGCGGTGTTCACCGTGTTCAAGGCCAACCCGGCCAACATCTGGTACCAGTTCGTCGAATCGCTCGCCGCATGGTTGTCCCTGGGCCTGGCAGGCCTGTTCCAGCTCGCCGATCCGCGCTGGACGGCGCTCGTCAACTACGGCCTCGCCGCGATCGTGTGGCTGATCATCGGCTCCGCGCTGGCCGGCCTGATCCGGCGCGCCGCTCCGTGAGGGCGGCGGTGGGCCGCTCCGGGCAACGGCTACGCTCCTTACGGAGGTATCAGGATAGACATGACCAGATCGACCCGTGAGCGGATCGTCGACGAGGCTCTGCGACTGTTCGCCGAGCGGGGCTACGCCGCCACGTCCGTGGCCGAGATCGAGGCCGCTTCAGGGCTGTCCCCGGGCGCCGGAGGGCTCTACCGGCATTTCAAGTCCAAGTACGAAGTGCTCGCCGCCGCGATCAACCAGCACGCCGCGCGCACCAGGAGCCAGGTGGCGGAGAGCCTGGCCGAGCTGAGCGCCATGGAGGCGTCGGCGGACCTGGAGGAGCGCCTGGCCCACATGTGCCGCGCGGGGCTGGCCAAGGTGCGCGAGGAGTCGGAGCTGACCCGGGTGTTCTTCCGCGACCTGAGCCAGTTCCCCGAACTGGTCGCCGTGGTCAGGCAGGGGCTGCTGCAGCCCATGTTCGACGCGATCGTCACCTGGTTCATGGCGCAGCCCGAGTTCCACGACGTGGATCTCGACTGGGCGGGCATCGCGGCCGTGCTCGGCGGCTCGGTCGTGCACTACCGGCTGTTCCAGGAGACCGTGGGCGAGCTCCCCGGGCACGCGGAGAAGGACCAGTTCGTCACCGCGTGGGTACGCCTGGCCGTCGGCCTGCTCCCCAGCCCGGCGCCCGTCAGGTGACATCGAGCAGCCGGTAGGCCAGCCACACCACGCCCAGACCCGTACCGATCATGAACATGGTCCCGCTGACGTCGAAGAACTGCGTCACGAACGCCGACAGCCCGGCCTCCGTGCCCACCCGCAGGCCGCCGATCAACACACCGCCCACCGAGTAGCCGAGCATCGGCGCGCCGACGCCGAGGACCTTGTCGCGGATCGTCCAGGTCTCGCTGAACAGCACGAGCGCGGCGCCGAGCGCCCACACCATGACCGGCACCTGGAAGATCGCCACGGGCGGCAGGTCGAACGGCACCAGCAGCGCCGCCACCACCAGGATCACTATGGCGGCGGTGTCGCGCGGGTGCTCCTTGACGATGGTCCTGGCGTCCCTGCCGTCGGTGGCCAGCGGGTTGGCGCTGAACATGGCGACCTTGCGCAGCCCGGCGAACGGCAGGTCCATGCCGGGCCGCCGGGTCAGACGCTCCTGGGCGATCCTGCGGTGCTCGCGTACGCCCGGCGGCAGGTCACGGTCGCCGGCGACGGCGGCGAAGCGCAGCGTGGCGCCGGCCTCCTCCTTCGGCGGAGCGCCGGGAGCCGGGGCGGCGCCTGACCCGGTGCCTGACGCGGTGGTCGTGCCGGGCGCGTCGGCGAGGCCCGGCACGGGCCCAGTGGTAGAGGCCGCGGTAGAGGCGGTGGTGGGGGTCGTGACGGGCGCGGTGGTGGGGGCCGCCGGCGATCTGGAGCGCAGCGTCGCGATCCCGGCCGCGGCCAGCCGGCCGGCCTCGCGCTCGACCAGCGCGACCGGATCACCGAACCTGGCCAGCACTTTCGACACATCGCGCGGTTTCCTGCCGCCGCTCAGCTCGGTCTCGATCCTGGCCCGCAACCGCTTGGCGAAGTCGAGCCGCTGGTCGGCTCTGAGCACGCCGTGCGCGGCGTCGGCCGCCTTGGAGACGTAGTTCAGCACCTGCTGGTCGGCTCGCTCAATCACGTCAAGCAATGCTGCCCCAATCGGGGTGCACATACCATGGCAACGATGGAGTTCACGGAGTGGATCAGGGGACGCACCGACGGGCAGCTGCGGGTGCTCGTGTCCGCGCGTCCCGAGCTGATCACTCCGGTGCCCGCGCATCTGGAGGGCCTGGCGTCGCGCGCGGCCAGCCCTTCGGCGATCGGCAGGGTGCTCGACCGGCTCGACCGGTTCACGCTGGCGGTCGTCGAGACGCTCGCCGTCCGGCCCGGGCCGACATCCAGGAAACAGTTGCGCGACCTCATCGGCGCGGCCCTGGACGGCGACGAGGAGGCGGGGCGGGCCGACCCGGAGCCGGCGCTGTCGGAGGCGCTCGGCAGGCTGTCCGACCTCGCCCTGGTCTACGGCCCCGACGACGCCCTCGACCTGGGCCCCGGCGTGCGCAAGGTGCTCGAGGACCCGGCGGGGCTCGGCCCGAGCGCCGCCGACGCGTTCCGGCACCACGCGCCCGAGCTCCTGGAGGAGATGGCCGACGACGTCGCGCCGGGCACCGAGGGTGCGGGCAAGGAGCGGCTGGCGGCGGCGCTGGCCGAGCCGGCCGCGCTCGTCGGCGCCGTCTCCGCCGAGGCCAGGGGCGCGCTCGACCAGCTCGTCTGGGGCCCGCCGACCGGGCGGGTGCCCAACGCCAGGCGCGAGGTGCGCGTGGCCTCCGCCCGTTCGCCCATCGAGGAGCTGCTCGCGCGCGGCCTGCTGGCGGCCACCGGCGAGGAGAGCGTGACGTTGCCCCGCGAGGTGGGGCTCTACCTGCGCGGCGGGCGAGTGCACCGCGGTCTGCGGGCCACGCCGCCACCGCTCGAAGGGACCGCGCGCGACCCGGACCTGGCCGACCGCACGGCGGCCGGGCAGGCGTTCTCGTTCGTCAGGTCCGTGGAGGAGTTGTGCGAGCGATGGGGCGCCGACCCGCCGGGCGTGCTGCGCACCGGCGGGCTGGGCGTACGCGACCTGAAACGCACGGCGGGCGAGCTCGACCTGCCCGAATGGGTGACGGCGCTGGTCGTCGAGGTGGCGCACGCGGCCGGCCTGATCGCGGCGGGCGGCGGCGTCGACGGCGAGTGGCTGCCGACCTCCGGCTACGACCTGTGGCGGATCAGGCCGGCTGCCGACCGGTGGATGACGCTGGCGGCCACCTGGCTGCGCATGGACCGGGTTCCCGGTCTGGTCGGCGACCGGAGCGCAGGAGCTCGCCGGGAGAGAGCGGGCACAGCAATGCCAACGAGCGGCGAAGCGGGCGCGACCATCAAACACAGCAGCGCAGGAGCTCGCCGGGAGAGAGCGGGCGCAGCGATGCCAACGAGCGGCGAAGCGGGCGCGACCATCAAACACAGCAGCGCAGGAGCTCGCCGCGAAAGAGCGGGCGCAGCGACGCCAACGAGCGGCGAAGCGGGCGCGACCGCCAGACGCGGCGACGAGCGCGACAGGCCGCTCAACGCCCTCCACGCCGACCTGCGCCGTTCGTCCGCCGCGAGGGTCAGGGAGGCCACGCTTCGGGTGCTGGCCTCCTCCCCCGGCCTCGCGCCCGAGCGTGATTCCGTGCTCGAACGGCTGGCGTGGGAGCAGCCGCGCCGCCGGGGACCGCTGCGCGAGCAGCTCGTCGAGTTCGCGCTGCGGGAGGCCGAGCAGGTGGGCATGACCGGGCTGGGCGCGCTGGCCGGGCACGGGCGGGCGCTGATCGAGGGCGACGACCCGGCGGGGGTGCTCGCGCCGCTGCTGCCGGAGCCCGTCGACCACGTGCTGCTCCAGGCCGACCTCACCGCCGTCGCGCCGGGCCCGCTGACCAGCGAGCTCAACCGCTGGATGGCGCTCACCGCCGACGTCGAGTCGAAGGGCGGGGCCACGGTCTACCGGTTCAGCGAGGGCTCCGTACGCCGGGCGCTCGACGCGGGGCACGGCGCGGAAGAGCTGCTGTCGGTGCTCGGCCGCCACTCGGCCACCCCGGTGCCGCAGGCGCTGTCCTACCTGGTGACCGACGTGGCCAGGCGGCACGGCCGCATCCGCGTGGGCACCGCGAGCGCGTACATCCGGTGCGACGATCCGGCGCTGCTCGACCAGATCATCGCCGACCGCCGCTCCGCCGCGCTGCGGCTGCGCCGGCTCGCCCCCACCGTCATCGCCTCCCGTTCGTCGCGGGCGGCGCTCGTCGACTCGCTGCGCGCCATGGGGTACGCCCCGGTCGCGGAGTCGATCGAGGGCGACGTGATCGTCTCCCAGCTCGAAAGCCGCCGCACCGAGGGCACGGCGCCGGTGCGCACCATCGCGTCGGCGAACGGCCTCGACCCGGAGGTGGCGGCGGCGGCCGTACGCGCGCTGCGGGCCGGCGACGCGGCGCACCTGGCGCGGCGCGAGCCCGTCGACGCGCCCAACGGCCAGGTGCCGCGCGGGCCCGCCACCGCGACGATCTCGGCCCTGCGGGAGGCGATCAAGCAGGGGGCGCGTGTGTGGATCGGCTATCTCGACTCCCAGGGCAACGCGACGTCGCGCATCCTGGAGCCGGCCCGGATGGAGGGCGGCTACCTGACCGCCTACGACGAGACCAGGGCCGCCGTGCACCGCTTCGCCCTCCACCGCATCACGGGCGTGACCGGCCTCTGAGGTGGGCGAGGCCGGTGAGGGCCGCGATCAGCGCGCCGGCTCGCCGTCGCGGACCAGCCTCGTGGCAAGCCGGACCACCGCGGCGGGCGTCGGCAGGGTGAGTGCCTGATTCCTGGCGGCGGCCAGCTGCTCGGCGCCGGTGCCCGCGCGCGGTCCGTAGGTGCTCAGGCAGAGGTCGAACAGCTCGCCGGGGTCGGGGGCGCACCACGGCTGCTCCACCTCGACCGCCTGGGAGGGGCCGCCGTTCCTGGTGATGACGAGGTAGGAGCCCAGCTCGGCCAGCTTGCGGGCGAGGTTGACCAGCTCGATCCGCTCGGCGCCGGCCGCGATCCAGTCGTGCAGCACGTACGCCTGCCCGGGCCCGTAGTCGGTCGCGGAGAGCAGTTCCAGAGCGGTGGCGGCCGGGGACAGCACGGTGATCGTGCTCTCGGCCAGCGACATGCGCGAGAGCAGGGCGATGGCCCCTAATCGTTTGCCGGTCTCCTCGGCGCCCACGAGGACCAGCAGGTGCCGCATGGCCAGACGGCGCACCGCCTCGGGGAAGCAGCCCGGCTCCCGGTAGGAGCGGAGCAGGATGTCGGCCTCCCGCCGGCTGAGGTCGTGCGTGACCGGGTCGGTCGTGGCGCGCGGCCGGTCATTGACGGCGATGACGCTCTGACTGAGCGTTATGGTGTCGAGGTCGATCTCGCCTGGTTCAGGCGTTTCGGTCACGAAGCCACCTCGGTAGTTGACTGGAAACTTGTCTACAGAAAAGATGGAAGATCAAAAACTTTCTTCCTTTCCCACGAGGGCAATACAGAGCGTCACAACAGCGCCCCGAACAGGCCTTATACGTGACTCGCGGGATTATACGGACACGTCGACCACTCCCTTCACCTAGATCTTCCACCATGGAACGATCGAGGTCGAGCAGAAAGCACAAATGGCCACAGCTGGAGCCTTATATCGATTTACCGACCCCGGCGAGTATCGTCCGCACGGGCCGGTCAAGGGTGCCCAGGCACGGCTTCAAGGGTTGACGGCGCATCATCATTCGCATCAGGTTGGGCATGTGACCGAGCAGACGCTGGGCAGGCTGGCCGAGGAGTCATGGAGCCGCTTCGACGACCACGACGCGATGTTCTACGACGGGGCGTGGCTCCGCAGCCACGCGCTCGCCGAACGCGCGCGCCGCATGTGCGGCGGATTCGTCGAAGCCGGCATCCGGCCGGGCGACCGGGTGGCCGTCATGATGGCGACCTCGCCCGAGGTGCCGCTGCTCTACCAGGCGTTGTGGGCGGCGGGCGCGGTGGTGACGCCGGTGGTGTTCCTGGTGGGGCCCGCGGAGCTGCGGCACATCCTGCTCGACAGCGGCGCCCGCGCGATCGTCACCTCGCCCGAGCTGGAGGAGACCGTACGCGCCGCCGCCGTCGACATCCCGACCTTCGTGGACACGGCCGAGCTGGAGCGGGCCTCCGAACACGGGCTCGTGCGGAGGGACCCCGGCGACCTGGCCGCGCTCATGTACACCGGCGGCACCACGGGCAAGGCCAAGGGCGTCATGCTGAGCCACCAGGGCCTCTGGCAGGTCGCCAGGGCCGCCTACGAGCTGTCCCGCCAGGAGGGCAAGAACCGCGCGCTGGTTCCCGTGCCTCTGTCCCACGCGTACGGGCTGATCACCTCGGTCGCCTCGATGCACGCCACGGAGCCGCAGCAGGCGGTGCTGATGCGCTGGTTCGAGCCGAAGGCGTTCCTGTCGCTGGCCGCCGAGCAGCGCGTCCAGTACGGCACCGTCGTCCCGTCCATGATCCAGATGCTCCTCGCCGAACCGCTGGAGTCCCATCCGCTGCCCGACCTCGCCTTCCTCACGTGCGGCGCGGCCCCGCTCGGCAGGCAGACGCTGGCGGAGTTCGAGCGCAGGATGCCGGGCGTGCAGATCCTTGAGGGCTACGGGCTGACCGAGACCAGCGCCGTGACGACCTTCAACCCGCCGGACCGGCGCAGGGTCGGCAGCGTCGGCCTGCCGCTCCCCGGCTACACGATCACCATCCGCGACAGCGAGGGCGAGGCCACGGAGCCCGGGGACATCGGTGAGATCTGCGTCTCCGGCGAGTCGCTGATGCTCGGCTACTGGGGCGAGCACGAGCCCGACCCCGAGGGCACGGCGCTGGCCGGCGGCGAGCTGCGTACGGGCGACATCGGCTGCGTGGACGACGACGGCTACCTCTACATCGTCGACAGGAAGAAGGACCTGATCATCCGCGGTGGCTTCAACGTGTTCCCCCGCGACGTGGAGGACGCGCTCAACCGGCACCCCGACGTGGTGATGTCGGGCGTCGTCGGCCGTCCCGACCCGCGCGTCGGCGAGGAGGTCGTGGCATTCGTGCAGCTCAGGCCGGGTGCTGAGGCCGGGGCCGAGGAGCTGATCGGGTGGGCCCGCGACCGGGTCGGCAGGGTGAGATATCCGCGGGAAGTGAGGTTCGCCGACTCGATCCCGGTCACGAGCGTGCTCAAGCTCGACCGCAAGGCGCTGCGCGCGCTGCTCGGCTGAGGAGCTTCCCGGCACGTCACGGCCCGACCGAGTACGCTCACTCGGTCAGCCGCGCCTCAATTCCGTGATAAGTGTTGACCTGTCTGGAGGTGACCATGAGCCAGCAAGACCCGTCGGGCTATCCGTACCAGCCGTACGGCGCGCCCTACGGCGACCAGCCGCCCCCGCAGTACGGCTACGGCTACGGCTATCCGCCGCCTCCGCGCGACGAAGGTCCGCTCGCCAACGCGATCGTCTCGCTCGTGCTCAACCTCCTCGCGCTCGTCTCCTGCTGCAACGTCCTGGGCCTGCCGGGCGCGATCCTCGCGGGACTGGCGCTGAGCAAGGCGCGCAACGAGCCGCAGACCGCCCGCACGATGGTGATCTGGAGCTGGGTCCTGTTCGGGGTGGGCTTCGTGCTGGGCGTCGGCACGTTCCTCTTCCTGGGCCTCAACGGCTACTTCGACGACTGACGGAGCTCAGCGGGTCTCCACGAGACCACCTCCGAAGGGCGGCAGGACTAATCCTGACGCCCTGGATGTTGCACACTGGAGCGACCGAGCCGGGATCAGGAGACGATGGTCCTGCAGGGCCCCGCCCCAACCCCACGGAGACAAGCCAGTGAGCGATGGACCGCTGATCGTCCAATCGGACAAGACGCTGCTGCTCGAGGTCGACCACGAGCGGGCCGACGCGTGCCGCAAGGCGATCGCGCCGTTCGCCGAGCTCGAGCGCGCCCCCGAACACGTGCACACCTACCGCGTCACCCCGCTGGCGCTGTGGAACGCCCGCGCGGCCGGGCACGACGCCGAGCAGGTCATCGACGCGCTGATCAGCTTCAGCCGCTACCCGGTGCCGCACGCCCTGCTGGTCGACGTCGCCGAGACCATGGCGCGCTACGGCCGCCTGCGGCTGGAGAAGGACCCCGCCAACGGCCTGGTGCTGACCTCCACCGACCGGGCCGTGCTGGAGGAGGTGCTGCGCTCCAAGAAGATCCAGCCGATGCTGGGCGAGCGGCTCGGCCCCGACTCCGTGATCGTGCACCCGAGCGACCGGGGCAACGTCAAGCAGGCCCTGCTCAAGCTCGGCTGGCCCGCCGAAGACCTGGCCGGCTACGTCGACGGGGAGCAGCACCCGATCACGCTGAAGCAGGACGACTGGAAGCTGCGCCCCTACCAGCAGGAGGCGGCCGACGCCTTCTGGCACGGCGGCTCCGGCGTGGTCGTGCTGCCGTGCGGCGCGGGCAAGACGCTCGTCGGCGCGGCCGCCATGGCGCACGCCCAGGCCACCACGCTGATCCTGGTGACGAACACGGTCTCCGCCCACCAGTGGAAGACCGAGCTGCTCAAGCGCACGTCGCTGACTGAGGACGAGATCGGCGAATACTCCGGCACGAAGAAGGAGATCCGCCCGGTCACCATCGCCACCTACCAGGTGATGACCACCAGGCGGAAGGGCGTCTACAGCCATCTGGAGCTGTTCGACGCCCGCGACTGGGGCCTGATCGTCTACGACGAGGTGCACCTGCTGCCCGCCCCGATCTTCCGGATGACCGCCGACCTTCAGGCCCGCAGGCGGGTCGGGCTGACCGCGACGCTGGTGCGCGAGGACGGCCGCGAGGGCGACGTGTTCTCGCTGATCGGCCCCAAGCGTTACGACGCGCCGTGGAAGGAGATGGAGAACCAGGGCTGGATCGCGCCGGCCGACTGCGTCGAGGTGCGGGTCACGCTCACCGACGAGGAGCGGCTGGCGTACGCGATGGCCGAGTCGGAGGAGCGCTACCGGTTCTGCGCGACCACGCCGTCCAAGACGCAGGTGACCGAGGCGCTGGTCCGCCGCCACCTGGGCGAGCAGGTGCTGGTCATCGGCCAGTACATCGACCAGCTCGACGAGCTCGGCGAGCACCTCAACGCGCCGGTCATCAAGGGCGAGACCCGGGTCAAGGAACGCGAGCGCCTCTACCAGGCCTTCCGCGACAAGGAGATCCAGGTCCTGGTGGTGTCGAAGGTGGCCAACTTCTCCATCGACCTGCCCGAGGCGGCCATCGCGATCCAGGTGTCGGGGACGTTCGGCTCGCGCCAGGAGGAGGCGCAGCGGCTCGGACGCGTGCTGCGGCCCAAGGCCGACGGCGGTGGCGCCCGGTTCTACACGGTGGTCAGCCGCGACACGGTCGACCAGGAGTTCGCGGCGCACCGGCAGCGGTTCCTCGCCGAGCAGGGGTACGCGTACCAGATCATCGACGCCGACGACGTGCTCGGCGGCGTGTGACGGCGATGCCGGCGGTCATGCCCAGCCGCTCGCCCGAGCGGCCGGGCATCAGCGTGGCTTCACGTCCACGAGACTCCGCGGGTCGAAGACAATCGAACCACCCCCCTCACCTGCGTACTATCACGCCGCCTGCGACATACCCCCATGATCCGACAAACCCACCTGATATGCCCGAATATTTCGGTATTCCGAGCTTGATCCCTTGTGGGCTGATCTGCCCCTCTATCTGACCAGCAGACCGCCGACGAAGAGCACCGCCCCCGCGACGATCCAGAGCAGCACGCCGGCGCCCATCAGGTGGCCGAACGTACGCGGATCGTGCCGCGACCACGGCAGCAGCCAGGCCGCCACCGTGCAGCACGCGGCGACCACCGCGAACACCCCCGACAGCGTGGCGACCGTGCCGAGACGCTGCGAACACGTCGCCATCGACTCGCCACCGGCGCAGAACGCCTGCAGCCCCCACCCCGCGAACACCGAGAGTCCCCACAACGCCGCCAGGAGGAAGCTCGCGACCGTGGGAATGATCGGCGAGAAGCGGAGCCGGACCCGCACCACCCCCTATGCGTACCCAGGCCGCCGGAGCTAAATGCTTTGGAAGCCCGCAATCGTGGCGACTAAACTGGCGGATTCGCTGCCTGTAACCACCTCCGTCGTTCAACCAGGGAGGCGCTTCCGCATGCCCGCACACCAACTGGCCCCCGACATACCCACCGACGTGCTCGCCGCCGAGCAGGCCCATCTGGCCGAGTCCCGAGCCGCGCTCAAAGCCATGCGCGCCCACGCCCAGTCCCTCTCGTCCGACGCGGCCGGCGACTGGGTGTCGCAGCAGATCCTCCAGTCGCTGCTCGACCAGCGGGTGGCCGCGCTCGCCGACCATCCCGACACCCCGCTGTTCTTCGGCCGCCTCGACCGCGCGGAGCGGAAGAGCCCGCGGCAAGGGAGCGACGGGCCGGGAGATCGCGACCATGAGCACGAGGGAGAGAGCGACGACCTTCCCGGCACGATCTACGTCGGGCGCCGCCACGTGCACGACGGCCACAGCAGGCCGCTGGTCATCGACTGGCGCGCGCCGGTGTCCCGCGCGTTCTACCAGGCCAGTCCCGCCGACCCCATGGGGATCGCGCGCCGGCGCCGCTTCGGCTACCACGGCGGGGCGCTGACGGCGTTCGAGGACGAGCCGCTCGGCGAAGGCGTCGAGATCGGCCCGTCCAGGATCCTCACCGAGGAGATCGAACGCCCCCGCACCGGCCCGATGCGTGACATCGTCGCCACGATCCAGCCCGACCAGGACGAGATCGTCCGCTCCACCCTGGCCCAGACGGTGTGCGTGCAGGGCGCCCCCGGCACCGGGAAGACCGCCGTCGGCCTGCACCGCGCCGCCTATCTGCTGTTCACCCACCGCGAGCGGCTGGCCAGGTCGGGCGTGATGATCGTCGGGCCCAACCGGGCGTTCCTGTCCTACATCTCCTCGGTGCTGCCCGCGCTCGGCGAGGTCAAGGTCGACCAGACCACGGTGGCCGGCCTGCTCGGCGAACACGCCGCGCCCGAGGACCCGATGGTGGCCGCGGTGAAGGGCGACGCCAGGATGGCGGCGGTGCTCGACCGCGCGCTCTGGATGCACATCGTGAAACCGGAGGAGGGCCTCGTCTACACCAAGGGCGCCTACCGGCACCGGGTGGCCGACTACGAAGTACGCGAGATCGTGGCCTCCCTGCGCGGCACCACGCGCTACAACCCCGGCCGGGCGGCGCTGGCGCAGCGGCTGGCCCACATGGTCCTCGTACGCATGGAGCAGCGCGGCGAGTCGCCCGACGACCGGGTGCAGGACGCGGTGGCCCGGTCGAAACCGGTGAAACAACTGGTGGAAGCGGTCTGGCCCAAACTGACGCCCGAACAGGTCCTTCACCGCTTGCTGTCAGATCCGGAATTCCTAGCGCGAGCCGCTAAATCAGATTTGTCGCCTGAAGAGCAGGAAACGCTCC
The DNA here is from genome assembly GCF_055586745.1 of Nonomuraea sp. NPDC049378. Taxonomy (NCBI): domain Bacteria; kingdom Bacillati; phylum Actinomycetota; class Actinomycetes; order Streptosporangiales; family Streptosporangiaceae; genus Nonomuraea; species Nonomuraea sp. NPDC049378. Next base: position 333,911 of record NZ_JBVJHP010000011.1, read on the forward strand.
TGTGGCGCAAGCCGTACCGGAGCTGGAAGTCCGCCAAATGGTCGGCCGCCGACGCCGCGCTCCTCGACGAGCTCCGCGACCTGATGGAACGCACGCCGTCGCTGGGCCACCTCGTGGTCGACGAGGCCCAGGACCTGTCCGAGATGCAGCTGCGCGCCCTCGGCCGCCGCTGCCGCAACGGCTCGGCCACCGTGCTCGGCGACCTCGCCCAGGGCACCACGCCATGGTCGACGCGTTCGTGGGAGTCGGTGCTCGGCCACCTGGGCCAGCGGGAGGGCGAGGTCACGGAGCTGACGCTCGGCTTCCGCGTGCCGAGGGAGGTTCTCGACTACGCGGCCCGCCTGCTCCCCTCGATCGCCCCGGGCCTCGCCGCCCCGCAGTCGCTGCGGCCCGGCGCCGGGTCGCTCACCGTCCGCGAGGGCGGCTCGGTCGCGCAGGCCGCCGAGGAGGCCCTGGCCAGGGACGGCTCGATCGGCGTCATCGCCCCTGACGCGACGGTCGACGCGGTCTCCGAGGCCCTCGCCGGCCTCCCCCACGCCGTTCTCGGCCCCGACTCGACCGAAGAGCACCGCCTGCTCATCGTGCCCGCGACCCTCGCCAAGGGCCTGGAGTACGACCACGTCGTCGTCGTGGAGCCCGCCGACATCGTCGCGGCCGAGCCGCGCGGCCTGGCCAGGCTCTACGTGGTCCTCACCCGGGCGGTGACCTCGCTGACGGTCCTGCACGACAAGGCGCTGCCGCCACAGCTGGCGGGCTGACGGGCGTCCGGCACGGCCGCTTCTAGGATGGCTGGGCAAGGAGCTCTCAACCTAGGAGGATGCCGTGCCAGCACCCCTTCCCCATGAACACCTGCCGTCGGTCCCCGCGCTCGTGGTGGAGAGCGACGACCTCCAGGACGGCGAGCGGCTCAACGACCTGCACGTCTTCAACGACTGGGGCATGACCGGCCAGAACCTCTCGCCCCAGCTGCGCTGGTCCGGCGCTCCCGCCGGGACCCGCTCCTACGCCGTCACCTGCTTCGACCCCGATGCCCCCACAGGCAGCGGCTTCTGGCACTGGGTGCTCTTCGACCTCCCCGCCTCGGTCACCGAGCTGCCGACGGGCGCGGGCACGGCCCCGGAGTTCAAGGGTCTGCCCGCGGGCGCGGTGCACGCCCGCAACGACTACGGCACCAAGGACTACGGCGGCGCCGCCCCGCCTCCTGGCGACCCGCACCGCTACGTCTTCACGGTCCACGCGCTGGGGGTCGACTCGCTCGGCCTGGACAGCGGCACCAGCCCGGCGGTGGTGGGCTTCAACATCACCGCCAACACCCTGGCCCGCGGCCACCTCATCCCCCACTACGGGGTCTGACGACGGGAAAGGCGCCCCACCGCACGCTGGTGGGGCGCCTTTCGCGTGGGCGCTAGTCGCAGCTCTCGGCCAGCGACCCCACGTTGCCGAGCAGCGGCACCCAGGCTTGCAGCGTGCACAGCGGCCCGCTCCGGGTCACGGTCTGGGTGAAGACGACAGGATTGTCGGCATGCGCGGGAACGGCGGTGAGGGTCACGGCGGCGAGGCCGAGAACGGCCACGCCCAGCATGCGCTTGCTGCGGGAGAACACTTGTCTGCTCCTTCGATGAGGTGATGCGTGGGGACAACCCTTTCTCACTCCACGTAGCAGTTCAATTGCGAAACGTAATGGCAGTTAAACAAAAGCAAGAGCGGCCCGGAAAAACCGGGCCGCTCTTTTGGGACGCGCCTCGCGAAATAGGACCTAGAAGTCCATGTCGCCGCCGCCGGGCATGCCGGCGGGAGCGGCCGGGGTCTTCTCCGGCTTCTCGGCGATGACGGCCTCGGTGGTGAGGAAGAGCGCCGCGATGGAGGCGGCGTTCTGCAGCGCCGAGCGCGTCACCTTGGCCGGGTCGAGAATGCCGACCTCGAACATGTTGACGTATTCGCCCGACGCGGCGTTGAGGCCCTCACCCGGGGTGAGGTTGCGCACGCGCTCGACCACGACGCCGCCCTCGAGGCCGGCGTTGACCGCGATCTGCTTCAGCGGCTCCTCCAGAGCCTTCTTCACGATCGCCGCACCGGTGGCCTCGTCGCCGTTGAGCTCGAGCTTGTCGAACGCCTTGGCGCCGGCCTGCAGCAGCGCCACGCCACCACCCGGGACGATGCCCTCCTCGACGGCCGCCTTCGCGTTGCGGACGGCGTCTTCGATGCGGTGCTTGCGCTCCTTGAGCTCGACCTCGGTCGCCGCGCCCGCCTTGATGACGGCCACGCCGCCGGCCAGCTTGGCCAGCCGCTCCTGGAGCTTCTCGCGGTCGTAGTCGGAGTCGGTGCGCTCGATCTCGGCGCGGATCTCGTTGACCCGGCCGGAGATCTGCTCGGCGTCACCGGCGCCGTCGACGATCGTCGTCTCGTCCTTGGTCACGACCACCTTGCGGGCACGGCCCAGCAGGTCGAGGGTGGCGGTCTCGAGCTTGAGGCCGACCTCCTCGGCGATGACCTGACCACCGGTCAGGATCGCGATGTCGTTGAGCATGGCCTTGCGGCGGTCGCCGAAGCCCGGGGCCTTGACGGCCACGGAGCGGAACAGGCCGCGGATCTTGTTGACCACCAGGGTCGCCAGGGCCTCGCCCTCGACGTCCTCGGCGATGATCAGCAGCGGCTTGCCCGACTGCACAACCTTGTCGAGCAGCGGCAGCAGGTCCTTGTTGGCGGAGACCTTGCCGTTGACGATCAGGATGTACGGGTCTTCGAGCACGGCCTCCATGCGGTCGGAGTCGGTGACGAAGTACATCGACGTCATGCCCTTGTCGAAGCGCATGCCCTCGGTGAGCTCGAGCTCGAGACCGAAGGTGTTGCTCTCCTCGACGGTGATGACGCCTTCCTTGCCGACCTTGTCCATCGCCTCGGCGATGAGCGCGCCGATCTCGGGGTCGGCGGCGGAGATGGAGGCGGTCGAAGCGATCTGCTCCTTGGTCTCCACGTCCTTGGCCAGCTTGGAGAGCTCCTCGCTGACCCGCTCGACGGCCGCCTCGATGCCCTTCTTCAGAGCCATCGGGTTGGCGCCGGCGGCCACGTTGCGCAGGCCCTCACGCACCAGCGCCTGGGCGAGCACGGTGGCGGTCGTGGTGCCGTCGCCGGCTACGTCGTCCGTCTTCTTGGCGACTTCCTTGACCAGCTCCGCGCCGATCTTCTCCCACGGGTCCTCGAGCTCGATCTCCTTGGCGATGGACACACCGTCGTTGGTGATCGTGGGAGCGCCCCACTTCTTCTCCAGCACGACGTTGCGCCCCTTGGGGCCCAGGGTCACCTTGACGGCGTCGGCGAGCTGGTTCATACCGCGCTCGAGACCGCGCCGGGCGTCCTCGTCAAACGCGATCATCTTGGCTGCCATAAGGCTAGACCTCCCAGATGCAGGGTGGCTTGTCGTGGACCGAGCCGACGCCCGCGACGGCATGGGTCAGCATCTCCGTTCGGCAGACCCCATCGTCTCGATCCGGTGTTGGCACTCTACTGCATAGAGTGCCAACGAACTGTTTAGCACTCTACCTTGCCGAGTGCAAGCGAACTCACCCGTGGCCGGCGCTCCCCCCCAGGTCAGTCGTCTGTCCGGCGAGCCGCCCCGTGGGCGCACCGCTGGCCGCGGTTCGCGCACGCGGCTCGCCGTACCAGGATCGACGAAAGGAAGGTGACGGTTCGCCCGGACTGCGCTGCCGCGCGATCCCGCCGGTGCATACCAGTGCGGTGAATCAGACCGTCCTGACGGACTCCGCCTGCGGCCCCTTCTGGCCCTGCGTGATCTCGAACTCGACACGCTGTCCCTGTTCGAGAGAGCGGTACCCGTCCATCATGATCGCTGAGTAATGGACGAATACATCCTTACCACCGTCTACCGCGATGAAGCCGTAGCCCTTGTCCGCGTTGAACCACTTGACGGTGCCCTGCGCCACTTCCGACTCCTCTTACTGGGCTCCCAGACCTCGCCCATTCCTTCGCGAGACCCGTAATCGCCTGACTTAACGGAAAATCAGCCAGGCGATCGCCCTCGACCATACCTGTGGCACGGGGTTTGGCAACAGAGTCAATCCGCAGACTGCGCATTTCCTCTCATCGACGGTTCAACGTTGAATTGCCGGGAAAAGAAGAAGGCGCCCACAAGGGGCGCCTTCGCCGAAGTGTGATCTGCCGCACTCAACCGCCGGCGACGGCGGGGATGATGGAGATCTGGGTGCCCTCCGGGGCCGGAGTGTCCAGCCCTTGGGCGAATCGGACGTCCTCTTCCCCCACATAAACGTTGACAAAACGCCGAATCTTGCCCGATTCATCCAGAATTCTCGCGCCGATACCCGGGTAGTCAGAGTCCAGCTTGGCCAGCACGTCACGAAGAGTCGCACCCTCGCCACTGACCTCCGCGTTGCCCCCGGTGTAGGTGCGCAGAATGGTGGGAATCCGCACAGAAACGCTCATGGTTTAACTCGCCTTTCCTGGTTGTCAGACAGTCGCGCGGAACGCGTCGAGGGAGGGCTTGATCACGGCCGTGGGCCTGGCGTCGCCGCTGATCGCGTCGAGCGTCTTGAGGCCGTCGCCGGTGTTCAGCACCACGGTCTCGGCCTCCGGGTCGAGTTGCCCGGTCTCGGTGAGCTTCTTCAGCACGCCCACGGTCACGCCGCCCGCGGTCTCGGCGAAGATGCCCTCCGTCGAGGCCAGGAGCTTGATGGCGGCCACGATCTCGGCGTCCGTGACGTCCTCGACGCCCCCTCCGGTCCGCCGCGCGATGTCCAGCACGTACGGCCCGTCAGCGGGGTTTCCGATGGCCAGCGACTTGGCGATGGTGTCGGGCCTGACCGGCTGCACGACGTCGTGCCCCGCCTTGTAGGCGGTCGACACCGGCGAGCACCCGGCCGCCTGCGCCCCGAAGATCTTGTAGGGCGTGTCCTCGACCAGCCCCAGCGCCACCAGCTCCTTGAAGCCCTTGTCGATCTTCGTGAGCTGCGAGCCCGAGGCGATGGGGATGATGATCTGCTCGGGCAGCCGCCACCCGAGCTGCTCGGCGATCTCGTACGCGAGCGTCTTGGAGCCCTCGGCGTAGTAAGGGCGCAGGTTGATGTTGGTGAACCCCCACTTGTCACCGAGCGGGTCGCCGATCAGCTCGGAGCAGAACCTGTTGACGTCGTCGTAGGTGCCCTCGATGCCGACCAGCCGGCCGCCGAACACCCGGGCCATGGCGATCTTGGCCTGTTCGAGGTTGGCCGGGATGAACACGCACGCCTCCAGCCCGGCCCGCGCCGCGGCGGCCGTCACCGCGCCCGCGAGGTTGCCCGTGGAGGAGCAGGAGAGCGTGTGGAAGCCGAAGTTGCGGGCCGCCTCGACGGCCATGGCGACCACGCGGTCCTTGAAGGAGTGGGTGGGGTTGCCCGAGTCGTCCTTGACGTGGAGGGATCTGATGCCGAGCGCCCGCCCGAGATTGCCGGCCCTGACCAGCTTGGTCCACCCGGGGTTCATGTTGGGCTTGTCGGCGACGTCGGCCGGCACGGGCAGCAGCGAGCGGTAGCGCCAGATGTTGGCGGGACCCGACTCGATGGCCGCGCGGGTCACCTCGCCGAACTCGTAGGCCGCTTCGAGCGGCCCGAAACACTCCTGGCAGGCGAAGCTCGGACCGAGCGGGTAACGCGCGCCGCACTCGCGGCAGGACAGACCGACGGCGGGACCGAAATCGAGCGACATGAAGCGAGGCCTTCCCTCATCTTCGTCTGCGGCCACCTTGACCACAGACCGGAATTGGCACCTTGTCCCGGTCGGCCTCGCCAGGTCGCGAGTCACAAGCCGGGAGGGTTGCCGGGGCTTCGCAGGGCCGGTCCCTCCACCCCTCTGGATGAGCAATATTCAGTTGTCGACTCGGACTCTACCCGCCCACGTGGCGGAAACGTCCTCCCGTCTCAAATAATGGGACGAGAGGTCTCAGCGATAGTCATCTCCCAGCACGCCCTGCACGTACTTGCGCGCCTGGTGGATGCGCGACTTCGCGGTGCCGAGCGGGATGCCGAGCTGGTCGGCCACCTCGTTGTAGTCGAGCTGGACGATGTCGCGCAGAACCAGCGCCTGCGCCAGATCCGGCTTGTCGGCCTCCAGCGCCTCCATGGCGTCGAGCAGGTCGAGCCGCGAGCCCGCGATCACGCTGACGCGCCGCACGTCGGGCTTCTGCATGGGCAGCTCGTCCGAGCTCTGCTCGGCCGCCCGGCGTTTGAGCGACCGGTACGTCGTGCGCGCGCAGTTGGCCGTCACGATGTGCAGCCAGGTGCTGAACCTGGCCCGCCCCTCGAAGCGCCCGATGTTGCGCGCCACGGCCAGCAGGGTGTCCTGGGAGGCCTCCTCGGCGTCCTGGTGGTAGGGCAGGATGCGGGCGCAGTGACGCATCACATCGGGCTCGATCCGCCGCAGCAGCTCGCCAAGAGCACGGTGGTCTCCTGCCGCGGCGGAGCGGGCGAGTTCCTCGGTTAGCTCATCAAGCGCCATAGCTGGGATCCTATGGTCGTAGGGAGCCTTGTTGGCATCCTTCCTTTTCCGATGGGCCGATCACCACGATGATCAGTGTGGTTCCGTCTACGCCGACACGCCAGTCGGAAGGAGTCTCCTTGAGGTCTCACGCCAGCTCACCGCCCTGCGCGCGGCCCGCTCGGTAGGAGCGGTCGCCGTGAACAACGTCCTGGTGGCCTCCAACCGCGGCCCCGTCTCCTTCACCGTCTCCGACGACGGCGAGCTGACCCTGCGGCGCGGCGGCGGCGGGCTGGTGTCGGGATTGTCCGGCGTGGCCAAGGGCGATGGCGTCCTGTGGGTCTGCGCGGCGCTGTCCGACGGCGACCGCAGCGCCGTGCGCCTGGCCCCCGGCGGCCGCATCGACCAGGCCGGCTACGACACCGGCCCGCTGCGCATGCTCGACATCCCGCCCGCCACCTTCCACCGCGCCTACAACGCCGTGGCCAACTCCACGCTGTGGTTCGTCAACCACCTGCTCTACGACATCCCCAACGCGCCGCTCTTCGGCACCAAGTTCGGGCGCGAGTGGGAGTCCTACCGCGACTACAACGGCGCGTTCGCGCTGGCGCTGGCCGAGGAGGCCGGCCACGAGGCCAGGGTGATGGTGCAGGACTACCACCTGACCCTGACCCCGGCGATGCTCCGCGCCGAGCGGCCGGACCTGCGCATCGCCCACTTCAGCCACACGCCGTGGGCGCCGCCCGAATACTTCTCCCTGCTGCCCGACGAGGTCGCGCGAGAGGTCCTGGAAGGCATTCTGGGGGCCGATCACGCCGGATTCCTCACCGGCAGGTGGGCGCAGGCGTTCATGGACTGCTGCGAGGCGCTGCTGGGCGCGGAGGCCGACCGCGTCGGGCGCAGCGTCACCCACGACGGCAGGACGACCCGCATCGGCGTGCACAGCCTCGGCGTGGACGGCGCCGCTCTCTGGGAGCGGGCCTGTGAGCCCGACGTCGAGTCCCACATGACCGCGCTGAGGGAGCAGGTGGGCGACCGCAAGCTGATCGTCCGCATCGACCGCACCGAGCTGTCGAAGAACATCGTGCGCGGCCTGGTGGCCTACGGCGAGTTCCTCGGCGCCCACCCCGAGTGGCACGGCCGGGTCGTGCACCTGGCCTTCGCCTACCCGAGCCGGCACGACCTGCCCGAATATCGCGAATACACCGCGTCGGTGCAGCGCTGCGCCCAGCAGATCGAGGACAAGTACGCCACGGAGGACTGGGACCCGCTGATCCTCAACGTCAACGACGACTATCCGCGCTCGCTCGCCGCGTACCGGATGGCCGACGTGCTGCTGGTCAACCCGATTCGCGACGGCATGAACCTGGTGGCCAAGGAGGGCCCGGTGCTGTCGCCGCGCTGCGCGCTGGTGTTGTCGCGGGAGGCGGGCGCGGCGGCCGAGCTGGGGCCCCACGCGCTCCTGGTCAACCCGTACGACGTCAGCGGCACCGCCGCAGCGCTGCACGACGCGCTCGTCATGCCCGAGGACGAGCGGCGGACGCGCCGCGACAAGCTGCACGCGGCGGCCACCGCCCTGCCGCCGCAGAAGTGGCTGGAGGCCCAGCTCGACGCCCTCGCCTGAGGGGTGCCGGAGCGCGGTCAGGAACGGCTGAACGCGGACGCCAGCTCGCCGAGCAGCGCCACCACTCCCTCGGGGCCGTCCACCACGATGTCGGCCCGCTCGGCCAGCGCGGTCACCTCGGCCGAGCCGCTGCACACGGTCACGCCGGGCAGGTTGGAGGCGTCGACGGCGTCGTAGGCGGCCAGGTCGCCGAGGTCGTCGCCGGCGAACAGGACGGATCTCGCGGCCCGCTCGGCCAGGAACAGGCTGAGCGCCTGGCCCTTGTCCATGCCCGGCGGCCGCAGTTCCAGGACGTAGCGGCCGGGCTCGATCACCAGGCCGTGCTTCTCGGCCAGCTTGGCCAGCGGCTCGCGCAGCTTGGCGAGGGTGCCGTCGGGGTCGGGGCTGCGCCGGGTGTGCACGGCCACGGCCCGGCCCTTGTCCTCGACGGTCACGCCCTCGACGCCCAGCGAGTCGAGCAGCAGCGGCAGTTCGGCCTCGCTGCGCGGCACGCCGGCGGGGGGCGGGGGTGCGGAGACGCGCCCGTGCTCCCAGCGCTCGAACCCGTAGTGTCCGAGCACGACCAGCCCCGGCACGTCGGCCAGCCCTGGCCCCAGCTCCAGCACGGTGGCCGGGGGCCTGCCGGTCACGATGACCACTGCGAGGACGTGGGCGCCCAGCTCGGCGAGAACCTCGGGGGCCTTCGGGTGGATCACGGCCTCGGCGGGATCGGGCACGATCGGCGACAGGGTGCCGTCGAAGTCGAGCCCGATCACGGCGCCTGCCGGATCGCTCAAGATCGCTTCCATTCCAGGGATGTTCCTCACGCGGCTGCCGTACCCAGCCGGTCAGGGGCGCATGCCAAGCCTTCTGGCGGCCCGGTCACGCTGACGGGTGGAGCGTAACCTGCGCAGCCTCTTGACCAGCATGGGGTCCTGCTCGAGCGCCTCCGGCCTGTCGATCAGCTCGCCGAGCAGCTGGTAGTAGCGCGTGGCGGAGAACCCGAAGGTCTCCTTGATGGCCTGCTCCTTCGCGCCCGCGTGGCGCCACCACTGGCGCTCGAAGGCGAGGAGCTCCTGATCGCGTTGTGAGAGTGATTGCCGGCGGGACGGCTCCTGGGCAGCATTGTCACCGCTGAGCGGTGCTCCCATGGTGTCCTCCTCGGAAGGGGCGTGTGACGTTCACGTCGCACGCACGCGGCCCGTGGCCATCGTAATGTGCGGGGCGCTGCTGTTCATGGCGGTTGGACAGACGTACAGTCACCAAATGTGACCTCAGTAATCACGCTGCTCACGGACTATGGGCTCGAAGACGGCTATGTGGCGGCCTGCCATGGAGTGATCGCCGGGATCGCCCCCGAGGCCAGGGTGATCGACGTGTGCCACCTGATCCCCGCGGGGGACGTACGACGCGGCGCGGCCGTGCTCGCCCAGACCATCCCCTACCTTCCCGCGGGCGTCCACATCGCCGCGGTCGATCCGGGGGCGGGCGCGTCCAGGCGCGCGGTGGCCGTGGAGGCGGGCGGCCGGGTGTTCATCGGGCCCGACAACGGGCTGCTGTCGTGGGCCGTGCGCGCCGGCGGCGGCGCGCAGGCGGCCCACGAGATCAGCGACGAGCGGCACTTCCTGCGGCCGGTCTCGCCCACGTTTCCCGGGCGTGACGTGTTCGCGCCGGTGGCCGCGCGGTTGTGCGGCGGGCTGAGCCCGGCGGAGCTGGGGCCGGAGATCCCGGTCGGCAGGCTGGTCTCGCTGCCGGAGCCGACCTCCCAGTTGCGTGAGGGCTCGGTGGAGGGCGAGGTCGTCTCGGTCGACCGCTACGGCAACACGCAGTTGTCGATCACGGCGGGCGACCTGCACGCGCTGGGCGTGCGGGTGGGAGACACGCTGGGGGTGCGGCTGGGGCGGCGGCAGCTCTCGCTGCCGTACCGGGAGACGTTCTCGGCGGTGCCGCCAGGGGAACTGGTCGCGTTCGCGGACTCGGCAGGGCTGATCGCGATCGCCGTGAACTCCGGTGACGCGGCGCAGCGCCTGGGGCTCCCACCCGGAGCACATGTCCGGCTTTCCCCTCTTTCCTAGGGCGAAAAGCCACAGATCGGAATTACTCCGCGTATCGGTCTGTTTACTGAAGCGTCGGGCTGGCGCAGCGGTCGCGTGTCAGAATGCCGGTCAAACGTCCCCTCCCCCTCCCTTTCGAGGTCGACGTGTACCAGCCCTCCGTTGTCCCGCTGCCGATGTCGTCCCCGCTCCTGCCTGCCCCGGAGCCTCCCGTGCCCGAACGCCGGTTAGTCCGACCGATCTTCACCGTGCCAGGCCTCCGCCCGGGCGCGCGAGTCACGTACATGCCTGCCGGGGTGGGTGTCGGCGGCCCGCCGCCGGCCCTCTCCAGCACCGGACGGCCCGCGACGGCACCGCACCGGGCGCTGACCGGATGAGCAGGATCCTCGTGCCCGCCCTGGTGTCAGCGCTGGCAGTGGGCACGGTGCTGGGCGTCGCCGCTCCGAGCGCCTCCGACGACGTCGGCCGGGTCGCGCGGGCCGGCCAGTGGCAGCTCGGCGCGATGCGGCTGCCCGACGCCTGGCGGACGAGCAAGGGCGCGGGCGCCGTGGTGGCCGTGCTCGACACGGGCGTGAACGGCCGCCACCCCGACCTGGCGGGCGCCGTGATCCAGGGGCCCGACCTGACCGGGGTGGCCAGGAGCCCGCACCGGTGGGGGCGCCACGGCACCGCCATGGCCAGCCTGATCGCCGGTCACGGGCACGGTGAAAAGCGTGAGGGCGGCGTCCTCGGGGTGGCGCCGGACGCCAAGGTGCTGTCCGTCAGGGTCACGCTGGACAACGGCGACCCGCAGCGCAAGAAGCAGCGCTCGGGCGGGCGCAACGCGCTGGCCAGGGGCATCCGCTACGCGGCCGACCACGGCGCCGAGGTGATCAGCATGTCGCTCGGCGGGGGCAGCGGCTCCTGGGAGGGCTCGGCGACGGAGGAGGCGGCCGTCCAGTACGCGATCGCCAGGGGCGCCGTGCTCGTGGCCTCGTCGGGCAACGACGGCGCCGCCGCGAACAGGAAGAACTTCCCCGCCGCCTACCCCGGCGTGATCGCCGTGGGCGCCGTGGACCGGCGGCTCGCGGTGGCCGGGTTCTCCAACAGGCAGGACTACGTCTCGGTGGTCGCGCCCGGCACGGACATCGTGACGGCCGACGGTCGCCGCTCGTACGTGATCGGCGACGGCACCAGCTCGGCCGCGGCCATGGTCGCGGGCGTGGCGGCCCTGATCAGGTCGGCGCATCCGAGCCTGTCGCCGTACCACGTGCGGCGGGCCATCGAGCTCGGCACCAGGCGGCGGCCGGCCGGCGGCCACAGCCGCGCCTACGGGCACGGGGTGGTCGACGCGGCGCTCGCCCTGCGGGCGGCCGGCCGGCTGGACGTGCCGGCGCCAGGCGGCGTGGCGCCGGGACCGTATTTCTGCGAGGCGCCGCCGTCCTCCAGGACGCCGGTGATCGCGGGCATGGTGATGCTGGTGGCGGCGATGTCGGCGCGGGTGCTGGTGACGCAGCGCAGGCGGCGAAGGGATGTAACCTAGCAAGCGCTTGTGTGATACTCCGGCTATGACGTTTGCGATCGACGGCTGGTTCGCCATCGACCACGACGGCGTCCGCCTCCTCGGCACCGGATGCGCGGACTGCGGCACCGTCTGCTTCCCGCCGCGGCACGGCCTCTGCCCCGACCCCCGCTGCGGCGGCACGGAGCTGCGCGAGGTCCGGCTGCCGAGACGCGGGCGGGTCTGGTCGTACACGAACGCCTGCTACCCGCCGCCGGCGCCGTACGTGGCGGCGGAGCCGTACGAGCCGGTGACCCTGGCCGCGGTCGAGCTGGAAGAGGCGGGCATCGTGGTGCTCGGCCAGGTCACGGGCCTGACGGTGGCCGAGCTGGAGGTGGGCATGGAACTGGAGCTCACCTCGGGCCCGCTGGCCGACGGGCCCCAGGTGTGGATGTGGCGGCGGCCGTCATGAGCGTCGTGGTGCTGGGCGCGGGCATGCACCCCTGGGGCAAGTGGGGCCGTCCCTTCGTGGAGTACGGCGTGGCGGCCGCCCGCGCGGCCCTGGACGACGCCGGCGTGGCCTGGACCGACGTGGACTTCCTCGTCGGCGCGGACACGATCAGGAACGGCTACCCCGGCTTCGTCGCCGGCGCCACCTACGCCCAGGCGCTCGGCTGGTCGGGCGCCAGGATCGCGTCCTGCTACGCCGCCTGCGCCTCGGGCGCCCAGGCCGTCGACATCGCGCGCACCCGCATCCTGGCGGGCCTGTGCGAGGTCGCCCTGGTCGTGGGGGCGGACTCCACGCCCAAGGGCTTCTTCGCGCCGGTGGGCGGCGACCGGCCCGACGACCCCGACTGGCTGCGCTTCCGGCTCCTCGGCGCCACCAACCCCGCGTACTTCGGCCTCTACGCCCGCAGGCGCATGGCCGTCCACGGCTCCACCCGCGCCGACTTCGCCGCCGTCAAGGTCAAGAACGCGCGGGCCGGCTCGCTCAACCCCATGGCCCGCTACCGCAGGCCCGTCACCGTGGACGAGGTGCTGGCCTCCCCCATGGTCGCCGATCCTCTGCGGCTGATGGACATCTGCGCCACCTCCGACGGGGGCGCCGCCGTGGTGCTCGCCTCGGAGGAGTACGCCCGCCGCCGCGGCACGACCCCCCTGGTACGCCTGGCCGCCGTGGCCACCGTCACACCGACCTTCCCCAGCGCCGTCCTGGAACTCCCGAACTTCGCCACCGACTCCTGGGCCGCAGTTCCGCCGCCCGAGAGGCCGTTCAGGGCGGCGATCGCGCACGCCGCCTACGAGGAGGCCGGGGTGGGGCCCGAGGAGGTCTCGCTGGCGGAGGTGTACGACCTGTCGACGGCGCTGGAACTGGACTGGATGGAGGACGCCGGCCTGTGCCCGCCGGGGGAGGCGGACAAGCTGCTGCGCGCCGGCGAGACGGCCGTCGGTGGCCGCCTCCCGGTCAACCCGTCGGGCGGGCTGGCCTCGTTCGGCGAGGCCGTCCCCGCCCAGGCCATCGCCCAGCTCTGCGAGCTCACCACCCAGTTGCGCGAGCGCGCGGGCCCTCGCCAGGTTCTCCGCCCCCGCGTCGGCCTGGCCGTCAACCAGGGCCTCTTCGGCCACGGCTCCGCCCTCATCGCCACCCTCTGAGACGCGCAGGCCCTCCGAGCAGGGCTCGGAGGGCCTGCGCCGTGCAGGGTGGTTCAGCCGACGTGGACGACGTCGTGCGTCTCGGCGAAGTGGCAGGCGCTCTCGTGCGCCGTGCCCGGCCGGATCTGCAGCAGCGGCTCCTCCTCCGCGCAGATCTCCTGCGCCTTCCAGCACCGCGTGCGGAACCGGCAGCCCGACGGCGGGTTGGCGGGCGACGGCGGATCGCCCTGGAGGATGATGCGCTCGCGCTGCTCCCGCCCCTCGGGGTCGGGCACCGGCACCGCCGACAGCAGCGCCTGCGTGTACGGGTGCGCCGGCCGGTCGTAGATCTCGGTGTCCTTGCCGAGCTCCACGAACTTGCCGAGGTACATCACCCCGACCCGGTCGGAGATGTGGCGCACCACCGACAGGTCGTGGGCGATGAAGATGTACGCCAGGTCGAACTCGTTCTGCAGCCGCTCCAGCAGGTTGATGACCTGCGCCTGGATCGACACGTCGAGGGCCGACACCGGCTCGTCGCAGACGATGATCTCCGGCTGCAGCGCCAGCCCGCGGGCGATGCCGATGCGCTGCCGCTGGCCGCCGGAGAACTGGTGCGGGTAGCGGTTGATGTGGTCGGGGTTGAGGCCCACGACCTCCAGCAGTTCCTGCACCTTCGTGCGGCGGTCGCCCTTGGGCGCCACCTCGGTGTGGATCTCGTACGGCTCGCCGATGATGTCACCGACGGTCATCCGGGGGTTCAGCGAGGTGTACGGGTCCTGCATCACCATCTGGATGTTGCGCCGCATGCGCTTGAGCTCGTTGCCCCTGGCCTTGGCGATGTCCCGGCCGTTGATCGTCACCGAGCCCGACGTGGGCCGTTCGAGCGCCATGAGGACCTTGGCGAGGGTGGACTTGCCGCAGCCCGACTCGCCCACGATGCCCAGCGTCTCGCCCTTGTGCAGGTCGAACGAGACGCCGTCGACGGCCTTGATGGCGCCGATCTGCCTCTTGACCACGATGCCCTGGGTGAGCGGGAAGTGCTTGACCAGGTCGCGCACCTCGAGGATGCGCTCACTGGAGCTCGCCATCGAGGACCTCCCTCCAGTAGTGGCAGGCGCTGTTCCGCGTGCCGCTGACCTCGTGGAGCGGGGGCGTGTCGGTCACGCAGTCGTCCTGACGGTACGGGCACCGGGGGTGGAACGCGCAGCCCGTCGGCAGGTCGAGCAGGTTGGGCGGCAACCCCTTGATCGCGTACAGCTCGTGGCCCTTGAGGTCGACCCGGGGGATCGACTCCAGCAGGCCCTTCGTGTACGGATGCGCGGGCCCCTTGTAGATGTCGTGCACGGGGGCGTTCTCCACGATGCGCCCCGCGTACATCACGGCGATCTTGTCGGCCACGTCGGCGACGACGCCCAGGTCGTGGGTGATCAGGATGAGACCCATCTGGCTCTCGCGCTGCAACTCGGCCAGCAGCTCCATGATCTGGGCCTGGACGGTCACGTCGAGCGCCGTGGTCGGCTCGTCCGCGATCAGCACCTCGGGGTCCAGCGCGATCGACATGGCGATCATGATGCGCTGCCGCATGCCTCCGGAGAACTGGTGCGGGTAGTCGTGGACGCGCTGCTTGGCGGCCGGGATGCGCACGCGGTCCATCAGCTCGACGGCCTTCTTCAGCCCGTCGGCCTTGGACATGCCCCGGTGCACCCGGAACATCTCGCTGATCTGCCAGCCCACGGTGAACACCGGGTTGAGCGCGGAGAGCGCGTCCTGGAAGATCATCGCGACCCGCTGGCCGCGCACCTGCGTGCGGGCCTCCTCCGACAGCTGGAGCAGGTTGGTGCCCTTGAAGCGGATCTCCCCCTTGGGGATCACCGCCGGCGGCATGTCGAGAATGCCCATGATCGCCTGCGCGGTCACGGACTTGCCCGAACCGGACTCGCCCAGCACCGCGAGCGTCTCGCCGGGGTTGACGGTGTAGCTCACCCCGTTGACCGCGCGTACGATCCCGGCGCGGGTGCGGAACTCCACGTGCAGGTTGTCGACCGCGAGCAGTGGATGGTCGCCCAGCGCCCCTCCTTCGGAGAGCTCAGGCAGCACGTCCGCTGACGTCTTCTTCACGTGATCCCCCCTTCTACCTGAGCTTCGGGTCGAGCGCGTCGCGCACCGCGTCGCCCATCATGATGAACGCGAGCACGGTGACGCACAGGAACGCCGCAGGGAACACCAGCGGGAGCGGCGCCTCCAGGAACCGGTTGCGCGCGTCGGCGATCATCAGACCCCACGAGATGTCCGGGGACAGCACGCCGACGCCCAGGAACGACAGCGCGGCCTCGGCGGCGATGAAACCGCCCAGGTTGATCGTGGCCACGACGATGACCGGCGCGAGCGAGTTGGGCAGCAGGTGCCGGAACATGATCCGGCCCGCTCCCGCTCCCAGCGCCCTGGCGGCCACCACGAAGTCCTGGCTCTTCGCGGTGATCACGGCCGCTCTCATGATGCGGTACGTCATCGGCCAGCCGAGCACTCCCAGCGCGACGATGACCAGCAGGATGCTGTTGGCCTTGCCGCGGAAGGTGGCCGCGATCAGCAGCGCGCCGAGGATCGCGGGGATGGCGAAGAAGATCTCGGTGAACCGCGAGGACACCGCGTCGACGGCGCCGCCCTTGTAGCCGGCGATGATGCCGAGCAGGCTGCCGATCAGCGTGGTGACGATCGTGGTGAACACGCCGATGATGATCGAGTTCCGGGCGCCGTAGATCGTCCTGGAGTAGAGGTCGCAGCCCAGGTTGTCCCTGCCGAACAGGTGGCCGGGGCTGGGCCCCTGACGCGCCGTCGACAGGTCGCAGCTCCTGGCGTTGAACGGGTCGATCGAGGTGAACAGCGACGGCCAGAACGACATGACCAGCAGCACGAAGATGATGATCACCGAGATGATGAACATCGGCCGGCGCCGTAGGTCGTACCACGCGTCGGTCCACAGGCTGGCGGGCTTGCCGCCCTTGGGCTTCTTGCCCTCGCGTTCCGGTGCCTGGGTGGGCTCCGTGACCAAGGTCTGCGTATCCGGGAGCCCGGGCCCGACCGGCGGGGTTGGGTTACTCATAGCGGATCCTCGGGTCGAGCAGGGCGTACAACATGTCGACGACCAGGTTGGCCAGGATGTAGATCAGCACCAGGATGGTGACGATGCCCACGACCACCGGTTGTTCCCGCAAGTAAACCGACTGGAAGAGCTGATTTCCAATCCCCTGCAGGTTGAAGATCGTCTCGGTGATGACCGCGCCGCCCATCAGGTTGCCGAGGTCGGCGCCCAGAAAGGTGACCAGCGGGATCAACGCGTTGCGCAACCCGTGCCTGCCGATGACGCGGCGTCTCGACAGGCCCTTGGCCGTGGCCGTGCGGATGTAGTCGGCCCTCAGGGTCTCCGCCAGGCTGGTCCTGGTGAGCCTGGTCAGATAGGCGATCGACGTTCCCGCCAGCACGAAGCCGGGCAGCAGGTAGCTGCGCCAGCCGGCGAAAGTGCCGGCGACGGGGAAGATGTCGGCGCCCGTCCACTGTTTCAGTTTCACGCCGAGCAGGAGCTGCAGCACGAACCCCGTCACCAGCGTCGGGACTGAGATGAACAGCAGCGTCGAGGCGAGGATCATGGTGTCGGTGGCCTTGCCCCTGCGCAGCGCGGCCCAGAGACCGAGCCCGACGCCGATGACGGCCTCCATGACCAGCGCTGTCAATGCGAGGTTCAGGGTGACCTGGAACTTGCCCGCCATGACCTGGGAAACGGGCACGTCGGCGAAGTTGACGCCGAAGTCGCCTTGGAAGAGCACGCCGCTGATGTAGTACCAGTACTGCACCAGCAGCGGATCGTTGAGGTGGTATTGCTCGCGCAGGACCTCGGCGATCGCGGGGTCGGGGCGCTTGTCCCCGAACAACGCCGCGACGGGGTCTCCGGGCAGCGCGAAGACGATGCAGAAGATGAGTAGCGTGGCGCCGAACAGGACGGGGATCGCCTGGATCAAGCGCCTGATGACATAACGGCCCATTCAAGCCCTCCGGTACACACCTGGAGGCAGCCCTCGGAGTCCGCGAACTACCCGGCTCGAGCGGCTGCCTCCAAGTTCAGCCCTCCGACGGGTGGACGGCGCGGCCGCCCACCCCGGCGAACGACGTCAGGCCTTCTCGACGTCTGCCCAGTCAATCTGGTTGAGCAGGTTGAGCTTGACGTTCTTCACCTTAGTGGAGTGCCCGAAGTTGCTCCGGTAGAAGTAGACCGGGATGTACGGGAGTTCCTTGATCAGGATGTCGTCGGCCTGCTGGTAGAACTTCAGGCCCTCGGCGGCGTCGGTCGCCTGGTCGCCCTTCTGCAGCAGCTCGTCGAACTCCTTGTTCGAGTAGCCGCCGTAGTTGGAGCCGGACGCGATGGCCCCGGTGGCGAAGATCGGGGTCAGGTAGTTCTCGGCCGCCGGGTAGTCGATCGCCCAGCCCATGCGGAACAGGCCCTTGTACTCCTTGTTGTCCAGCGCGTCCAGGATGCCCTGGAACTTCTCGAACGGCTTGGGCGTGACGTCGATACCCAGGTTGGCGCGGAGGTTGTTGGCGACGGCCTCGATCCACTCCTTGTGGCCGCCGTCGGCGTTGTAGCCGATCTCGATGGTCTTGGGGCCGCCCGCCTCGTCGTACAGCTTCTTGGCCTCGGCCGGGTTGTACGTGCACGCGTCACAGGCGCCCTGGCGGTAGCCGGGGATGGCCGGGTTGATGAAGTCGTCGGCGGGCGCGCGGGTGCCGGAGAAGACCGTCTCGGCGATGGTCTTCCTGTCGATGGCCAGCGAGATGGCCCGGCGGACCTGCACGTCCTGGAAGTCGGGGTTGTACTTCAGCGGGACGCCGATGTAGCCGATGGAGGCGTCGGCCTCGTCGAAGTAGCGGTCACCGAGCGCGGCCTTGGCGCTGGCGATCGCGGAGGGAGGCAGCGAGTCGTGGACGTCGAGGTTCTCGGCCTGGAGGTCGTTGTACGCCGTCTCGGAGCTGGTGTAGACCTTGAACTGGAGCTTCGTCCAGTTCGAGGGCTTCTTGCCCGGGAACTTGTCGTACACCGACGCCTCGATGGTCGCGTCGGTGCCCTTCTTGTAGGGCTTGTCCAGCTTGAACAGGCCCTGACCGATCGGCTGCTCGCCGTAGGCCTGGGTCACCTTGCCGTCGGGGCCGAGGGCCGACTCGGGCATCGGGTAGAAGGCGGTGTAACCCAGCATGGTCTTGAACTGCGAGAACGGCGCCGCGAGCGTGACCTCGAGCGTGAGGTCGTCGACGACCTTGAGACCCTTCATCTCCTTGGCCGACGGCTTCTTGCCCTCGCCCGGGTGGACGTCCTCGTAGCCGTCGATGCGCCCGAAGAAGTAGGACGCGCTCATGGCGTTGTCCTGGAGCGCCGCGTAGTTCCACGCGCGCGCGTAGTCGGCTGCCGTCACGGCGGTGCCGTCGTGCCACGTGTAACCGGACTTCAGCTTGATCGTCCAGACCTTGCTGTCTTCGGTCGTGATCGACTCGGCGGCCTCCTCGACTGGCTGCTTGTTCTCGTCGTAGCCGACAAGCGGAGAGAAAAGCGCGGCGAGAACCTCGGAGCCTTCGGTCTCGGTGGTGTTCTGCGGAACCAGGAGCTCCTGAGGCTCACCGACTTCCATGCGGACCGGCGTGGTGTCCCCGCCGCCCGCGGCAGTGCCACCGCTGTCCGAGGCACCGCCGCCACACGCGGCAACCGCGAGGGCCAGCAGCGCGGTACCGGCGACGATCTGTGCGCCCTTAGTAACACGCATGGTGAAAGATTTCCTCCCTCTACAGGTGGGCGTAAGCGCTGAGCTGCGGTGATCGTGAGCAGCCTGACGGGGGGTCCTGGTATCCCCCCGGGTTTGGCTGACATGGTCAAACCAGCCGACGCCCTGCCAGTCGATCGCGACTATCCCTCACTACTTGCCACCAGGACGTCTCTGGCGCGTTGCAGTTCGGTCACACGTACGCCCATCAACCGTCACAGACATTTAGCCCTATCAGTATGGAACGGTACAGACCACACCAAGCAGGTCCTGCATGGACGTGAACTGCCGATGAAAATTACCCCCTACACGAAGGCGCTCGCGCCCTTGCCGCCACACGCCGCCACACCCCGCCCGGCTGAGCTACGGTTGAGCAGGTCTTGACGGCGCCTTGGAACCCAGCGTCCCGAGACTCCGTCCAACTGACTGTCGCCGACCCGTGCGACAGGCACCTCACCGACTGGGATCCAATAGAGTCCTTGCCATGAGCCAGCCGGAATCCGCTGTCGCGGACGCCCAGGCGGGCGGCCGAAGCGGGCAGGAGCCGCTGGCCAAGCTCGCCAAGCGATATGGGCTTCGCCGTGCCATCGCGCGGCCGAGGTTCCCTGTCTACCTGCGCCAGTTGTGGCAGCGCCGCCACTTCATCCTGACATACGCGACCTCGCGCAACGTCTCGAAATACTCGAGCTCGGCGCTCGGCCAGCTGTGGCAGGTGCTGACTCCCCTGCTCAACGCGGGCATCTACTACGTGATGTTCGGTGTCGTCCTCGGCGGCAGAGACGGCATCGACAACTACCCGGCGTTCCTGCTGACCGGGATGTTCATCTTCACCTACACGCAGCGCACGGTCACCGCCGGCGCCAAGTCGATCTCCGGCAACCTGTCGATGATCCGGGCCCTGCACTTCCCCAGGGCCTCGCTGCCGCTCGCCTACACGATCCAGGAGCTCCAGCAGCTCGCCATCTCCATGGGCGTCCTCCTCACCATCGTCTGGGCCACCGGCGAGTGGCCGACGTGGTTCTGGCTCATGATCCCGGTGGTGCTGCTGCTCCAGACGATGTTCAATGTCGGGATGGGCCTGGTGGTCGCCCGGCTCGGCGCGCAGATGCGCGACCTCAACCAGTTGCTGCCGTTCATCTCCCGCACCTGGCTCTACGCCTCGGGCGTGTTCTTCTCGATCCAGGACAAGGTCGTCGGGAAGGCGGAGTTGCCGCAGTGGGTGGCGGACGTGATGTACCTCAACCCCGCCGCCTCCTACATCGAGTGGATGCGCGAGATCCTCATCGGGTCGCACAACCAGCAGTACGGTTACCACCCCCCGGCGACGGTGGTGCTGTCTTGCGTATTCTGGGCGGTGTTCGTGCTCGGCTTCGGCTTCTGGTACTTCTGGCGGTCCGAGGAGAGGTACGGGCGTGGCTGAACTGACCAAGGAGCTGTCACAGGTGAAGGGCGAGAAGCCCGCCGTCCCGGGCAAGGATGTCAAGGTGCATCCCAACCCGGAGCCCTCGGGCAAGCGGCCTCTTGACGTCCCCACGGGCACTCCGACCGTCATCGTCGACGACCTCCACATCGTCTACCGTGTCTACGGCGCGGCCTCGGAGAGCGAGAAGGGCAACGCGGTCAACGCCCTCACACGCCTTCTGAAGCGCCAGGGACGCCCGCAGATGAAAGAGGTCCACGCGGTCAAGGGCGTCACGTTCGTGGCCTACCACGGCGACGCCATCGGCATCGTGGGGCGCAACGGCTCGGGCAAGTCCACGCTGCTGCGGGCCATCGCGGGCCTGCTGCCGCCGCACAAAGGAGCCGTCTACACCGACGGCCAGCCGTCGCTGCTCGGCGTCAACGCGGCTCTCATGCGCGAGTTGACCGGCGAGCGCAACATCGTGCTCGGCTGCTACGCCATGGGCATGACACCGGCCGAGGTCCGCGAGAAATATCAGGAGATCGTCGACTTCTCCGGCATCGACGAGTTCGTCCAGCTGCCCATGTCCACCTACTCCTCCGGCATGGGCGCCCGCCTGCGCTTCGCCATCTCCTCCGCCAAGACCCACGACGTCCTGCTGATCGACGAGGCCCTGGCGACCGGCGACCGCGAGTTCCGCAAGAAGAGCCAGGAGCGGATCCGCAAGATCCGTGAGTCGGCCGGCACGGTCTTCCTCGTCGCCCACGACCACAAGGTCATCGAGGAGACCTGCAACCGCGTCATCTGGCTGCACAAAGGCAAGATCAAGATGGACGGCGACCCGAAAGAGGTCATCGCCGCCTACAACAAGGGCTGACCCCGCCCCCACGCTGTCGCCACACCGACCCCGCCGCCGGTGTGGCGCCTTTCGTCGTGCCCGGCCTTCGATCGCGTGTGCGAAACGCCGGCGACGGGAGGGGTTAATGACTGACAGCGAGCCTGCCGTTCCGATAGAATTCGAACGCCAATTCGATCTGGGGAACGGCGATGGAGTGGGAGCGCGCGATGGGAGAGCTTTCGGCCGCGATTGACCACCTGGCCACCGAAGACGTGTCCGAGATCCCGCGGATGCAGCTCGCCGAGCAGCTCCTGGAGCTGCACTGGCAGATGGCCAGGCTGCAGGCCCAGATAGCCCGCCGCACCGGCGTCCGACTCCCCTGAGCCCGCACGGCGCCGCTCTCCGCCCCCGCACGGCGTCGGGCCGCCCGATCCCGGCCGCATCGCGCCGGTCTGCCCTGGCCCCGCCGCACGGCTCGTGCGGTCTCCCTCCGCCCCGCCGCGACACGCCGTCCTGACGAGACCAACGCCATCGTTCCACCACGTCGCGGGAAAGGGCCCACTCGGGCCCGCACTGCATGCGCTCGCCGCTCGTCGAGCCACCCGCGTCGTCGACGCGTTCCCGGGCGCGTCCCGGGCGGCAGGTCCGGCCTTGGACCCGGCGCACGGGCAGGCCGTGCTGACGGCCGGCGATGCGCGCGTGTCGGCGGCCCGCCACGTGGCGGTCAGACGGCGTCTCCCTGGAGGCCCTCAGCCACGTTCGGCGGGTGGGGTGACCTTGGCGGTGCCGTAAAGGGAGGGGGAGAAAGCATGCCGCCGGCCCCGGGGTGGGGCCGGCGGCGGGCGGCTCGTGCGGCGCCGCCGCCCTGCAGTGGCGGCGCGGTGCGCGAGCTCGCCCCGGGCTCGGACGCGTCCGCCCTCGCCCGTCATGAGATCACCCGCGTGCGCGGCCCGTGCGCGCGACGACTCGCGACCCACGCGCGGCCGGCCCGGAGCGCTCGGCACCTGTGAGCGCCCCACCGGCCTGGCACGTCAGCACGACGGCGTCCCCGCCACGGTGAGATCCCTATCCGTGGACGGCGATGTCCCGCTCCTCCTGCCGAGGAGACGGCCTACGGGTCACCGGCACGACCTGGCTCCCGGCGTCGGCACCTGTGACGCCCGCGAACCCTCGTGCCGGCCCCCGGCGAGCCACGCTCGCCGGCGCCTCCGCCGTCGGCTAGTCGCGGTCCCAGGAGTTCCGCACCGAGCTCGTCAGCGCGCCGGTGGACCATCCGAGCGCGGTCATCACGTCACGGTGCGACGCGGCGGCCTTGGTGCCGCTGGTCTCGAGGGCGCCCGAGGCCTCCCGGACGAGCGGCGTGAGCTCGTCCAGGGTGGCGGCCCTGGGCAGGCCGGGCAGCGCCTCGGCGACCGGGGCCGCCTCGGCGGGCGCGACCTTCCCGATCACCGTGGACAGCCGTCCACCGGGCATGCCCGGCAGCGCGTTCTTGGCGGCCTGCGTGAGACCGGACGCGGAGGTCTGCGCCGCGACGCCCTTGACGGGCGCGCCCTCGGTGACCGGCAGCTTGACCAGCGTGTTGCCGAGGGACGACTCGGCCAGGCCGGCCAGGGCGGCGACAACGCCGTGCACGGTCGCGGCCTGGGTGGCGACCTCGCTCCTGCCCTGCCGGAACGCCTTGGCCGACGGGTTCGCCGCCTCCGCCATGCGGGCCGCGCCCGACAGCAGGGGCAGCGACGACTTCGCGCCGCGGCTGTTACGGACCCCCATCCCGCCGACGATCGGCGACAGCTCGGCCAGCGGGTCGCCACCCTTGGTGACGTCCTCGGCCGAGTTGGGCGTGCCCATGGTCCGCCGCTGGTTGTCGGCTATCCTCCGGTACTCGGCCAGAGCGTCCCTCTCGGCCTCTGTCAGCCCCCGCGGCTGGGCGGGCACGCCGAAGAGCGCGCTGACCAGCTCGCCGGTGATCCCGCCGCCGCCGAGCGGGCTCGTCGCGGTGGTGCCTGCGCTCCGGCTGCCGGAGAGGACGTCCGCTTGGGCCGGCACGGCCAAAGCCGCCGCCAAGCCAAATGTTGTGACGGCTACAGCCGCCTTGACTACTCGATTCATGATTGCCTTCCCGGCTCGTGATCGATCGCTCTCGAATGCGGTGGAAATGCGAATCGATAACCCCCGAATGCCGTGGCGTACGCGCTATGGGCACCACATCGGGCGTGCCGTCACGGCTGAGCTACGCCAGCAGTTCTATCACTCGCTGTGACCGGCCGCAGGCTCATGAATGCCCATGTAGAAGGGGTTTGCAGCACGGTTACCGAGTGAGGGGGGAGCGTTGAGCGGGGAGACAAAACGGAAATAGGAGGGTCTTGTTTCTGATAGTGCACGCCCGCGCGGCGCACTTCGCGCGGGCCGCCTCATAACCACCCTTCGGCCCGTGAACAATGGGTCGCGAAAACAAATGTCACGGGCCGGGGCGTAATTTTCCGGTCGCGTTGGACGCGCGCGACCGTCAGACGGGCAGCAGGGCTTCCTCCTGCTCGAACGGAAAACGATCGGCGAAGGCCGGCCGGAGGTCGCTCAGCCACACCGCGGTCGGATCGTAGCGCGCGAAGAACGGCCGCCTCACGAGTGAGGGGTCGCGCGCCTGGATGAGGTGGAGCATGAAGACCCGCTCCCCGGCGATCTCCGTGACGCCGTCGACGCACACCTTTCCGGGCGTGGCGGACATCGACGGACCGCGGACCGTGCGGCAGAGCCCGGAGACGGACGCGTAGGCGTCCCGGAAGATCTCGTACGCACGGGCCAGCGGCACCGCGAAGTAGTCCTGGGGACCCGTGTCGCGCTCGACGAACATGTAGTAGGGAATCATCCCCATCCTGAGCTGGCGCCGCCACATGCGCTCCCACACGGCGGGGTCGTCGTTGATGGACCTGATCAGCGGCGCCTGGGTGCGGATCGTGGCGCCGCTCCCGAGGATGCGCTTGACCGCCGACTCCACCAGCGGCGACTCCAGCTCGCGCGGGTGCGAGAAGTGGGCCATGAACGCGAGGTTCTTGCCCGCCTTCGTGACCTCCTCGAACAGGCCGAGCGTGGCGTCAGCGTCGGGGTCGGTGGTGAAGCGCTGCGGCCAGTAGGCCAGCGCCTTGGTGCCGATGCGGATGGACTCGAGCTGGTCCAGCTCCAGGAGCGGCTCGATATATCGCCTGATGACGGGCTCGCCCATGATCATGGCGTCGCCGCCGGTGATCAGGACGCTGGTGACCTCGGGATGGCTGCGGATGTAGCTCACCATCTGGCCGATGTCGTCAGAGGCGAACTTCAGGTCCGCGTCCCCGACGAACTGCGCCCACCTGAAGCAGTAGGTGCAGTAGGCGTGACAGGTCTGCCCCTGCTTGGGGAAGAACAGCACGGTCTCGGGATATTTGTGTTGCATGCCTGGGACAGGCTCATCGTCGATCTTCGGGACGTTGAGCTCCTTCTGGCCCGCGGGATGCGGGTTGAGCTGTGCGCGGACGCGGTTGGCCTCAGCCTGGATCTCGGCGTTGGGCGCCTCGGCCTTGAGCAGGTCGGCCAGCCGGGCGACGTCTTCCGCGGGCAGCATGTCCTCCTGAGGGAAGACGAGCCGGTATATCGGGTCGTCGGGCGCGGCCGACCAATCTATGAGTTCCTCGACGACGTAGGCGTTCGTCCGGAACGGCAACACCGTGGCCACGGCGCGAACCTTCAGCCGCTCCTCATCGCCGAGCCCCGCACGCTGCAGGAGCTCGTCGAGATGCTTGGACGTGTACGCCTTGAAGCGTCGGGTGCCTGCCTGGTTCAAGATCACTAGGCCTGTCCCATCTTTTTTGTTCGATCTGATGTAAACCTCACGACCCTGTCGCGCGTCTACGGTTCTTAATACCCGGACGCTCCCAGTCGCGTCACCGGTTCCACCAGGCTCCAAGTTTCTCTGGAGGTTTGGCGAGACTCGCGACATATCGCGAATAGGCCTACACTCGTCGTGTGACCGACGATCCGGACCTTCGCGCCTCCGACAACGACCGCGACCGCGTGGCCGCCGTGCTGTCCGAGGCGCTCGCCGCAGGCAGACTCACCAGCGTCGAGCACGCCGACCGCCTCGATCTCACCTACACGGCGAAAACGGTCGGGGAGCTCGTCCCCATCACCAAAGACCTGCCCGACATATCCGCCGCCGGCGTGCCCACCGCCATCGAGCAGCAGGTCATCGACTCGAAGTTCAGCAAGGTCGTGCGCAAGGGCCGCTGGGTCGCCTCCAGGAACACCAGGCTGTCCGCGCGGTTCGGCGCGCTGATCATCGACCTGTCCGACGCCGTCCTGCCCGGCCGCGAGATCACGATCGAGACGAACGCCTGGTTCAGCAAGCTGATCGTGCGCGTCCCCGAGAACGCCCACGTGATCGACGAGGGCAGCTCGATGTTCGGCAAGCGCAACGTGACCGGCGGCTCCGAGGCCGACGGTCCGCTGATCCGGGTCACGGGGGCGTCGAAGTTCTCCAAGGTGATCGTGTCGCGCGGGATGTCCGACTGGAACCTGCGCTGACGGCGCCCCGCCTCGCGACGGCGAACGGGCCCGGCACGACTGGAACCGCCCCATGCGGGAACCAGGAGGGCCTACCCGCCGGTTAACCTGGCACTGCCGTGCCTACGATGCGGACATCCGAGCCCGCGTTCCGGCCAAGCCATGACGGCGGGCTCGATGCCGTACGAGGTGATCATTGTCCGACAGCAGGCCCATCGCGCTCGACGCCATGGGCGGCGACCACGCACCGCACGAGATCGTGGCGGGAGCGGTCCACGCCGTACGCGAGCGCGGCCTGCGCGTCGTTCTCGTCGGCTCGCCCCGCGTGCTCTACGAAGCGCTCGCCGACCACGACGCGACGAGGGAGATCCCGATCGTCCGGGCCGAGGAGGCCCTGGCCATGGACGAGGGCGCGCTGGCCAGCCTGCGCCGCCCCCGCTCCAGCCTCGCCGTCGCCTGCCACCTCGTACGCCGCGGCGACGCGGGCGCGGTGGTCTCCGCCGGCTCCACCGCGGCCATCGTCGCCACCGGCAGGCTCAGGCTGAAAGGCCAGCAGGGCGTGCTCAGGCCGGCCATAGCCGTCGCCCTGCCCACGCTCCCGCACCCCACCCTGCTGCTCGACGCCGGGGCCAACGCCGAGGCCAAGCCGGAGATGCTGGTCCAGTTCGCCCATCTCGGCGCCGCCTACGCCGAGCTGGCCCACGGCGTCGAGCAGCCCAGGGTCGGCCTGCTGACCATCGGCGCCGAGGCCGAGAAGGGCAACAAGCTCGTCAAGCGCGCACACGAGCTGCTGCAGGGCTCTCCCGGCATCCACTTCACCGGCAACGTCGAGGGCTACGACCTGCTGACCGGCCAGGCCGACGTGATCACCACCGACGGCTTCACCGGCAACGTGGCGCTCAAGACCATGGAGGGCGCGGTCCGCTACGCGTTCGCCGAGCTCCAGGAGAGCATCGGCGACAGCAGGCTGGCCAGGCTCGGCGCCGCCATGCAGCGCTCGCGCCTGCGCGAGCTGCGCCGCCGCCTCGACGCCGAGGCATACGGCGGCGCCGTCCTGCTCGGGCTGAACGGCACCGTCGTCATCGCCCACGGCTCGTCCAGGGCCCAGGCGATCAGCGCGGCCTGCCGGCTCGCGGACGACCTGTCGTCGAGCGGCATCGTCACCGAGGTCGGCGAGCGGATCGCCGCCACGCATCGCTCCCACAGGCTGTGGTGACCCTTTAGGGTGTGAGACCGATCCACGCAACAGGGGGACATGTGGACGGGCTTGCCTCAACGCTGCGGGGCCTGACTCCCGCACAGGTGGCGCGGGCGCAGACCAACGATGTCCCGCGCCGCTCGAGCAGGTCGTTGAGCGCGATCCTCAGATCCAACGTCCTGACGCTGTTCAACCTCGTCATCGGGGTGCTCAGCGTCCTCGTGCTCGTCTTCGGCGAGTGGCAGGACGTCATGTTCGGGCTGATCATCGTGGCCAACGCGCTGATCGGCATCGTCCAGGAGCTGCGCGCCAAGCGCACGCTCGACCGCCTCGCGGTGATCAACGAGGCTCCCGTACGCGTCCGCCGCGACGGAAGCGAGCAGCGGATCGAGGCACGCCAGATCGTCCTCGGCGACCTCATCCTGCTCGGCCCGGGCGAGCGCCTGCTGGTCGACGGCGAGGTCGTCGAGTCCGACGGGCTGGAGGTGGACGAGTCCCTGCTGACCGGCGAGGCCGACCCCGTGCACAAGCGGCCGGGCGACGAGGTCCTGTCGGGCAGCTTCGCCGTCGCGGGCTCCGGCGCGTTCGTCGCCACGAAGGTCGGCACCGACGCGTACGCCGTGCGGCTCGCGGAGGAGGCCAGCAAGTTCCACCTCGCCCACTCCGAGCTGCGGGACGGCATCGCCGGCTTCATCAAGTACGTCACCTGGCTCCTGATCCCGGTCGGCGGCCTGCTGCTCTACAGCCAGCTCAGCAACTCCGCCGATCTCGGCACCGCGGTCACCGGCGCGGTCGCGGGCATCGTCACCATGATCCCCGAGGGCCTGGTGCTGATGACCTCGATCGCCTTCGCCGTCGGCGTCGTACGCCTCGGGCGGCGCAAGTGCCTCGTCCAGGAGCTGCCCGCGGTCGAAGGGCTGGCCAGGGTCGACGTGCTATGCCTGGACAAGACCGGCACCCTCACGGCCGGCGGGATGGACCTCGACCGGGTGCTACCGCTGCGCGACGGCCAGCCGGTCGAGGTGGCGCTGGCCGCCCTCGCCCACCTCGACCAGCAGCCCAACGCCACCGCCCAGGCCATCCGCGCCCGCTTCCCCGGGGTCGAGGACGGGTGGGTGGCCCGCGCGACCGTGCTGTTCTCCTCCACGCGCAAGTGGAGCGGCGCCGACTTCGGCGAGCGCGGCACCTGGGTGCTGGGGGCTCCCGACGTGCTGCTCGACGGGGGCGACTGTTACGACAGGGCCGCCGAGCTGGCCGCCGACGGCACCCGCGTGCTGCTGTTGTGCCGTACGGACGTCCTGTCGGCGGACGCGTCATGGGCGGAGCCCGAGCCCGTCGCCCTCGTCACCTTCACGCAGCGTGTCAGGCCCGACGCGCGAGACACCCTGCGCTACTTCGGCGAGCAGGGCGTGACGGTCAAGGTCATCTCCGGAGACAACCCCGACGCGGTCTCGGCGATCGCGACCGGCCTGGGCATCCCCGGCGGCGAACACTCGATCGACGCCAGGACGTTGCCGCGTGACGACCCGGACAGGCTCGGCGAACTACTGGACTCCCACACGGTCTTCGGCCGGGTCTCCCCGCGGCAGAAACGCGAGTTCGTCGCCGCCCTCCAGTCCCGCGGCCACACCGTGGCCATGACCGGCGACGGCGTCAACGACGTGCTCGCGCTGAAGGACGCCGACCTGGGCATCGCGATGGGGGCGGGCAGCCCGGCCACCAAGGCGGTCGCCCAGGTGGTGCTGCTGGACGACAGGTTCGCCACGCTGCCGCACCTCGTGGGCGAGGGCCGCCGGGTGCTGGCCAACATCGAACGCGTCTCCCACCTGTTCCTCACCAAGAGCTTCTACGCGATCGTGTTGTCGGTGGTCGTCGGGCTGGCGGGGCTGATGTTCCCTTTCGCGCCACGCCACTCGACGCTGACGAACGCCCTGACCATCGGCATCCCCGTGCTCTTCCTCGCGCTCACGCCCACGCTCGAACGCGCCAGACCCGGGTTCGTCCCCCGGGTGCTGCGCTTCGCCGTACCCGCCGGGGTGTTGTGCGCGGCGGCGGTGCTGCTGGCGTTCTGGGCCGCCCACGACAGCACGACGACGCTCGTCCAGACCCAGACGTCCGCGGTGATCGCGCTCTTCCTCACCACCTGGTGGGTGCTCGTGCTGATCGCCAGGCCGCTCAACTGGTGGCGTACGGTCCTCGTCGGCGCCATGGCCGTGCTGTTCGCCGTCAGCCTGACGCTGCCCTTCGTCAGGGAGTTCTTCGCGCTCCAGCCCGGCGACGTGGCCAGGGATCTGACGGCCGTCGGCATCTCCGTCGTGGCGGCCGCGGCGATCAGCATCGCGGTCAGGCTCGCCGGTACCCTTAAAGCATGACCGACCCGCAGATTGTGCTCACCGAGCGCGTCCAGCAGGCGCTGGCGCACGCGTTCGGCCCCGAGCACGCCGATGCAGACCCGCTGATCCGGCCCTCCCAGTTCGCCGACTTCCAGGCGAACGTCGCGATGAGCCTGGCCAAGCGACTGCGACGGGCGCCGCGGGAGGTCGCCGAGGCGATCAAGAGCGCGCTGTCCGACTTCCCCGGCACGGTCGACGTCAGCGGCCCCGGCTTTCTCAACATCACTCTCGACGACTCGTGGATCGAGTCCGAGGCCCAGCGCGTGCTGGCCGACCCGCGGCTGGGCGTCGGCTCGATCGCGCCCTCCCAGACCGTGGTGATCGACTACTCCGCGCCCAACGCGGCCAAGGAGATGCACGTCGGCCACCTGCGCACGACGATCGTCGGCGACTCGCTGGCTCGCCTGCACGAGCACCTCGGCAACACCGTGATCAGGCAGAACCACCTGGGCGACTGGGGCACCCCGTTCGGCATGCTCGTCGAGCACCTGCTCGACATCGGCGAGGAGACCGCGGTCGCGCAACTCGAGGCCGGCATGGGCACGGAGTTCTATCAGGCGGCGCGGGCCAAGTTCGACGGCGACGAGGCGTTCAAGCAGCGCGCCCGGGTGCGGGTGACCACGCTGCAGTCCGGCGACCCCGACACGATGCGGCTCTGGCACGCGTTCATGGACGCCACCGTCCGCTACTTCAACAAGGTCTACCAGCTGCTCGGCGTCACGCTGACCGACGCCGACCTCGCCGGCGAGAGCATGTACAACCCCATGCTCCAGAAGACGTGCGACGACCTGGAGGCCTCCGGGGCGGCGGTGATCAGCGACGGCGCGCTCTGCGTGTTCCCGCCCGGCTTCACCGGCTCCGACGACAAGCCTCTGCCGCTCATCATCAGGAAGAGCGACGGGGGCTACGGCTACGCCTCCACCGACATGGCGGCCATCCGCTACCGCGTCCACGACCTCAAGGCCGACCGCATCCTCTACGTCGTGGGGTCCGAGCAGGCGCTGCACTTCCGCATGGTGTTCGCGGCGGCGCGGGTGGCGGGCTGGCTGCCCGACACGGTCTCGGCCGAGCACGTCCAGATCGGCATGATGCTCGGCAAGGACGGCCGCCGGTTCAAGACCCGTTCCGGCGAGTCCATCAAGCTGTTCGACCTGCTGCAGGAGGCCATCGCCCGGGCCACGGCGGCGATCTCCGACCGGGGCTACGACGAGGCCACGAAGAGCGAGATCGCGCGTGCTGTCGGCATGGGTGCAGTGAAATATGCTGACTTGTCGGTCAGTCACGACAGCGAATACGTCCTCGACTTCGACCGCATGCTCGCCTTCACCGGCAACACCGGCCCCTATATGCAGTACGCCACGGCCCGGATCCGCTCCATCTTCCGCCGGGCCGGCATCGAACCCTCCGACGCGAAGGGCCCGATCCTGCTGGGCGACCCCGCCGAGCGCGCCCTGGCCCTCCATCTGCTCGGTTTCGGCTCGCTCGTCGAGCAGGTGGCCGAGCAGTCCGAGCCCCACCGGCTGTGCGCCTTCCTCTACGAGACCTCCAGCCTCCTGAGCACGTTCTACGAGCAGTGCCCGGTGCTCCGGCCGGAAGTGCCGCCGGAGACGCGCGCCTCCCGCCTCGCGTTGTGCGCGCTGACCATGGCCGTGCTGGAGACCGGGCTCGGCCTTCTGGGCGTCCCTGTCCCCGAGCGCATGTAACACGCAGTTGACCCAAAGCTCCCGTTCCGTCGTGGGCGCGCCTTCACCGAGTTGGCGCGCCCCAGCGGCTAGGCTTTACGCGGTCATGAACTGAGGCCGAAATGGGGGAGTTCTCTGCCTTGAGCACGGACCTGACTGCGAGCCCCCAAGCAGCGACGGAGGTGCATCGCTACGCGGAGGCGTTGCTCGCACACCTCGCCGCCAACGGCTCCGCACCTCCCGCCGCCCCGGGCTTCCGCGACATCCCCGGCTACTGGCTGCCTCCCGCCGTCGAAGCGCTGGTCGCCATCCTCGCCGGCGACGACCCCCTCGAGCCGCTGAGCAGGGCGGCAGGGCGCGACCAGCAACAGACCGCGCTCTTCCTCTGCCTGGCCCTGGCCGTGTCCGGGCAGGGCAGCCGCATCCACGCCTCATGGCTCGGCACCGCCTTCGGCGAGTTGTCCCTCGACCGGCCGGTCACCCACGGGCAGCGCTCCCTCTGGCTGGCCGCCGCCAGAGGCGCCTACGGCCCCGCCGGCAAGATCTTCGTGCTGCGCAAGCTCGACGTGCTGGCCGTGCAGGAACACGCCGACCCGCAGCAGTGGATGCGGTCACTGGTGCCGGACGAGCCGTCGGTCGTCGTGCCGCCGTCCCTCGTCGACTTCCCCGAGATGGCGGAGATCCCCGAACTGGCCAAGCCCGCGGTGGCCGCCGCCCGCCTGGCGAGGTTGCGCGGCCGCGTCTCCGAGATCACCTCGGCCCGGCAGTCCGACCACGACTCCTCTGCCCCGCTCGACAACAGCACCGGCAGCCCCGCCACGTCCTGGGCCGAGGACGAACCACTCGCCGTGCTGCGCTCGCTGATCGGCCAGAGCGGACCGGCCGGCCCGATGGCCTCGCTCAGCTCACACCTGCTCGACGACCTGCACCCCGGCGCCGACCCCCATCTGGCGGCGATCGCCCTCCACGTGGCTGCGCCCATCCTGCGGGGCGTCGCCGAGGAACTGGAGGCCGACAGCCGGCTGGAGCCGCCGGAGACGCTGACGGTGCCGCTGCTCGGCCACCGCATCCACCTGCGGCCCGAGGGTCCCGACGAGCTCTCGATGGCCGCCGCCGAGAAGGCCATCGTCGCCGACGGGGTCGTACCCCGCGGCCGGCCATGGGCCGCCATGGTGCTGATCGTCGCCGGGGTCGCCTGCCTCGTCGGCGCCGTCTTCCTCAACCACCTGCTCGTCGCGGCCGCCGTGGCCATGATCGGCCTGGCGGGCTGGCAGCTCTGGCTGCGCCGCAAGCTCGTCGAAGCCGACGCCCGCTACGTGACGGCCCAGGTGGGCGAGCTGAAAGAGCTGGCCGAGGGGGCGGTGTGGGCCCTGCACGCCTACGCCCGCGAAGCCGATGCCCGCGCGAGGCAGGCCGCCGCCGACGCGGTGGAGCTGGCCCGCCTGATCCGCCGCGGCCCGCGCGCAGGCTGAGCTTCCCGCCGAAGGCAGGCACCTGGCTTCCTCACCCACGGTGGACTCGAGAACGCGCAGCCGCCTTTGACACAGCCCCGGTACCGGGCTTCCTCGCCACTCAGTGGTTCACGCCGTACAGAGCCTCAGGGCCCGCATCGGGCTTCCCTGCCCGTACGGTGCTGCAAGAGCCGGGCTTCCCCGCCCGCACGTGGGGTTGAGACCCGCACACGTGGGGCTTTCACCGGCCCGCCATCGCGGACGGACCTGCAGGCCGGGCCTGCGGGGCTGAACGTGCGACCGCACCGCAGCCCGTTTCGGTGTGACCCGGCCGCCGTCCCGTCGCGCCCGCACGCGACAAGGAGCTCCGGTCCCGTCAGGAGACCCGCGGCCCGCATCACAGCGGGTCTCCTACGAAACCTCGATCTCCACGTGTGCCGGCGCGAGCAGGAAGACGCGGTCGGCGATGCGCTCGATCCTTCCCTCGCACCCGAAGGCCAGCCCTGCGGCGAAGTCGACCATCCTCGTCGCCTCGGGCATCGGCATGCCCGTGACGTCCATGATCACCGTCTGCCCGTCACGGAAGTGCTGACCGATCATCGGCGCGTCGTTGTACTTGAGCGGCTGGACCATCACGATGCGTGACGAGTCGACGTTCGCGCGCCACCGTCTGGCAGCCCGCTCCGTAGCCGGCACGTATTCGTCCTCGTAGTGCCCGTCGTCGTCGTAGCCCTCGTCGTATTGGTCGATTCCGCCCAGGCCAAGGTAGCTCACCACCTTGCGCACAGCCCCCATCGGCTTGTCCTTTCCTCAGGAACTCACCGTAATCGGCACGTCCCTACACATTGGACGGTAACCGACGATTCCGCATTCGCCACGCGACACGCCCAGGACTAATTCCATTTTGTACGGCTTGCAGCCCGGTTGCAGCTGGATATCCGACCCTTGGATAGCATCGAGCACATGCGCCTCTTCACTGTGGACGCCTTCACGGACACAGCTTTCAAGGGTAATCCCGCAGCGGTCTGCCTGCTGGACTCTCCGGTTACTGACCGATGGATGCAGAGCGTAGCCGCCGAGATGAACCTCTCCGAGACCGCCTACCTGCTCGGAGATTCTCTGCGCTGGTTCACGCCCATGGTCGAGGTCACGCTCTGCGGTCACGCCACCCTCGCGACCGCCCACGTGCTCTATTCGACCGGGGCGGCGAGCGGCCGGCTCGAATTCACCACGGCCAGCGGGACGCTTACCGTGAATCGTCGCTCCGACGGCATGATCACCATGGATTTCCCGGCGAAGGAGGTGACCCCCTCCACCGTTCCCGCCGGCCTGGAGAAAGCGCTCGGAGCGACCCCGGTCCGCGTCGGAAAAAGCCACCTCGACCTGCTGGTCGAGCTCGAGTCAGAGGAATCGGTACGGTCACTGACCCCCGATATTCCAGCCCTGGCCGCCGTCGACGCGAGAGGTGTCATCGTCACCGCGCGGGGCACCGAGACCGACTTCGTCTCCCGCTTCTTCGCCCCCAACGTCGGCGTCCCAGAAGATCCGGTGACGGGCTCGGCCCACTGCGCGCTCTCACCGTACTGGTCGACCCGCCTCGGCCGATCTTCCCTGGTGGGGGCCCAGCTGTCGGACAGAGGGGGCCTCGTACACGTGACTCACCACGGTGACCGCGTCCACCTGGCCGGCCGGGCCGTAACGGTGCTCTCCGGCACCCTGAACGTCTGAGAGCTCCATCCAGGGAAAGCGGGCCCCGGGTCCACAACCGCGAACGTCACGTGCGCGGAGGCCCTCCGTTCGTCATGCCCTCCTCGCCGAAAGCCAGCGAACCGAACATGGTCGGCACACCACCCGGCCGAGCGCAGCATCGCCATGCCTCTGCCCGGCCGCCATCACGGCGCGGCGCATCGACCAACCCGCCACCACCAACCACCGTTCCCGTGACTCCGGTGGAGGCGCCGACCATGTGCCCGACCGTCACAACCTCGTCCGCCGAAGGGCCACCCGACACGATCCTGCCCACGCGTAACAGATCCCCTCTCAGCGACGTGCACCGAACATGGCACACTGCACAAATGAGGATCAGAGTCGCGGACGAGCACGACTTCCCCGGTTTTCTCAGCTTGGCGTCCGAGGTCGAACACTGGTTCGGGCCCATGGTCGCCGAGTCCGGCTTCCACGACGCCGTGCGCAAGAACCTCCGCCGATCGACGGCGCTCGTCGCAGTCTCGTCGGGCCCGGGTCTCCTCGGCGGGCTGTTGTTCGGGACATCCCATGCCCCGACCTACCACGTCCGATGGCTCGTCGTCTCGGAGCAGGCGCGGGGGCAGGGCGTCGGCCGGGCACTGATGGCTGACGCGATGCGCAGGTACGTACGCGGCCCGGGCAGCGTCGAGGTGGTCACCTTCGGCGCCGACCACCCTGGCGCTTCCGCCAGCGGTGCACGCGCCTTCTACGAGCGGCTCGGCTTCACCCCTGCCGAGGCCACCGACCCCGGGCCGGAGGGCGGCTCCCGGCAGGTCTACCGCCTCGCCGTCCCTCCCAAGCCCTTCGGGTGACACAAAAAAGAGGGGGTCCCGACGCGCTCAGCGTCGAAACCCCCTCCACAAAGATTGTCCGGCGGTGACCTACTCTCCCACACCCTCCCGAGTG